>CBINKC010000037.1:0-30532 GCA_966251135.1 uncultured Burkholderiaceae bacterium
GTCTCGAGCGGCGCCCAGCGCGACACGTCGGCGCCGCAGCTCACCACCACGCTGTGCGTGCCCAGTGCGGCCGCGATGTGCGAGATGCCGGTGTCGTTGCACACCACGAGCCGCGCTCGCTCGACCAGCGCACCCAGCGTCCACAGCGTGGTGCGCCCGGCCAGGTTGACGGCGGGCCAGCGCATGGCCCGCTCGACTTGTGCCACGAGAGCGGCTTCGTCCTGCGTGCCCGTGAGCACCACGGCGAGGCCGCGCGCCGCGAGGCCGTCGGCCACCGCCGCGAAGCGCTCCGGCGGCCAGCGGCGCGAGGGCAGTTGTGCCCCCGGATGCACGCACACATAAGGTGTGGTGCTCGACTCGGGCCACAGCGCAGCCAGCTCGGCGCGATCGGTGTCGCGCAGCGGAAACTCGAGCGCCGTGCCTTGACGGGGCAGCCCGAGGGCATCGACTAGCGCCAGCAGCCGCTCGATTTCGTGCCCGCTGGGCCAGGGGGTGAACCGTGGGGGCTCGGGGATGTAGGCGCCCGGCCCGAAGAAGCCCGCGACATGCTGCGCGCCGCATGCAGCCAGCAGCGCGTTGGTGAGTTGGCCGCTGCCATGCATCTGCACCAGCAAGTCGAAATGCTCGTGCTGCATGCGGTTCAGGAAGCCGGGCAGGGCCGGCAGGTTGGGCGCCGATTCCGGCAGGCCGGGGAAGCCGGGGAATGCGATGAAGTCATCGACCATCCACAAGCGCGACACGAGTTCGCGCGCCCAGGGCAGGCCGATGAGCGTGAGGCGCGCGTCGGGCCAGCCTTGCTTCAGGGCGCGCAACGCGGGCACGGCGCACAGCATGTCGCCCAGGACCAGCGCCCGGAACACGCCCACATTCCGTGGTGCAGCACCCAGCAAGGATGACGGCGATGCGCCAGGCGACTGGATCACGGGGCCGCTCAAAGCGCAGTGGCGGGCGCCACCGGCTGGTGCGTGGTGGGGTTGAGCGGCACGCCGGGCAGCGGGCGCAACAAGTCCAGCGCCGCGTGCGCCACCTCGGCCGGGTCCACCCGCTCCAGGCAGTCGTGATGTCCCTCGGGACACACGCTCTTCAGGCAGTTGCGGCAAGGCACGTCGTGGAACAGCACGCGCGCCGGCACCCGCCACGGTGTGTGCTGGGGATTCGTCAGCGCATACAGCACCGCCACCGGCGTGCCCACGGCGGCGGCGATATGCACCGGTCCGCTGTTGTTGCACACGATGACCTGAGCACCGGCGATCAGGGCCGCCAGCTCGCCCAGCGAGAGCTGTCCCGCGAGCGACACGCCCGGCGCATCCATGCGCGAGTGCGCCTGCGCAATGGCTTGCGCCTCTTCGGCGCCGCCAGTGAAAACGACCTGGCAGCCGGTCTCGTCGACGATGGCCTGCGCGGCCACGCCGAAGCGCTCGCCGGGATAGCGCCGCGAGGCGGCCGTGGCGCCGGGATGCACCACCACGTAAGGCCGCAGCAGGTCGCCGCCGGCCTGCACGAACTTCCTGCGCATGGCCAGCACGTCGGCGGCCGGGTAGCGAAACTGCATGCGCTCGTCGTCGGCGTAGTAGCCCACGGAACGCACCAGGTCGAGCTGGCGCCTGACCTCATGGCGCATACCGGCCGCGAAGACCTCGGTGTCCGGTACCCAATGGGTGAGCAAGTCGTACGGGTTCTCGCGGCTGTGGGCGAGTCGCAGGGGGATGCCGGCCAGCCTGCACAGCAGCGCCGCCGGCAACGCGCTTTGCGTGCACACCGTGAAGATCACTGCCGCATCGAAGCCGCGCCGCGCCAGCTCGTCGATCATCTCGCGGTCCCCGAGCGGGCTGCGTGTGTCGCCTGCGCCTTTGCTCCAGGGCGCGTCGTACACAAGCGCATCATCGAGCACGGGGATGTGGCGCAGCGCCGCGGCCCCTGAACGCGAACCGAGCAGCGTGATGCGCGCACCAGGCGCGCCGTGGCGTATGGCGGCGATGGCCGGCGTGGTCATGACCAGATCGCCGAGGTTGTCGAGCCTGACCACCAGGATGTTGCGCGCCTCCTGCCAGAGGCGATGCGCAGCACGGTGCTGCATGACGGCGCTCATGGCCTCGGCCTTTCGATCGCGCCCGGGGTCATGGTGCCGCCATGGCACGAGGCGGGTCGATCCTCGTGGGCCGTCTCGCCGCCGTGCCCCGCCGCCGTCATGAGCCGCGCCGCATCGAGCAGGTTCGCCGCCATCATGTGCGGCGTGCGCAGCGGCGAGCGGCGCCAGACGGTTTCGTGCCCCACGTCGAGCATCACCGTGCGGCAGCCCGCTCGGCGGCCGGCCTCCACGTCGTCGAGGATGTCGCCCACCATCCACGAGCGGGCCAGGTCGATGCGGTGCGCACGTGCGGCCTGGTGCAGCAGGCCCGGCGCGGGTTTGCGGCACAGGCAGGCCGGCACGGGCCCCGGCGCCGGTGCATGCGGGCAGGCATAGAAGTCCGCCAGCGCCACGCCTTCGGCCCGCAGCATCGCAGCCAGCGCGACTTGCAGGCGGGCGAATTCCGCGCGGGTGAACAGGCCCCGGGCCAAGCCCGGCTGGTTGGTCACCACCACGAGCAGGAAACCCTCGGCGGCCAGCAGCCGCAGGCCCTGCGTCGCATGCGGGGTGAATCGCACCCGCGCGGGGTCCACGTTGTAGGGCAGGTCCTCGACGAGCGTGCCGTCCTTGTCGATGAAGACGGCGCGCCGCTGCGGCGCCTGGGCCACGCCGTCGATGAGGATCGGCTCCATGTTCAGCGCCTGGCGTCCGCGTCGCGATCTTCGTCCTCGTCGTCCTCGGGCGGCGAGAAGTCCTCGCCGTCCGAGAGATCGGCCAGTTCGCGCTCGACCTCGGCGCTCACGTCCTCCGAGGCCAGCGCTTCCTCGGCGAGGCTATGCACGCTGTCGGGCCGGATGTCGCGCGCCTCGTCGGCTTCCTCATCGAGCAGGGCCGCACCGCGCTCACCCGTGCCGCCGGAGTCGCTGTCGCTTTCGAGGCCGGGTTGCTCCGAGCCGAAGATCGGGTTGTCCAGGTCGGTGGGCTGTGCGAGATCGAACTCGCCGCGGACGTCGCTGCCGCTGTCGGAGGTGTCGCTGGGGCCCAGCGCCTCGACGTCCCGGCCCTCGGCCTGCTCGGGGGCGCGCTCGGCGCCCAGGATGCTGCTGTTGCGTGGCATGGCTGCTTCTCCTGTCATGCCCGTGGAGCAAACGGAGTGCCGGCGCCCCTGTGCGATGCGGGCATGCGCATTGCCGGCCACGTGTCCCGCGTGCAGCCCACGCGTTCACTCAACCACAGGAGTTCGCCATGAAGAAGGAGCGGCAGAACGAGAGCAACCCCCAGCAGCAACAACCGCAAGCCGGGCAGGGCCGCCAGAGCGAGCGCGGCCAGGCCAGCTCGGGGGACCGCGGCAGCCCAGCCGGTACGCAGCGTCACCAAAGCACGGTCTCCGGCATGGACACCCCGAGCGCGGGCAGCAGCAAGGGCGCCGAGCGCAGCTCGGCCCGCAGCAGCCCACAAGGCGGCCAGAAGGGCGGGGGCGGGAGCAGCCAGCAGAGCAGCCAGCAGAGCAGCGAGCACAGCGGCCAGCCCGGCAGCAGCCGGGGCAGTTCCTCTTCTCGTGAGGACGAGAGCCTCGACTGAGCCCCCACGCGCCCGAAAGAAAGCCCGCCGTGCTTCGGCGGGCTTTTTCATGGGCGATGAATGCCGGCGGCCGTCAATCGCATCAGCATCGATGACGCGTCAATCGCGTGTCGATATCTCGCGTGTCGATTGCGTGTCAGTCGCGCGACGCGATTTTGCTCAGCACCACCCCCGCCAGCACCGCAATGCCGAGGGCGGTGAGCGGGTTCTCGCGCACATAGCTGCGAGTGGAGTCCAGCCACTCCTGTTCCAGCTCACCGAGCTGGCCGGCGCGCGCGCGCAACGATTCGCCGGTGGTGCTGGCCGTGCCGCGCAGTCGCTCCACCATGGGCCCGGCCTTCGCGGCCAGTCGATCGATGGCATCGTGCGCCGTTTGCGCCGCGCGATCGACCGCGCTGAGCGCCCGGTCGGCCGTCGCCTGCGTGGTGTCGGTGGCCATGGTGGCGGTGGCTTCCGCTGTGTCGGTCATCGAGGTATTGGTATCCATGAGTCAAGCCTCCGTGGGGTGATCGAGAAGGACAGAACCGAAATGGAAAAGCCGCCGTCAGTGCGTGCGAAACAGTGACGGCGCCGACCGCTCACCCGTCGGTCTGGCGTGCGGCCGGGCGAGGGGGCTAGTGCTCCGCGCGGGACAAGGCGTCAGCGACCTTCTGCTGCGGTCTTCATGACGGCTTCTTCCGAGCGGAGCACGAGTGTGCCGCGACTAGCGGACCCTGCCGCGCCGGAAGAGATTCACGATCCCCAGCAGCACGATCGCGCCGAGCAGCGACACCACGAAGGCGCCGATGCTGAACTGCTGGTTGATGCTCGGTATGCCCAGCAGCGGAGAGATGAGCCAGCCAGCCACCGCCGCGCCGACGATGCCGACCACCACGTTGAGGAGCACGCCCTGCTGCGCGTCGGTGCGCATGATCATGCTGGCGATCCAGCCGACCAAGCCTCCCACTATCAGCCAAACGATGAAGTTGATCATTGGAGCGATCCTTTCAAAGGTCGATTGACGGAAACCGGCCTCCACCGCAACGAGGCTGGGGCCTTCGATGCGCCGGCAAATGGCATGCCGCCCGAGGACCTTCCATGCGGGTCTGCGCGACTCGCCGCGTGCGGGGAGGAATTGCACGGATCTGTAGGCAATCTCGGGCCACTTGGAAAGGATCGAAAGAAGAACCTCTCGTTAGGCCACGGCGCACCCGGGCATGCCGATTGCGCGTGCGGGCAAGAGCGCCGAGGGATCAGCAGCCGGGCATCGACATGAGTTCCGAATCGAATCCAGCCAAACCAAGCGAAAAGCGCAAACGATCCCGGCCTCGCGACAGCATGCGGACGACACATGGCAGTGCGAAAGTCGCCCACGGCGGCGAGGCCTATTTCCAGCGCTTCGCGGAAAGCAGCGAAGACATCTTCTGGCTTGCTGACCTGCCCTCGCAGACTCTGCTGTACGTGAGCCCGCGTTTCGAGCAGTGGTGGGGGGTGCGTGCCGACCAACTGCTGGCCGACCCCGCGCACTGGAACCGAGCCGTGCTCGCCGAGGACGCCAGGCGTCTGCCCAGGCCGTTTTTTGCCGACGACCCCACGCAAGGCGAGACGCTGCGCGAATACCGCATTACATCGCGCACAGGCGAGATCCGATGGATCCGCGACCGGCGGTTCCACCTGCGCGACGAGTCGGGCTGCACGGTACGCATCGGAGGCATTGCCGAGGACGTGACCGAGCGCAAGCAGCAGGAGCTGGCCACGGCCGAGCTGCTGTCACGCGAGCGGCAGGCCCGCGCCGAGGCCGAGGCGGCCGCGCAGGCCAAGGATGAGTTCCTTGCGGTCGTCACGCATGAGCTGCGTTCCCCGCTCAATGCCATCCGCGGCTGGGCACACGTGCTGCGGCATGCCGGCATGCTCCAGGGCGTGCAGGTCCGGGCGCTGGATGCCATCGATCGCAACACCCAGGCGCAGACCCAGCTGGTCGACGACCTGCTCGACAGTCAGCGCATCCTTTGCGGCAAGCTGCAGCTCGACCTCCAGCACATCCCCCTGGCCCGTGTGATCGATGAAGCTGTCGAGGCGGTGCTGCCGATGGCCGAGCACAAGCGCATCCGGGTCGAGGTCAGGCACGACCGCAGGGCCGGCTTCATGCGGGCCGACTTCGACCGCCTGCGCCAGTCGGTGCTCAAGCTGCTGTCCAACGCGGTGAAGTTCACGCCCGAAGACGGTATCGTCAACGTGGCCAGCGAGCGCCGCGACGAGTGCCTGGCGATCGAAGTCAGGGACACTGGCGTGGGCCTGGAGCCGGCCCAACTGCCGCTTGTGTTCGAGCGATTCCAGCAGGGCGACAGTTCCAGCACCCGGCACAGCGGTGGGCTGGGGCTGGGCCTGTCGCTTGCGCAACAGCTCGTGGAACTGCACGGCGGGAGCATCACGGTATCGAGCGCCGGCCCGGGGCAGGGGACCACCTTCACCATCCAGCTGCCGCAGCAGCTGCTGCTCGACGAGCCTGTCTTGCTGGACGCTGCTGCCGATACCCGCTCGCCGCTGGCCGGCAAACGCATCGTGATCGTCGAGGACGATGCCGACGGTCGCGAAGCCTTGAGCCTGATCCTGCGCAGTGCACAGGCCGAGCTGTACAGCTTCGACTCCGCTGCAGCGGCCTATCACTACCTCTCGGAGACTGCGCCGCAGGAGCAGCCCGACGCCCTCATCTCGGACATCGCCATGCCGGGAGAGGATGGCTACGCGTTCATCCGCCGGGTGCGTACCCTCGAAGGCGGCGAGCGCCGCCCGCACATCGTGGCGCTCGCACTCACCGCGTTTTCACGCGTCGAGGACCGCATGCGTGCGCTGAAGGCCGGATTCGATGCACACGTCTCCAAGCCCATCGACCCGGACCGCGTCGTACAGACGCTCGCCGATGCCCTTGCACATCCGCCTAGCCCCGCCGCTGAGGCTGGGCCGAACTAGCGCTCTGCAAGAACATGGGGTGCTGTCAACGGACCCCTGTGCAGGGTTCCACGCTGTGCCCGGGGGTGGGGCAATGCTCCAGGAAGCCTTCGATCACCGCGGGGTCCACCGGCTTGACCAAGTGCGCATCGAAGCCCGCCTGTGCGGTTTTCTCGCGGTCCCCGGGCTGGCCGTAGCCGGTGAGGGCGACCACCAGCATGTCGCGCCCGAAGGGCAGGGCCCGCAGCCGCCGCGCCACCTCGTACCCGTTCATGCCAGGAAGCCCGAGGTCGCAAAACACCACCTGTGGCGTGAACTCGGACGCGAGCGCAAGGCCCCGTGTCCCGTCAGGCGCGGTACGCGCATCGTGGCCGGAGAGGGCCAGCAGCTGGGCCAGCGACTCGGCGGCATCGAGGTTGTCGTCAATGAGGAGGACGCGGCGGGATCTGCTGGTCATGAGGGGGGCCTGCTGGTGCATCGCTTATGCAAGCGGCGGGCCTGTCTGCCGCGGAGACTCGCGACCCCGCACAAGGCAAGAGCCAGCGGGAAACCCTGTTGGCGAGCCGGTAACTTGTGCATGACAAAAGCACTCGGGATTCCAGGATTTGCCGATGGTCTTTGTGCCAGGAACTGCGCCGGGCGCGTTGCTCGTTCGGCGATCTTGCGCTGGCCCACGCCCCGCAAGCCGTGCGCAAAGATTCCCCGCGCGTGGCCGCTGGTACAGGGCTTGCTCTGACGTGGGCAGCGAGTGGCATGCAACCCCTGGGGTCTGCCGCTCAACGGTTACCGGCTCGAGCATCCAACTGCGGCGCTCCTCCCCCCTTCCTCCCGACTCATTGGGCGACGTGGGCTCGAGACGGTGTTTTTGTGCCCACCGCCGCGCGTGCCGCGGCGGTTTTTTTTGGGCCTGTCGATTGCCACCCGGCTTGACTCGTTCATTCACCATCGCGGAAAGGAATCACGATGAACAAGGACCAGATCAAGGGCCGCGCCGAGCGGGCCAAGGGCAAGGTGAAGGAGACGGCTGCCGACCTGCGCGGTGATGCGCGCATGGAGGGCCAGGCGAAGACCGAGCAGGCCAAGGGCAAGGCCCGCGCCGATGTGGGCGATGCCAAGGAGAAGGTCAAGCGTGCCATCGACAAGGCCTGACGTGCCGGCGGGGCCCGGCGTGCCGCACCCCGGCGCGCGGTATGCGCACGATGTCCCCCCTCAGCCTGAGCCGCCGCAGCCCCTGCGGCGGCCACCGCCACCCGGACCCGAAATCCTGCCACCGGACATCGGCGACCCGGGCCCGGTGGAGAACCCGGTGCCCGTGCGCGAGCCGCCCGGGATGCCACCGCCCATGGCACATTTCCCACATCTCCCGCGCGCCGGAACGGGGCTGTGCGCCGGTCGTTACCAGCGCTGCAACTGGCCGTTCTCGATCCGCACCCGGTCGCCCACGCGCAGGCCGTTGAGATCGTAGTAGTCGTACGAGCGGAAGTCGCCGTTGTCCAGCCGGACGTCGATCTGGTAGTAGCTCTGCGACGGTTGCGCGCGGGAGCGCTCGATCCGGTCACCCACCACGGCGCCACCCAGAGCACCGGCCGCCGTCGCAGCCGCCCGGCCGGTGCCCGAGCCCACTTGGTTGCCCAGGGCGCCCCCCACCACCGCGCCGATGATGGCGCCCGTGCCGCTGCTGCCCTGGCCCGCCTGCTTCTCCTGGATGTTGCGCACGGTGCCGTACTGCGTGGTCTCGTACGGCGAGGGCGAGCCGCCTACTGTCTCGGTGCCTGTCGGCGGTGATGTGCGCTGCGGCACCGAGGAGCAGCCCGCGGCGAGCGACAAGGAGCAGGCGGCACAGAGGATCGTCAGCTTGCGTGTCCTGGACATTCACTCCTTTGCGATCTTTGCGATCGAGCCTTTGCGACCCAGGCCGGACCCAGGCTCTTGCGCCCAGGCCTTTGCCGAGCAAAACCATCGTCGGCGATGCAGCAGCCGTCTGGCTGCCGGCGCGCGTCGCCGCAGCGTGTCGGCGAGGTGGCCTCATCGATGTGGGCCGGGGCCTACACCGCGAGCGGCAGGAACCGGGCACGCCGGCTGCCGGTGTGACGGCTTGCGCAAGGAGCGTTTGCCATGGCCCAGGACAAGCAACTCGACGGCCTGACCGTCGCCATCCTCGTCGGTGACCTGTTCGAGGAAGTGGAACTCACCGAACCGCGCCGCGCGCTGGAAGCCGCGGGTGCGAAGACGGCCATCGTGTCTCCCCAAGGGCCGGTGGTGCGCGGGATGCATCACGAGCAGCTCGGCAGCCGGTTCAACGTGGACATGCCCCTGGACCGCGCCCGTGCCGAGGACTACGACGCGCTGGTGCTGCCCGGGGGAACCTTCAATGCGGATGCGCTGCGCATGGTGGAGGGCGCCCAGCGATTCGCACAGGCGATCGACGCCGCGCGCAAGCCCATTGCCGTGATCTGCCACGGCCCCTGGTTGCTGGTGTCGGCGGGCCTCGTGCCCGGTCGCACGCTCACCAGCTGGCCGTCCCTGCAGGATGACATCCGCAACGCGGGCGGGAACTGGGTCGACCGCGAGGTGATGGTCGACGCCAACTGGGTGTCGAGCCGCAAGCCCGCCGACCTGCCGGCGTTCTGCCGCGAGCTGGTGGACGCCGTGGCGCGGGCACCGGACGACGCGCCGGTATCGACAGGGCTGGCGGATTGACTCTCACCCTCTTCAGGGCACGAAGCGGTATCCGATGCCGGTCTCGGTGACCAGGTGCTCCGGCTGAGCGGGGTCGGCCTCGATCTTGCGGCGCAGCTGGCCCATGTAGACGCGCAGGTAGTGCGTGTCCTCGCCGTGGTGGGGCCCCCATACGGCGTTGAGCACCTGTCGGTGGGTGAGCACGCAGTGCGGATGCGCTGCCAGATGCGTCAGCAGGCGGTACTCGATCGGGGTGAGATGCAGGCTCTCGCCCGCGCGCTGGACGACGCGCCGCGCCAAGTCGATCTTCACGTCGCCGAACTCGACGATCGAACTGTTCGCACGCGAGGCTGTTGCTCGGCGCCTGAAGTGCGCTCGCACGCGCGCCAGAAGCTCTGCCACGCCGAAGGGCTTGACAAGGTAATCATCGGCACCGGCGTCCAGGGCCTGCACCTTGTCCGCTTCGTCGGTGCGCGCGGAGACCACGATCACCGGCGCGTCCGACCAACCGCGCAGTTGCCGGATCAGATCGACGCCGTCGCCATCGGGCAAGCCGAGGTCCAGCACCACCATGTCGGGCCGCCTCGTCCCGGCCTCGATCAGCCCACGCTCCAGGTTGGCGGCGTCGTACACGTCGAAGCCCTCGCGCTGCAGCGTCGTGACCTCGAAGCGCCGCAATTGCGGTTCGTCCTCGACCACCAGGATGCGCTGTCTCGGCGGGTTCATGCGGCGGTTCCTTTCTGCTCCTGCGCGTCCGGGTCGCTGATCTGCGGCGGCTCTCCGCGCGGCAGGTCGATCGTGAAGCGCGAGCCGCCGCCCGGGCGGGTCTCCCCGCTGATCCGGCCGCCATGCGCCTCGACGATGGCCCGGCAGATCGCCAGGCCCAGCCCCACGCCGGGGGTGGCGCTTTCCTTGCGGCCGCGCTCGAACATCTGGAAGATCGCCTCCTCTCGATGCTTAGGCAACCCGGGGCCGTGGTCATCGACCAGGATCCGTACGCGGTCGTCCACCACCGAGGCGCTGATCTCGATGGGGCTGCGGGCCGGGGCGTACTTGGCGGCGTTTTCCAGCAGGTTGCACAGCACGCGCTCGAACAAGGCGGCATCGACGCTCAGCAGCGGCAGATCCACCGGGATCGAAACACGCACCCGCTTCGCATCGAACGTCCCGGACATCGCCCGCAGCGCGCTGCCGACCGCTTCTTCCAGCGGCAGCCATTGCCGGTTGAGCTGCACCTGCCCAGACTGCAGCTTGGCCATGTCAAGCAGGTTGTTCACCTGCGAGCTCATGCGCAGCGAGGCCTCGCGCATGGCCTGCGCGATCTGCGCCTCGGGCGACCCGGGTTGCGCCGTCATCGCCATCGAGTCGGCCATGCCGACCAGTGCCGACAGCGGCGTGCGCAGATCGTGGGAGATCGCGGCGAGCAGCGAGTTGCGCAGCCGCTCCGACTCCATCTGCACGGTCGTGTTCTGCGCCACGTCGACGTAGTGGATGCGTTCCAGTGAGATCGCGAGCAAGGATGCGCAGGTGTCCAGCAGCCGGCGTTGTTCCGGTCCCGCAAGCCGGGCAGGGTTGCGCGGCTCGATGGCCAGCACGCCGCGCATGCGCATGGGTGCCTTCAGCGGCAGGTACAGGATGGGCGCAGCGGGCAGCGTATTCGTGCCGTGGCCGGCGGCCTCTGCGTGATCGAAGGCCCACTGCGCAACGGCGGTATCTATGCCGGCAGGCGTGGACGGGCCGCGTGTCGGGGCTGCGAGCCGGTCCTGCAGATCGGATATCAGCAAGGCGGCATGGGCATCGAACTCCGACTTCATGAACCGGCCTGCCACCTCGGCCACCTGCTCGTTCATCAGCGCCCCGGACAGGTCGCGCGACATCTCGTACAGCGCGCGAACTCGCTCCTCGCGCAGCGTGGCCACGCGAGCCTGGAACTTCAATCCCGCCGTGAGCTGGCCGATCAGCAGCGCCACCATCAGCATCACCGCGAACGTGAGCAGGTATTGGGCATCGCTCACGCTGAAGGTGAAGCGCGGCGGCACGTAGAAGAGGTCGAAGGCGCCCACGGCGAGAAACGCAGCCATCACCGCCGGCCCTCGGCCGAAACGCACGGCCACGAACACGACGGCCAGCAGGAACATCATCACGATGTTCGTGAGTTCGAGCACCGCGTACAGCGGCGCGGTGAGCAGCGTGACTGCCGCGCAGATCAGTGCGCTCCAGCCATAGGGTAGCCATGCCTGGGCCGGCGAAGCCGACTCCGGTTCGAGCGCCGGGGGCAGTGCCGGCGACGTGCCGCGCGGCGGCAGGGCGATCTGGATCACGTCCAGGTCGGGTCCGAGGTGGCCCACTGCCTCGGCCAGCGTGGGCCGCCATGGCCGATGCCAGCGGTTGGTGTCGCGGCCGAGGATCACGCGCGACAGGTTGCGCTCGTGGGCGTACTTCACCACTGCGGGAGCCAGCGTGCTGCCGGCCAGCGTCGCCGTGTTGGCACCGGCGTCCTGCGCCAGCTTCAGCACGCGCAGCACCTTTTGCCGCTTCGCGTCCGACAGTCGCTGCAACTGCGGCGTTTCCACATAGATTCATTGCCAGGGCACATCGAGCTGGCCTGCCATGCGGGCGGTGGCGCGCACCAGCTTCTCCGAGCGCTCGTCGGGGCCGATGCACAGCAGCAGCGCCTCACGCGTTTGCCACACCGGCGCCACGGACTGCGTGCGCCGGTAGTCCAGCATCTCTTCGTCCACCCGGTCTGCCGTGCGGCGCAGGGCCAACTCGCGCAGCGCGATCAGGTTGCCCTTGCGGAAAAAGTTGCGCACGGCCGTGGCGGCCTGCTGCGGCAGGTAGACCTTGCCTTCCTTGAGGCGCTGCAGCAGGTCGTCGGGGGGCAGGTCGACGATGACCACTTCGTCGGCCTCGTCGAACACGCGGTCGGGCACCGTCTCCCACACGCGGATGCCGGTGATGCCGCTCACGACGTCGTTGAGGCTTTCGATGTGCTGCACGTTCATCGTGCTCCACACGTCGATGCCGGCATCCAGCAGCTCTTCCACATCCTGCCAGCGCTTGGGATGGCGCGAGCCGGGTACGTTGGAGTGCGCCAGCTCGTCCACCAGGATCAGGGCGGGCTTGCGCTTCAGCGCCGCATCGAGGTCGAACTCGTTGAGCGTGTGCTCGCGGTAGCTCACCTCCTTGCGCGGCACGATCCCCAAGCCTCCCAGCAGCGCCTGTGTCTCGGCGCGGGCGTGCGTCTCCACGATGCCGATGACCACGTCCACCCCCTGCGCGCGCACCGCGCTCGCGGCGCAGAGCATGGCGTAGGTTTTGCCGACCCCGGCCGAGGCGCCGAAGAAGATCTTCAGCTTGCCGCGACGGGCCTGCGCCTCCTCCTTCTTGAGGCGCGCGAGTAGCTGGTCGGGATCGGGACGCTCGTCGGTCATGGGGGGCGCGGGAGGGTCAGAAGAGGCTCATGATCCTTCTTCGCAGGATGCCGTTGACCATCGCTCGCTGGAATCTTCAGCCACGCGGCATCTGGTCGAGTGCGAGGTTCAGTTCGAGCACGTGCACCCGTGGTTCACCGAGCACGCCGAACAGGCGGCCGGCCGTATGACGCGCGACCAGCGTCCTGACCCTCTCCGGCGCCACCCCGCGCACGCGAGCCACGCGCTGGATCTGGTACTCGGCCGCGGCCACGCTGATCTGCGGGTCCAGGCCGCTGCCCGATGCGGTGACCAGATCCACCGGCACCGGTGCAGCGTTCGAGGGATCGGCCGCCTTCAGCGCCTCCACCCGGCTCCTCACCGCATCCGTGAGCGCGGGGTTCAGGGGCCCGTGGTTGGACCCGCTGGAACCGCCTGCGTTGTAGGGCATCGGGCTGGTGGCCGACGGGCGGCCCCAGAAGTACTTGGGATCGGTGAAGTTCTGACCGATCAGCGACGAGCCCACGGCCTCGCCGTCGCGCACGATCACGCTGCCCGTAGCCTGGCTCGGGAAGGCGGCCTGAGCGATGGCGGTCACAGCCAGCGGGTACACCACGCCGGTGATGGCGGTGAGCGCGGCGAACAACGTGACGGCCGGGCGTATCAAGGTTTTCATGGTCAATGCCCCTTTCACACGAGGCCCAGCCCGCTGAGGACCAGGTCGATGATCTTGATGCCCGCGAAGGGCACGATCACGCCGCCCAGTCCGTACACCATCAGGTTCTTGCGCAGCAGCACCGCCGCACCCAGCGGCCGGTACGTCACGCCCTTCAGCGCCAGCGGGATCAGGAAGACGATGATCAGCGCGTTGAAGATCAGGGCCGACAGAATGGCCGAAGCCGGGCTGGCAAGGTGCATCACGTCCAGCGCCTGCAGCTGCGGATGGGTCGTGACAAAGGCGGCCGGCACGATCGCGAAGTACTTGGCGATGTCATTGGCCACGCTGAAGGTGGTGAGCGCGCCACGTGTCATCAGCATCTGCTTGCCGGTTTCCACCACCTCGATCAGCTTGGTGGGGTTGCTGTCGAGGTCCACCATGTTGCCGGCCTCCTTGGCGGCCTGCGTGCCGGAGTTCATGGCCACCGCCACGTCGGCTTGCGCGAGCGCGGGTGCGTCGTTGGTGCCGTCGCCCGTCATCGCTACGAGGCGTCCTTCGCCTTGGTGCGTGCGGATCAAGCGCAGCTTGTCCTCCGGCGTGGCCTCGGCGAGGAAATCGTCCACGCCCGCTTCCGCCGCGATGGCTGCGGCGGTGAGGCGGTTGTCGCCGGTGACCATCACGGTCTTGATGCCCATGCGGCGCATCTCGGCGAAGCGCTCCTTGATGCCGCCCTTGACGATGTCCTTGAGCTCGATGACACCCAGCACTTTCACGCCGTCGCTCACCACCAGCGGCGTGCTGCCGCGGCGCGAGACCTCATCGACCGTGACATCCAGTGCTGCGGGGAACGCGCCGCCCAGCGACTCCACATGCTTGCGGATCGCGTCGGCCGCGCCCTTGCGGATCTCGCGCATCGTCGGCGGCGCGGTATCGCTGCCCACGACCTGCTGCGCCTGCGCCACCAGCGGCAGGTTGACGCCGCTCATGCGGGTCTGCGCCGAGAAGTGCGTGAAGTGCGCGCCCATCGCCTGAAGATCGCGCTCGCGCAGGTTGAACTTCTGCTTGGCGAGCACCACGATGCTGCGGCCTTCTGGTGTCTCGTCGGCCAGCGAGGCCAACTGCGCGGCGTCGGCCAGCTCGCCCTCCCGCACACCTGGGGCGGGAAGGAAGGCCGAAGCCTGGCGGTTGCCGAGCGTGATGGTGCCGGTCTTGTCGAGCAGGAGCACGTCTACGTCGCCTGCCGCTTCGATGGCGCGCCCGGAGGTGGCGATCACGTTGGCCTGCATCATTCGGCTCATGCCGGCCACGCCGATGGCCGAAAGCAGCCCGGCAATCGTGGTCGGGATCAGGCACACGAGCAGCGCGATCAGCGCAGTGAGGGTGACCGGAGCGCCGCCGCCCGCGGCCCGCACGCTGAACAGCGAGAACGGCAGCAGCGTGACCGTGACACCGAGGAACACGATCGTCAGCGCCACCAGCAGAATGGTCAGTGCGATCTCGTTGGGCGTTTTCTGGCGCTTGGCGCTTTCGACCATCGCGATCATGCGGTCGACGAAGGTCTCGCCCGGGTTCACCGTGATGCGCACCACGATCCAATCGGAGAGCACGCGCGTGCCGCCGGTCACCGCGGAAAAGTCACCGCCACTCTCGCGGATCACCGGGGCCGACTCGCCGGTGATGGCGCTCTCGTCCACCGATGCCACGCCCTCGATGACCTCCCCATCGGCGGGGATCACGTCTTTGGCCATCACCAGCACCACGTCGCCCTTGCGCAGCGCGGAAGATTCGATGGGCTGCCACGTGGCCCCATACCGGGGCTCCTCCATCTTCTTGGCCCAGGTCTGCCTCTTCAGGCTGCGCAACGAGGCGGCCTGTGCCTTGCTGCGGCCTTCGGCCATCGACTCGGCCAGGTTGGCGAACAGCACGGTGAACCACAGCCACAGCGAGATGGCGAGGATGAAACCTGCGGGCGCCTCGCCCTCGCCGGCCAGCGCCTGGAAGAACAGCGCGGTGGTGATGATGCTGCCGATGTACACGACGAACATCACCGGGTTGCGCCACTGCGCGCGCGGGCTGAGTTTCTTGAACGATTCGGCCAGGGCCGGCTTGAGCAGCGCCGGATCGAACAGCGTGAACGTTTTGCGTGTCATGGTGGTTCTCCGGGTGCTCACTTCCACAGCACCAGGTGCTCGACCACCGGGCCCAGCGCCAGCGCGGGCACGTAGTTCAGCAGGCCGATCAGCAGCACCGTGCCGATCAGAAGCACCACGAACAGCGGGCCGTGGGTGGGCATGGTGCCGGCCGTGACGGCCAGACGCTTCTTGCCGGCCAGCGAGCCGGCCATCGCCATCACCGGGATCAGCACCGTGTAGCGGCCCAGCCACATCGCGATGCCCAGCATCGTGTTGTAGAACGGTGTGTTGGCGCCCAGGCCCGCGAATGCGCTGCCGTTGTTGTTGCCAGCGGAGCTGAACGCGTACAGCACCTCCGAGAAGCCATGCGCGCCCGGGTTGGCGATGGTGGCACGCCCCGCGTCGCTCATGACCGCGATCGCCGTGCCGCCGAGCACCACCAGCGGCACGATCAGGATGGCCAGCGAGCTCATCTTCATCTCGTAGGCCTCGATCTTCTTGCCCAGGTACTCCGGTGTGCGGCCGATCATGAGACCGGCGATGAACACCGCGATGATCGCGAACACCAGCATGCCGTACAGGCCCGAACCCACGCCGCCGAACACTACTTCGCCGAGCTGCATGTTGAGCATGGGGACCAGCCCGCCGAGCGGCGTGTAGGAGTCGTGCATCGAGTTGACGGAGCCGTTGGAGGCCAACGTGGTCGCCGAGGCCCAGAGCGCGGACTCGGCGATGCCGTAACGCGCTTCCTTGCCTTCCATGTTGCCGCCGGCCTGGTCCACGCCCAACGACGCGAACCGTGGGTTGCCCTGTTGCTCGAAGTACATCGCGGCCACCGTAGCGACAAGGAACATCGCGGCCATCGCAGCGAAGATCGCCCAGCCTTGGCGCCAATCGCCCACCATGCGACCGAAGGTGAAGCACAGTGCCGCCGGGATCAGCAGGATCGCCAGTGCCTCCACGAAGTTGGACAGCGGCGTCGGGTTCTCGAACGGATGCGCGGAGTTCACGTTGAAGAAGCCGCCGCCGTTGGTACCCAGCTGCTTGATCGCGATCTGCGAGGCGGCGGGGCCGAGCGGCAGGGTCTGCTTGTCGGTGGTTCTGTCCTCCATCACCGGGCGCCCCTGGGCGTCCTCCATCGGCTCGCCGTCGGGGCGGGTCCTGGGCACCTGGTACTTCACTGCCTCCAGCGTTTGCACTTCCTTGTAGCTGTCGAAGCTCTGTACCACGCCCTGCGACACCAGCATCAGCGCCACCACGAACGACAGCGGCAGCAGCACCCACAGCGTCACGCGGGTGAGGTCCACCCAGGCGTTGCCCACGCCCTGGGCGCTGTGACGCGTGAAGCCACGGATCAGCGCGACCACCACCACGATCCCGGTGGCGGCCGACAGAAAGTTTTGCACCCCCAGGCCGAGCATCTGCGTCAGAAAGCTCATCGTCGTCTCGCCCCCGTAGCCCTGCCAGTTGGTGTTGGTGGCGAAGCTGATGGCGGTGTTGAGCGCGGAGTCCGGCGACACGTTTGCGAGGTTCTGCGGGTTCAGCGGCAGCCACAGCTGGAGCCGTTGCAACGCATACACGGCCAGGAGCCCGAGGAAGTTGAACAGCAGGATCGCCAGCGTGTACTGCAGCCAGCCCATCTCGGCCTCGGCGTTCACTCCGCACAGGCGGTACAGCGGTGCCTCCACGCGCGAGGCGAGTGCGCAGCGGCCTTCCATCACGTGGGCGATGCAGCGGCCCAGCGGCACCGCCAGCAGCGTGAGTACCGCGCTGTACACCGCCAGCAAGGTCCAGGCATGGGAGGTCATGAAAACCTCTCGGGATACAGGAGCGCGGCCACCAGATAAGCCAAGAGCCCCAATGCGGCGGTGCTCCCCAGCACATGCATCCAGGTCATTTCCCTGCTCCCCCCAGCTTGGCGCAGCCCACCGCCATGCCGACCATCGACAGCCACAGGCCGGCGGCGAGCGCAAGACACACGAGGTCCATCAGTCGTCCTCCTAGTTCACCGACGAGAGACGCCTGGCATGCTAGGAACCGGCGCATCAAGATGTCGAAAAAATCGAAGGCCGGCGCATAAAGGACGCATCAAGATGCCCGCGCGCCTGGTGCCATGTTCAGGGCAGGGCAGCTTCAGCCATGACGTGCAGTGCCGCTACAGCCCCAAGCCCTTGCCCGCGCCCATCAGAGTGGCCACACCCAGCGCGGCAAAGAGGAGCGCCGCCATGCGGTGCATCCAGACCACCGGCAGCCGGTGCGCGATGCGATCGCCGAGCAGCACCGCCGGCACGTTGGCGATCATCATTCCGAGCGTGGTGCCCATGACCACGCTCCACACGGCGTGGTATTGCGCCGCCAACGCCACGGTGGCCACCTGGGTCTTGTCGCCCATTTCTGCGAGGAAGAAGGCCGCCAGCGTCGTGGCGAAGACCCCGGCGCCTGCGGAGAGCTTCGCATCCTTCTCATCGAAACGATCCGGCACCAGCGTCCAGGCCGCCATGGCAAGGAACGACACGCCCAGCACCCAGCGCATCGCCACGGGACCGGCCAGGCGCATGAGCCAGGCCCCGACGGCCGCCGCGACGGCGTGATTGACGACAGTGGCAGCAAAGATGCCGGCCACGATGGGCCGCGGCTGGCGAAACCGCGCGGCGAGGATGAACGCGAGCAGCTGCGTCTTGTCGCCCATTTCGGCGAGCCCGACCAGCCCAGTGGCGATGAGAAATGATTCCAAGGAGAACGATCCACAGGCCGGGCAGACGATGACCACGCCGCACCCCGGCCTACCGGAGACGGCATGGTCAAAGGTCTTGCCAGATGCGGGACCGCTGGCGCCATGGCCGCACGAGGTGCGCAGGCCAAGTGTGTTGACGCGAGCCCCTCCACGCACGCAGCGGAGGGCGGCTACTCCCCAATGACGCGGGAGATTCTATGCCGGGCCCCAGCGAGAGCCCGTGAACGAAGCGGGGGACGCGAAGGGCCGTGGTGCCTGGAGCCATGACGAGGGTGCGCACCCTCCGCCGAGGGCGCGCATCCCCCAAGGGACACCCAGCGAGGCGCGCTCGCGGGATCTCCTCCCCCGATGAGCCGAACCGATCGGCTCCCGGCTCAGCCCTGCTTGCGGCGACGAGCCACGAACCCCACGGCACCTAGGCCCGCGAGCAGCAGGGCATAGGTCTGCGGCTCGGGAATCACACCGCGGATGTCGGAACTGCCGGCCACGCACATCGGGCCGCCGGGGCACTCTTGCGGGTGCGGCAGGAGCACCGTGCTGAACGAGGTGCTGAGCTGGAAATCGGCGTTCCCGCCAAACTGGGCAGTGATCATGTTCGTGTCGAACAGCGAGTTGGCGAGGCCCCCTGTGCCGGCCGGATTGCCGAACTGCGAGCCGGTCGGGTCGACGTCGGCCAGGCCGGCACCGAAGCCCACGGGCTGTTGTGTCCCGATGTCCCTTCCGGTGCCCGCGAAGGTATTTCCCGCGGCGTCGATCGCGTGTCCGGCGAGCGTGAGGAACAGCGTGCCGTTGGTGGCGGCGGAGAAGTCCGCAGCCGAACTGCCGGTGGCAAACGGATTGAAGTCGTTGTCCGCACCGGAGCCCAGGTAGAAGTTGATCCACCCGTCGGCGAAGGTAATGTCCGTGGCCGAGATGGACGTCACTTCATATCCGCCGAAGCGGTAGGTCAGTTCGCAGCCGGCACACAGGGTTCCGACGGCCACACCGTTGATCTGCGTCACCTCCCCGACGCCCGACAGCGTCTGACCGACGTCCGTCACCACGTTCTCATAGATGGAGGCCACTGCGAAAGTCGAGTCGTCGGGTAGTTCCAAACCCCCGACGTTGATCGCCATCGACGATCCGGCCGCAACCGATAGGGCCGCGGCGGCCAGGGCGTGTAGTCGTCTCTTCATGATCCGTTCCTTGTGCAAGAGTGGTTGGTAGCTGAGTCCGTCATGGCTGGTGTGCGAGGCCGTCACTGCTGACGGCAAGGCACAGTGACGACCCGTAACACTTGGGCAACGCCCATGCCTGTCGCCGACAGGTGCAGAGGCATCCCCCGGTTCGCGGGGGAGCGCTTTCTTGTAATTTCGCGGAACTTGTCCGCCGCCCGCGGTATCCCCGGCTAGGGCGGTGCTCTCGGTGCGAGAGACCGCATCAGGACGCGCACAAGCTGTATCGAATCGAACGCGCAGCGGTCTAGAGCCGCCTTGCGCACGAATAATTTGCAGTCACTTGGGCGGCCCCGGTACTTCTTGCCTTGGCGCGTTACGGCTGCACCAGGTAGCGTTCGACCGGGAGTCGAGCGGTCACCGCACGGGGCGGCTCCGCCCAGCCCGCGCGAAAGAACATGCTTGAGGCGGCACTGGCACCCAGTGTGGCCACCCGATCCCGGATGGCCTGCTGGACACGGGCCGACACCCATGGCCCGCCGGGATGCTGATGACTGAGCGCGAGCGTGGCCGCCATCGGCTGGAAGGCCAGACCTTCGCTGGTGCAGGCGAGCCAGGCGCGCTGCAGCGAGCGGCCCAGCGCAAACGCCGGCCACCGCTCGCCGGCCGCATCGCACCACACCAACCCCAGCAGCGGCGCAAGGCGGCACGGTAGCCACGCCGCCCTGAGAGCCAGCCCGTGGTGCAGGCCGGCCATCGCCAGCAGGCGCATCAGCGGCCATCGCCGAAGCGCATGGAAGGCCGCGCGCATGGGCGGCTCGATTTCCAGCGCCGCCGGGGGCAGCCCCTCATCGACCGTGCGGCGCCATCCCACGTCAAAGCGCACGGCGCTGAAGAGCTCTTGATGCAGGCCGGGGCGCCGGAAGCGCTCGGCCTCCGCCATCCGGATGGCTTGCAGCGCCAGGCGGCGCCGCGCCGGCGTGTCGATCCAGGACACGCGGGCCCCTGGCACGGTGGCCGCATCGGCGACGCGCCGGCGCACATCGGCCGCCACGGGTTCGCGCAGGAAAAATCGGCGGTTGGTGTGGCGCCCGGCCATTGCCGCCGCGAGCGGATCGGGCTCGCTACTGGCCGCAGACCACCGGCACATCGCCATCACTTCCGGGCGGCCCGGATCGGGCATCCACTGCACATCCATTGCCAGGCCCCGCAAGGCCGAGCTCAGTGCCATGTTTTCCACGACAGCGCCGTACGACACCATCGCCAGGGCCTTGCGGTGCGGCTGGGCATTCCATGCCGGCAGGTCCGTGCTCAACAGCTCCACGCCGGCGGTCGTGGGGAGAAAGCGCAGGTGGTGGTTGTTGTCGGCCGAGGGCGCGCGTATGCCGTCTTCCAGAATGCGGTGCAGCACATCGGTGCCCGGCATCGAGACCATCGGCTCCACGCTCATGTCACCGGGCGCGCAGGCGTCGGCGCGCGATGGCCAGCAGCAGGCGCTGCAGGGGGTTGCGATGGCCGCCCGGTCGCCACGTGCGGCGCAGGCGGTTGCGATAGGCATCGAAGTGCAGGCCCCAGGGGGCGGCCCGCACTTCGCCTCGCCCGAGCACGAGCTTGAGCACCTGCGCTGCTGCGATCGCGCTGCACAGCTGCACGGCGATGATGGTCGACGGCCCTCGGCGCTCGGCCAGGCTCACCCGCGAAGGGTCGGCCAGGTAGCCCATCTGCAGCATCGCGGGCGACAGCCCGACGAGGAAGCGCATGGCCTGCTCCGGCTCGGGCTGCCCCTGCAGGCCGAAATAGTCCTCGAAGCTCATGCCGCCGGGCACGAAGTTCAGGAGCGCCGCACCCATGCCCAGCGGGGCGACCGTCACCGCGGGAATGCGGCGCTCATGGCATAGCGCGAACACGCGCTGGCGTATGTCGAGGGCGAAGAAGTCCAGGCCATCGAGGTAGACGTCGCCCTCGGCGAGGAAGCTCGACGCATTCTCCGGCGTGAGGCCTTCGGGGAAGCGGCGTAGCTGCAGGTCGGGCTGAATGTCACGCGCGAGCTCCACCATCACATCCAGCTTGGGCCGCCCCAGCGACGACACCGTGGCCCCCGCCTGGCGGTTGATGTTGGCCACCGAGAAGGTATCGAAGTCAGCCAGCGAAAACGCGCCGATGCCTAGCCGTGCCAGCGTGAGCAGGTACACCCCGCCCACGCCACCCAGGCCCGCAATGCACACGCGCGTCCGGCGCAGGCGCTCCTGCTCGGCTTCGGTGACCCAGCCGATGTTGCGAGAGTAGGCCTCCTCGTACGAGTAAGCAGACGAGGCAAGGAAAGCGTCCGTCGTCATCCCAGGCAGCGGCACGCACCATGTGCGACATCGACGCTGGGCAAACGGCGCGCCTTACCGCGTGCGTGGCCTTGTCGCCCGGGCCATCTTCAGCCGCGGCGCACGCGGGCCACGATGCCCGCTTCCTCGGGTACCGAAAAGAAGTAGGGGTACAGCGAGCGCTCCATGTCGGCCATGTCCTGCCGTCCGCCGAACCTCGCGATTTGCGCATGGGCGTGTGCGAAGTCCAGCGCCATCAGCACGGCCGGTGCATCCACGCGCGGGTTGTGCCTGGCCGGGCCCATGACCTCGAAGCCGAGCATGCGCTCGTAGAAGCGCACGTGCCGCGGATTCACCTCGATGAGCAGTCGCTGAACGCGATGGAAGCGGTGGGCGAAGATGTAGGCCACGTGGAACAGCGAGGCCAGTACCCGCTTGGAACGCACCAGGCTGTCCATCGCAAGCTTCGTGAACTCGCACACTCGACCCTTGCGCCTCAGTGCGTCCACTTCATCGCGGAACAGCTGGTCCACGGCCAGGCCCTCCAGCGAATCGAAACCCACCGTGATGGTGCCCATCACGTCGTCGTGCTCGCAAGCGGTGAGGGTGATCTTGTCGGTGCTGGCCTCGATGGGCAGGCCGCTGCAGCGATACCCACGCGCGGCATACATGCGGTTGATGAGGATGCTGGCCGAACTGCGCTGTCCGAGGGAGTTGGCCGCGCGGATGGTGAACAGCCGCTGCGTTCGTTCCGGCACATCGTTTGCAGCCTCGCCTTTGGACAACATCGATCGCAGCGGATATGGCGATTCGAATGGAACGCCGATGATGGTCTGGCCCGCGTCGTGCTCTTCGCGCAGCAAAGCGCCCGGCGAATAGACGAACGCACTCGCTGAGCGATGCGATGAGTCTCTGGCGATGTGCATGGATTACCCTCGGACAACGTGGTTGGCAACGCAGGCCGCCCAGCGGCTGTGCGCGCATGCACTTTCCAAGACATCGATCGGTCTCCCTGCGGGCGAGCACATCCGGCACGGCCTCGTGGGCCGCGCGTCGGTGCGTGCTCTGATGGCGTGTGACCGTCCCCGGGGCGGTCGGGAGGCGACTTCCCTCTTGCGCTGCGTCGGTCTTGCTGGGACCTTGGTTGCGCACGAGCTTAGGCCGTCGGGTAAGGGGGTGCAACGAGGCAAGGGTTGCGAGTTGTTCCCGCGGCGTGTAATGACTTCAATCCGCACGCTCGCAACTGACAAGGTCTGTCAATCCGAAAACTCTACTCACGTGCGTTTCGTATTCATGACATGCCGCAGGCGTGGCCATCCGCTGCGGATCGTGGCATCCAAGGCCCGGAGGTGAACATTGCCGATCGCATCCCGCGCGTGATGCGCACTCCAAGGCGCACCGCATTGCCACGCAACCATGCCGCCGCGCGCAGCATCCACTTCGACGCGGATCAGGCCCAGGCGCATGCCTCGGCCTCGGCACTCGCGTCCTTCCTGGCAGTGCTGCGCATCCTGGGCGCGGTCATCGTGACCTTTGCGTTCGCGATGCTCGTGCCGTTGCTGGTCGCGTTTGTCGGCAAGGAGCCCTCGCTGGAGGCGTTCGCCCAATCGGTGGGTGGCGTGCTCGTGGCCGGGCTGCTGCTGTGGCTCGTGGCGTTCCGGGCGCGCCGTGAACTGGCGGCGCGCGATGGTTTTCTGCTGGTCTCGCTGGTCTGGACCGTGATCCCGCTCGTGGCATGCGTGCCGCTGATGCTGTACTTCGAAAGCACGGGCCGGCCGGTGTCGTTCACCGACGCCTACTTCGAAGCCGTCTCCGGCCTCACGACCACGGGCGCGACCGTGCTGAGCGGACTCGATGCACTGCCCAGTTCCATCAACCTGTGGCGCTGCTTCCTGCAGTGGCTGGGCGGCATGGGCATCCTGGTGCTGACGGTGGCTATCCTGCCGCTGCTGGGCGTGGGCGGCAGCCAGTTGTTCAAGGCCGAAGCGGCCGGGCCCATGAAGGATGCCAAGCTCACGCCGCGCATCGCGGCCACCGCGAAGGGCCTGTGGGCCGTGTATTGCGCAGTGTCGGCGCTGTGCCTGGTCGCGTACCGCCTGGGCGGCATGACATGGCTGGACTCGCTCATGCACGCCTTCACCACCATGAGCCTCGGCGGGCTGTCGTCGCACGATGCGAGCTTCGCGTACTTCAAGTCGCCGGTGCTCGAATGGATGGCGGTGTGCTTCATGGCCGTGGCGAGCTGCAACTTCGCCCTGTACTTCTCCGCGCTGCGCACCCGCTCGGCGGCACGCGTGTTCCGTGACGTCGAATTCCGCGGCACGCTCTCGGTGCTGGTGCTGGCCAGCCTGGCGGTGGCCGCGTACCTCGTGTGGACCGGAACGTATGAAGAAACCGGCGTGGCCTTGCGCATGGCCTTCTTCAACGTCATTTCCATCGCATCGACCACGGGTTACGCCAGCACCGACTACGCGCAGTGGCCCGCGTTCGCGCCCGTGCTCATGCTGATGCTTTCGGGCATGGCCACCAGCGCAGGCTCGACCGGCGCGGGAATCAAGATGGTGAGGGCGGTGATCCTCGTGCAACAGGCACGCGCGGAGCTCAAGCGCATCCTGCATCCCAGCGCCGTGACACCTGTGCTCGTGAACGGCAGCCCCGTACCCAGCCCCATCATCCATGCGGTGCTCGCATTCATGCTGCTGTACGGGCTCACCATCATCGTGCTGACCATGATCCTGATGGTGTCGGGCATGGAGGTCGTCACCGCGTTCAGCGCCGTCGCGGCGTGCGTGAACAACACCGGACCGGGGCTCAACGAGATCGGTCCTGCGGGTAACTTCGCCTCGCTCAGCGACTTCCAGACCTGGGTGTGCAGCCTCGCGATGGTGCTCGGCCGGCTGGAGATCATTTCGCTGCTGCTGCTGTTCACGCCGTGGTTCTGGCAGCGTTGAAGATCGGCACATGAGCCTGACCACTGGCGATGCCAGCTGCCGGGCGGCACGGATTCCATGCTTGCCGTTGACCTTGCGCGCCGGACAGGCTGACACTCGTCATTCCATGGGAACGCCCGAACGTCTTTGCGTCGCCTTCGCCGCGTACGCGCTGTGCGGGCTGGCGCACGCCGAGTCGCTGCGATGCAACGGCCACATCGCGCAGGAGGGCGACTCCCGCCTGTCGGTGCTGTACAAGTGCGGCGAGCCGCTGCTCAAGGATTCGTACTGCGCACCGGTGTATCAGCCCCACAGTCCCTATCCGGTGCCCGAGCCGTGGGCGAGTGCCGCCTTCGGTTGTCAGCGCATCGACGAGTGGCTGTACGACCGCGGGCCGGGCAACCTGGTGGCGGTCGTTCGCTTTCGCGGCGGGCTGGTGCAGTCCATACGCTACGGCCGCACTCCCGAGTAGCGCGGCGGGTTGCGGCGCACTCGGGCGGGCAACCCGCCACGCCTGTCGTGGGCATTGGGATTGCGCCGAAACTTCGAGCGGCAATCGCTTCGGGGCAATCGCTTCGATACAGGAGTCCATATGGAAAAGATGCTCAGACGGCTCGAAACCTTCACAGCGCGCGGCAGCGACGGCAAGACCTACTCGGTGGAGGCGTTCGAGCACCTCGCGCGGGTCGATGTCTTCGCCGATCCCGAGGGCCAATGGGAACCCACCGGCGAGGCCGAATACCGCCTGGCGGACGGGCGCGCCGTCGAGGTCGAGAAGGATGGCAGCATGCGCGTGGCGGGAACGGGCGTCACGTTGCAGCCGCCCTCGCACGAGTGAAGCGTGCGCCGGGTGGCGCGGCGCCTCGTTCTACCCTGGTCATTGCGCACGCCTGCCGCAGAGGTCGACGTGATGGCCGGGCATGTGGGATTCGTTCACACCTTCGCAGACCATCGCCGTGCAGGGCAAGCTGCCTGCGTGCGCCTTTCCTGTCACACTGAGTGGCTTCCGGAACCACAAATCGCAGGGAGATGCCGGATGAAGCCCTTTGTCGTGTCATTGCGGTGCGCCCCGCTCGGTGTGCTGCTTGGTGCCTTTGTCGTGCTGCCCGCGACCGCGGGCACGATCACTTCCTTCACTCTGCCGGCGGCCAGCTACGCGGGATCGCAGCAACGGGCCGTCAAGGTCTACGTGCCCGATGGCGTGAGCAGTCCCGCACCCATGGTCATGGCGCTGCACGGGTGTCAGCAGACCGACGACAACGTGCTGCACGACTGGGGCCTGACGGCGGCGGCCGACCGCTACGGCTTCGTGCTGGTCATGCCGTTCATCACCCGCTACGACGGGCTGCGCAACACGAACTGCTGGGGTTTCTGGCTGGAAGATCATCGCCACGAAGGGCGCGGCGAGCCTGAGGACCTGCACCGCATCGGCATGGAGGTCGAGCGCCGCGTCGCGATCGATCCCCAGCGTCGCTACGTGACAGGCCTGTCGTCGGGCGGTGCGATGAGCGCCGTCGTCGCGGTCACGCACAACGAGTATTGGGCCGCGGCAGCCGCGGCCGCCGGTCTCGCGTATGGCGAGGACTCGAGCTCCGTGTCGTTCAGTGGGTGCCCAGGGCAGGCGGTCTTCCATGCAGCCGACCGCGTGGCTGCCGACATGAGGCGCGAACTGGACGACACGTATCGCATCCCCCTCATGGTGTTGCAGAACACCCAGGACTGCACGGTCATCGCGACGGCAGGCCAGGTGCTGCGCGACGCGCAACTCAAGGTCTACGGTGACCCAGGGCACGATATGCCCGCCACCGCCAAGGCTTCCGAAGCTGCATGCTCGCCCGCCTTCGAGACCGACTTCGGCTGCCGCCACGAGATCTACACGACGGATGGCACCGCCGGCGCCCGCTCGGTCGTGGAGACCGTTTTCTACCGCGGCCCCATCTCCACTCCGGATCTCAGCGACAAGGACCACGGGCACTATTGGATCGGCGGGGCATCCGGCCGCGACGGGGCTTACGCGATGCGCCGCGGGCCGAGTTATCCCGACATCGTCTGGAACTTCTTCGAACGCCATCCCCGCGACTTGGCGAGCCCGCCGCCTGCGCCCGCTCCGGCACCCCCGCCACCCTCGCCGTCTCCAGCCCCTGCACCCCCGCCGCCACCCCCTCCTGTGGCATGCGTCAAGGAGACCGGCACGCCGGCCAGCCATCTGGCTGCTGGCCGCGCGGTGCGTGGCGGCTGGTTCTACCTGTATGCGTATTCCAGCGGCGACGGCAAGTACCTGGGCCTGTCGTGGAACACCTGGTCGACCGCGACCTTGCACGAGGGCGCCGACCGGCGCTGGTACACCACGCCACCGCCGGGGTGCTCGCCGTAGCCGGTGGTGCGGTGCTGAGCAGGCACGTCAGGCGCCGCTCCTACCTGCTAGAGGCTGGGAAGTAATCCGGCGTGGCCGAGCGGGCCCTGGAAATGGTGCCAGTCAAGGCGCAAAGCACAGCCATAGCCCGGGCTATGGCGAGCATTTGCAACGCCGAGTGGCGCCATTTCCAGGGTACAAGCGGTCATGTCGGATTGCTTCTCAGCCTCTCGAGCCCTTGCCCACGCGCAGCCGGTTTCCAGCTCGCTCGACGGCGTAGCGTCCGCCATGGGTGGGTTGTAGCGTCGTGGCTTGGCTTGCCCCCGGCAGCCGGATCGAGAGGGCATGCGGGCGGCACTGCTCGTGCCTGCGCACCATGCGAGGGGCCAGCTGAAACCGCTCATCGCCCAGCTGGTAGCTCACCGTGTGAGCGGTGCGATTGGCGATGCGGAAGGTCATCCGCATCGACTGCGGGCGGCCGAACAGCTGTACGGCGTAATAACGACCGCCCTCGCTGCGCGCCACCGCGACGCCGGTTTCCGTTGCGTCGGGATCGAGCATGTTGCGCCGGTGTCCCGGCGAAAGTTCCCAGCCCTTCACGAAGCGCTCGGCCAAATCTCGCGTTTGAAATCCGCGCGAGTCGAACTGGAAGGCGATGTTCTCGGAGACCATACAGTAGGCATATCCATGCGCTCCTGCACGCTCCCAGGGCTGCCGGCCGTCCGCCTCGTGGCTGTAGCGTCCGGTGCGCGCCATGTGGCGGGCGAAATCGCGGGCCGCCTGCTGCAGCCGGCTGTTGGGCTTTGTCGCACCTGCGCCCTGGCGGGCGCGAAAGGCGTTGGTGCCCTGCATGATGAGGCGGCTGGCCTCCACCAAGTCGGCAGACACGGGGCTGCCAGCCTGGGAACTTGCGGACAACGCCGCCAGCAAGGACAGGCAGGCGGCTGACAGGACGGCGGTGCGATACACGTCGACCGCAAAGGAGCGAATGGTGTGCCTGAAGGCCGGCGGGCCTTGCGATTTCAGCGGGGATGCACGGAGAAGGCGCCGCCGCTGCGACTGGCCTCGTAGGGCAGGGCACGCACGCAATTCCGACCGGCAGCCTTGGCAGAGCACAGCGCGGTGTCGGCCTCATGAATCATCCAGTCCAGCGAAGGCAGCTCCGTGCGCAATGGTGCCACCCCGATGCTCACGGTCGTGCCAACGCGCTCAGCCTGCCACGGCATCGACAGCGCCTGTACGCGCTCCCGGATTCGCTCGGCCACGTCCAGCGCGCCCAGCGGATCGGTGTGGGGCAGGAAAACCACGAGTTCCTCGCCGCCGAAGCGCGCCAGCACGTCCGGCTGGCGCAGCTGTGCGCGCACCGCCTGTGCGATGCCCCGCAGGAGCGCGTCTCCGCAGTGCTGGCCGTGCTTCTCGTTGATGCCGCGGAAGTGATCGGCATCGATCATCAGCAGCGCGGCTGCCGTGCCGTAGCGGCGTGCCCGATCCCACTCGCGCTGGGCCAAATCCAGGAAGTGGCGCCTGTTGTGCAGACCGGTGAGGTCATCTCGCGTGGCCAACAGCGCCAGCTCTCCACGCAATCGCTCCATCTCCGCAAGCAAGGTGGACACCCCGCGCCCGATCTGAGCGGTGATGAACGCACCTCCCAGGCCCGCGATGGCGCTGATCAACACCGGGTGGGCGACCTGCGACAGGGCGATCGCGCCTTGCACCATGAGCATGGCGACAACACCACCGGCGATGACGGCAGCCGCGACCGAGCGTCGCGGCCCCAGACGTGTCACCACACGGGCGAGCCAAACCGGCCAGAGAGGGGAAGCTTGTGAGGAGGGCGTCATCGGGCGTTGGCGGCAGTCGATGCCATTCGACCACAACGGCTGGGCTGGTTGCTGCACCATTGCGCAGCGCCAGACTACATGCGTGAAATGCGGCCGCGCAGCACGGGTGTGGCCGTTCGAGCCGAGCCGGAGTACCGTTGTGACCGCGAGTCGGCTAGGCCGGCACGCGCATATCCCAACCACGAAGGAGCAACCCCATGGCGAACCATGTCTACAAGATGCTGGAACTTACCGGTTCCTCGCCCGTAAGCATCGAAGAGGCCGTGCAGACGGCCGTTGCCAAGGCGTATGAGACGGTGAGGAACATCCACTGGTTCAACGTCGTGGAAACCCGCGGCCAAGTCGTCGACGGGAAGGTGGCTCACTGGCAAGTCACGGTGAAGCTGGGCTTTACGCTGGAGTAGGGAAGAGTGGGGCGGAATAGGGCGGGGTCCTCACCGCCGCCGGCGATATGCCTTCCGGGAAGCTTTCACCTTGTGTGACTTCGCCGCGGCCGCCCGTCGCTCTGCGCGCATGGATGCCGACACCCGGCGCATCGGTGTGGGCGTGAAGTCGGGCACCGGTGCGCCGAGCCAGCGATGCACGCTGAAGGCATCGTGCGTGCGTACCGACCTCGCCATTGCGCCCATCAGCACGACGAGCACGTTGCGGCCGGCCGACTGCATGCGCATGGATACGCACAGGCCCGCCTCGCGGGTGTAGCCGGTCTTCGACACCATGATGTCCCAGCCGGGGGAGCCGACAAGGCGGTTGGTGTTGCGGATCTGCCGGGACCTGCCGCTCACTTCTACCCACTGCGAACTACGGCTGGTCGCGTCCTCGATGATGGGGTAGGTCGATGCCGCCTTCAGGATCTTGGCCATGTCGCGCGCGCTCGCGTGATTGTTCGGCGACAACCCGGTCGGCTCCACGATGGCGGTGTGCTCGAGCCCGAGTTCGGCGATCTTGCGCTCCACGGCCGCAAGGAAGCCGGCGCGTGAATTCGGATAGGTGCGCGCCAGTGCGGCGGCGGCTCGGTTGTCGGAGGCGATCAGCGCCAGTTGGAGCAGGTCGTGGCGCGAGATGGCGGAGCCGACCCGAACCCCCGACGTCGTGCCCTTGAGCGTGTCGAGATCGTCGGTCGTGATCTGGACGATTTCGTCGCCGGGCAGCTGCGCGTCGAGCACGACCATGGCGGTCATGAGCTTGGTCATGGAGGCGATGGGTGCAGCGGTGCCTGCGTCCTTTTCGAGGAGGACTTCACCCGTGGCCTCGTCGATCACGAGCGCATGGGCCGAACCGAATGACACGTCCGCGCATGCCGCAAGGCAGGTGAACAACATCATCAGGGCTGTGGCGAACTGCTTTAGTGACATGGCAGGTACGGCAAGCAACTGTGGACGGGGTCGACGCGAACGCTGGGTGCAAGCTTGAGCGCGCTTCAAAACGCTCACACGGCGCGTTGCGACTACAGCTCGCTACACCGGTTCCCGCTTGTCTCGGTCATTGCGGTGTTGTTTCACGCTCCGGGGACAACGCGGATGAGTCGATGTAGAAGCTACTCGGTCAAGTGTATGCACGAGTCCGCCGCGCGCATCCCCCTCGTTGAGGCATCCCGGGCCCGGGGCCAAGGGGGGGGAAGAAGTGACTAGTGCAGTGTTTCACACACCGTGGAACGGAATAAAACCGATGGATTTTTCGCCCCCGCGAGGCGCAAAAACGCGCGAAAACCCCCGGTATCGCGCGGTTTTGCAACGACGCCACGAC
>CBINKC010000038.1:0-30510 GCA_966251135.1 uncultured Burkholderiaceae bacterium
TGCGTGGGCCGCATCCGCTACCTCGGCGTGATGCTCTACGACGCCGACCGCATCGACAGCGCCGCATCCACCGAGCGCGACCGCGACCTCTACCAGGCGCAGTGCGACATCTTCCTGGACCCGAACGACCCCGAGGTCATCGCGCAGGCGCGCGCCGACGGCATCCCCGAGGCCTGGCTCGAAGCCGCGAAGAAGAGCCCCGTGTGGAAGATGGCGATGGAGTGGAAGATCGCCCTGCCGCTGCACCCCGAGTACCGCACGCTGCCCATGGTCTGGTACGTGCCGCCGCTGTCGCCCATCACCGCCGCGGCGAACGCCGGAGAGATCGGCGTGAATGGCGAGATCCCCGACGTGCGCGAGCTGCGCATTCCCGTGCGCTACCTCGCCAACCTGCTCACCGCCGGCGACACCGGCCCCGTGGTGCGCGCCCTGGAGCGCATGCTCGCCATGCGCGCCTTCCAGCGCGGCCGCCATGTGGACGGCATAGAGAACCTGCGCGTGCTCAAGCAAGTGGACATGAGCGTGGCCGAGGTGGAGGAGATGTACCGCGTGATGGCCATCGCCAATTACGAGGACCGCTTCGTCATCCCGACCACGCACCGCGAGTACGCCGAGAACGCCTTCGACCTGCGCGGCGGCTGCGGCTTCTCCTTCGGCAACGGCTGCTCCGACGGTGCCACCGAGACCTCGCTCTTCGGCGGCAAGAAGCGCCGCACCATTCCCATCAAGGCCACGGTATGAGCCAGCGCGTTTCTCCCTCTCATCGGACGTCGATGGCCCGCACCTTGCGCGTGCTGTCCGCCCTGCTCGGCTACCCCGGCAGCGACCTGCGCGCCGCCCTGCCCGAACTCGCCGATGCGCTGGGCCGAGAGCGCGGCCTGCCCCGCGCCCGCCTGGCCGAGATCGAGGCCCTCGTGCACTGGATGCGACACAGCGACCCCTACGAAGTGGAAGCCCGCTACGTCGACACCTTCGACCGCGGCCGCGCCACCTCGCTGCATCTCTTCGAGCACGTGCACGGCGACTCACGCGAGCGCGGCCCGGCGCTGGTCGACCTGCAGCAGACCTACGAGCGTGCCGGCCTGCACCTGTCTACCCACGAACTGCCCGACCACCTGCCGGTGGTGCTGGAGTTCGCCTCCACGCAGCCCGACAAGGTGGCGCGCGAGTTCCTGGGCGAGATGGCGCACATCCTCAACGCGATCTTCAGCGCGCTGCTCGAGCGCGGAAGCCGCTACGCCTCGGTGATCGCCGCCGTGCTGGAGCTGGCCGGCGAGAAGGTGCAGGCCGTGCCCGTGCCCGAGGAGCCCGCGCTCGACGAAGCCTGGGCGGAGCCGCCCGCCTTCGACGGCTGCAGCACGCGCGGCCAGGGCAAGCCCGAAGCGCCGCAGCCCATCCACATCGTTCGCAAGACACCTGCCCCCGGAGGAGCCCACGCATGAACACGTCCTGGCTCGACGCCCTGCTGTTCGGCTACTACCCGTACATCTGCCTCACCGTCTTCCTGCTGGGCAGCTGGATCCGCTACGACCGCGACCAGTACACCTGGAAGAGCGACTCCTCGCAGCTGCTGCGCACCGGCTCGCTGCGCTGGGGCAGCAACCTGTTCCACCTGGGCATCCTGTTCCTGTTCGTGGGCCACACCGTGGGCATGCTCACGCCGCACTTCATGTACGAGCCCTTCATCAGCGCGGGCGCCAAGCAGGTGCTCGCCATGGTGTCGGGTGGCCTGTTCGGGCTGCTGGGGTTCATCGGCCTCACGCTGCTGCTGCACCGCCGCCTGGCCGACCCGCGCATCCGCAAGACCTCCAAGACCAGCGACATCGCGCTGCTGGGCCTGTTGTGGGTGCAGTTCGCGCTGGGGCTGGGCACGATTCCGCTGTCGGCGCAGCACCTGGACGGCACGATGATGCTCAAGCTCGCCGAGTGGGCGCAGCGCATCGTCACCTTCCGAGGCGGCGCCGCGGAGCTGCTGGCCGGAGCGAGCTGGGTGTTCAAGGCCCACATGGCCCTGGGCATGACGATCTTCCTGGTGTTCCCCTTCACGCGGCTGGTGCATGTGTGGAGCGGCTTCGCGGCCCTCGCGTATGTGTTGCGGCCCTACCAGCTGGTGCGCAGCCGCCGCCTCAATGTGCCCGCCGGTCAGCTGGAGCCGCAGCGTCGGCTGGCGCCCTCCAGCGCCGCGCCGGCCGTGCGAGAACCTCGTCAGGGGCAGGTGGCGCTTCCCGTGTCCCTGCCCGCTCACCGTGACGCTTGAGAACCATGAACGCTGCTGCCAATGACATCGCACGAATCGCACGCGTGAACGGCGTGCCCCTGCACCCTGCGGGCGAAACGCTGGATGACGCCTCGCTGCGCCAGCGAGCCTGCACCGAACTGCTGCGACAGGCGGCCGTGGCCGCGGGCTTCGACGACGCTTCTGCCGGCGATGCCATCGAACGCCTGCTGGAGCAGTGCTTGCAGGTGCCCGAACCTTCGACCGCAGCGTGCCGGCGTCACTTCGAGGCCCACCGCGCCCGCTATGCCGTGGGCGAGCGCCTGCGCCTGCGCCATGTGTTGTTTGCGGTGACGCCGGGCGTGAATGTGGCCCGGCTGCGGGAGCGTGCGGAAGCCTTGCTGCTGGAACTGCGCTGTGCCGACCCCCAAGCCGATGCGTTCAGCGCCGCGGCGCGCCAGTGGTCCAACTGCCCCACCTGCGCCGAGGGCGGCGACCTGGGCTGGGTGGGCCGCGAGGACTGCGCCCCGGAATTCGCTCGCGAGCTGTTCGGCCTGGAGACCGTCGGCGTGCTGCCGCGCCTGGTGGCTAGCCGCTACGGCCTGCATGTGGTGGAGGTACTCGAACGGCAACCCGGCCACACGCCGACCTTCGAGGAGCTACGGCAGGCGGTGTCGCTGACGCTGCGCCAGCAGGCGTGGGTGAATGCGCTGCGGCAGTACCTGCAAGTGCTGGCGGGACAAGCCACGCTGGAAGGCGTGACGCTGGACCAGGTGGATACGCCGCTGGTGCAGTGAGGGGGCAGGTTCACCCCCCGTTCGTCCTGAACCTGTCGAAGGACCTCGCCCACACCCCCGTTCGTCTTGAGCCTGTCGAAGGACCGCGCCCACCCCCCGTTCGTCCTGAGTCGAAGGACCGCGCCCACACCCCCGTTCGTCCTGAGTCGTCGAAGGACCTCGCCCCCCCGTTCGTCCTGAGCCTGTCGAAGGACGGGCTGAGCTTGTCGAAGCCCCACACCGGTCTGCGCGGCACTTCGACAAGCTCAGTGCGAACGGCGTGGGAGGCGGTGCGAATGTGTGGGCGCAGTGCGAATGGCCCGCCACCGACAGGCTTTGACATAGATCACGGCGCCCCATGAGTCCCTTCCCTAGAGTCGCGAAGAAAGGAGAGATCATGTACAAGAACCTGCTGGTTCCGATCGACGGTAACGAGCTGGCTGACAAGGCGATGCACGAAAGCATCCTCTTTGCCAAGCAGCTGGGTGCGTCCATCACGGGCTTCGTCGCGGAGCCGACCTCCCCCATGCCTGCCGTGGGCCGCCCCGCCCGCGTGATCGAGATGGAAGCGGCGATGCACGAGGCCGAGACCCGTCAGCACGCGCAGGAAGTACTGGGCCGCTTCGAGGCACGTGCGCGCGATGCGGGAGTGCCCTTCAGCGGCCACCACGTGCAGGCGATGAACATCGACGATGCCATCGTCGATGCTGCCCGTGAGCTGGGTTGCGACATGATCGTCATGGCCACGCATGGCCGCGGTGTGCTGGGCTCGTTGCTGTATGGCGGGCATACGAAGAACGTGATGGCGCGCAGCAAGCTGCCGCTGCTGGTGCTGCACTGATGTCCATCGCTCCCGACTTGAAGCCGCTGCTGGAGCGCAGCGGCCTGAAGCCCTTGCGCCTGCGTGGGCGCGCTCTCCTTCCCATCGTGCAAGGCGGCATGGGCGTGGGCGTCTCGGCTCACCGGCTCGCCGGCAGCGTGGCCGCCGAGGGCGGCGTCGGCACCATTTCGTCGGTGGACCTGCGGCGCCACCATGCCGACTTGATGGAACGCACCAGCGACCTGGGCATGGGCCCCGAAGCCAAGGCCGCCATCGACGCGGCCAACCTGGAGGCACTCGACCGCGAGATCGGCGCCGCACGGCGCCTGGCCGGCGGCTTCGGACTGATCGCCGTGAACGTGATGCGCGCGGTGAGCGAGTACGCCGCCTATGTGCGGCAAGCCGTCGCCTCGGGCATCGACGCCGTGGTGGTGGGCGCTGGCCTGCCGCTGGACCTGCCCGAACTCGCGGCCGATCACCCCGATGTGGCGCTGGTGCCCATTCTTTCGGATGCGCGCGGCGTGCAGCTGGTGGTGCGCAAATGGGAGCGCAAGAAGCGCATGCCCGATGCCATCGTGCTCGAGCATCCGGCGCACGCCGGTGGCCATCTCGGCGCCGCTCGCATCGAAGACCTGAATGACCCGCGCTTCGACTTCGAGCGTGCGGTGCCGGAAACGCTCGCCGTGCTGCGCGCGGCGGGCATCGAGTCGCAGACGCCGGTGATCGCTGCCGGCGGCATCCGCACGCTGGCCGACATCCGCCGGCTGCAGGCCCTGGGCGCCGCGGCCGTGCAGCTCGGCACGCCGTTCGCAGTCACGACCGAAGGCGATGCCCACGAGGAATTCAAGCGCGTGCTGGCCGGCGCGCGCGAGGAGGACATGGTCGAGTTCGTCAGCGTGGCCGGGCTGCCGGCCCGCGCGGTCGCCACGCCCTGGCTCAACGCCTACCTCAAGGCCGAGTCCAAGCTGCAGGCCGTGGCGCATGTGAAGTCGCGCTGCACCAAGGCCTTCGATTGCCTGGCGCAGTGCGGCCTGCGCGACGGCCACGCGGGGTGGGGCCAGTTCTGCATCGACAACCAGCTCGCTGCCGCGCTGCGCGGCGACGTCAAGCGCGGCCTGTTCTTCAGCGGACGCGGCGCCCTGCCCTTCGGTGACCAGATCCGCAGCGTGCGTGAACTGATGGTGCGCCTGCTCGGCGGCGACGAAGCGGCGGCACAGCCGGCCTGAAGGATGGTGGCGCCCCCAGGCGTTCGCACTGGGCCTGTCGAAGTGCTCGCAGACGTGTGTGGGCTTCGACAAGCTCAGCCCTGTCCTTCGACACAGGACGAACGGGTGAAGGGCTGCCTCACACTGTTCGCACTCTCCGCCCCATCCGTTCACACTCTGCTCCCCCACCCGTTCGCACTGTCGAAGTGCCGCGCAGACCGGCATGGGCTCGGCAAGCTCAGGACGAACGGGGTGGAGGAGTGCCGTATCGGGGTAGTAGAACGAACGGTGAACTCAGGGGCCCCGAGAGCCGTATAAGAAACGCGGTCTAGCGATTGGGGCTAAGGTCGCAGGGCCGCTGCACAGCAGCCCGCTGCAAAAGGAGAAGGCCATGACCGACACCCCCATCGCGCGCACCGCCCGTCCGGGCTTCTACCACCATGTCGTGGAGCGCCATCCCGACTACATGCAGGCACTCGATGCCTTGGGCGTCGCCGTGCGCAAGGCGGGACCGCTGGACGAGCAAACGCTCCAACTCGTCCAACTGGCCGGAGCGGCAGCCACGCGCTCCGAAGGCGCCGTGCACAGCCACACGCGGCGCGCACTGCAGTGCGGCGCCAAGCCCGAGGCGATCCGCCATGCGCTCATTGCACTGACCAGCACCATCGGCTTTCCCCACGTGGTCGCGGCACTGAGCTGGGCCGAAGACATCTTCGGCGAGCAGTAGCCCCGGGCCGCCTGCCCGCGGCCTACCCTCCGGGGAAAGCGCATCGATACCTTGCGCGCACCGGAAGACCCGACCACCCCGCCCGCCGATGAGGAATGATTGGATGGGAAGCTTCATCTCCATCGAGGAACCCGAACGCCGCGTCGCGCCACCGGGTGGCTTGGCGCTGTGGCAGCTGGGATTCCGGCCGTTCTACCTGCTGGCCAGCGTTTTTGCGGCGCTGTCCGTCGCGCTATGGGCCGCGCAATTCGCGGGATGGCTGGGCCGGCCCTACCTGCGCGGCGTGATCTGGCATGCGCACGAGATGCTCTTCGGCTTCGCCGTCGCGGTGGTCGTGGGCTTCCTGTTCACCGCAGGGCGCAACTGGTCGAACCGTCCCACCCCCACGGGCGGGCTGCTGGCGGCCTTCGCCGCGCTGTGGGTGGCCGGCCGCGTGCTGGTGCTCACGCCCTACGGGTGGGCGGCGGCCATCGTCAACGCCGCGTTCCCGATGGCTGCCGCGGTGGCGCTGGCCGTACCGTTCTGGGCCTCGCGCAACCGGCGCAACTACTTCTTCATCGCACTGCTGGTGTTGCTCGGCGCGGCGAGTCTCGCCACCCACCTGTCGCAATTGGGCGTGGTGGCGCTGCCCGGATGGCTGGGCATACAGCTCGCGCTCGATGTGGTGCTTTTCATGATGGCGGTGATGGGCGGTCGCGTGATCCCGATGTTCACGAACAACGGCGTGCCCGGCGCCGGGGCGGTGCGCGATGCACGCGTCGAGAAGGCGGCTCTGGGCTCAGTGCTGGTGCTGATGGCCCTCGACCTCATGCCGGCGCCCGGCTGGGTGATGGCGGTGGCCGCGCTTGCGGCGGGGGCCGCGCACGGCATACGGCTGGTCCTGTGGAAACCTTGGCGCACGCTGCACACGCCGCTGGTGTGGGTGCTGCACGCAGCCTACCTGTGGATCCCGCTGCACCTGCTGCTGCGGGCGGCGGCGCAGTGGGGCTTGGTCGTCCCGTCCATCGCCACCCATGCGCTCACTGCGGGCGCGATGGGCGGCCTCATCATCGGCATGATGACGCGCACCGCCCGCGGCCACACTGCCCGGTCCCTGCGCGCCGGCCGGGCGGATGTCGCGTGCTATGTGATGGTGCTGCTCGCGGCGGTGGTGCGCGTGGGCGTGCCACTCGTCGCGCCGCAAGCCTGGCTGCACGGCATCGTGGGGTCGGCCATGCTGTGGTCGGCGGGCTTCGGGCTCTACGCGCTGTGCTACTGGCCGGTGTTGAGCCGGCCGCGGCTGGACGGCAAGCCGGGATGAGCGCCGCGCGGTGCAGCAGTCATGCGGGCCAGGCGCGGGTTCGCGGTGCTGCACTGCAGCGAGACCATGCACCGGCCTTCGTCAGACCCTGCACCACGCCGCGCACATCGGCGCCACGTGGCGCTCGTCGGTGCCGCAGCAGCCTCCGATCACGTTGAGCCGTGGCAGCGGCGCGCGCAGCCTGCGGTATCGCTCGCCAAGATCGGCGGGGTCGCCATCATCCAGGGGTCCGCCGCGCTGGCGGGCCGGCTGCAGCGGGCGGCGACCCGTGCACGATGACGCATAGCGTGCCGGTCACTAGGGAACGCACCACACCGCGCACCGGATATGCCTTTATTCGCACAAGTAGGGTGCCGATACCGCACACGTCCACTGAGGGAAGTTGAGGGAAGTCTCCTTATGCGTCTGAACATGCCCGTCACCGGCCGGCGCTACGCCATCTCGCCGGGGTCAACCCTAGTCTCCACCACCGACCTGAAGGGCCGTATTACCTACTGCAATCCCGCGTTCATCGAAGTGAGCGGCTATGCCACGAACGAACTGCTGGGCCAGCCGCACAACCTGATCCGCCACCCGGACATGCCGAGCGAGGCATTCCGCGACCTCTGGGCCACCATTCAGTCGGGCAAGCCCTGGTCCGCACTCGTGAAAAACCGTCGCAAGAACGGCGACCACTACTGGGTGTTGGCGAACGTCACGCCGCTCATGGACGGCGACCACCCCATCGGCTACATGTCCGTGCGCACATGCCCCACCGAAGCGCAGGTGGAGGCGGCCGATGCGCTGTACCGTCGCATGCGCGAAGACGAGGCGCGCGGTGCCACGCCGTACCGGCTGGAAGAAGGCACCGTGCTGGGCCGCGGCCCGCTGGCCTTGCTGCGCCACCGGCTGGCCGGCTCGCTCAACGCGCGGCTGGCGGCCACGAGCCTCATCACGAGCCTGTCGGCCTATGCGATCGGCGTGGCTGCCGCAGGGCAGCATGCGGGCGCGACCTCGCTCACCATCGGCGCGCTCGGCGCGGCTGCGGCCGGCGCGACCGCGGCCATCGTGCTGCGCCGCTGGACGACTGCCCCGATGCGCCGCCTGCTCCGCATGGCCCACCGCATGGCCGCAGGCGACCTGACGCAACGCATCGACGGCGTCCGCCACGGGCTCGCCGGGCAACTGGCCGGCGCGCTGCACCAGCTCAACGTGAACCTGCGCGCCCTCGTGCGCGACGCCAGCGAAGAGGTGCAGCGCATCGAAGGCTCCACCGCCGAAGTCGCCAGCGGCAGCCTCGACCTCTCGGCACGCACCGAGTCGCAGGCGAGCAGCCTGCAGGAGACCGCCGCCTCGATGGAGGAAATCACCAGCACGCTGCGGCAAAGCGCGGATGCGGCGCGCCAGGCTTTCGAGGCGGCCATGGAAGCGCAAGGCATGGCCGAGAACAGCAGCGCCGCGGTCACCGACGTGAACCGGACCATGAGCGACATCGCCCGCTCGTCCACGCGCATCGGCGAGATCATCCAGGTGATCGACACCATCTCGTTCCAGACCAACATCCTCGCCTTGAACGCTGCGGTCGAGGCCGCGCGCGCCGGCACGCAGGGCCGCGGCTTCGCCGTGGTGGCCGCCGAGGTGCGATCGCTGGCGCAGCGCACCACCGAGGCCGCCAAGGAGATCCGCGGTCTCATCGCCGAATCGGCCGAGCGCGTGCACTGCGGCGAGCAGCAGGTGTCGCAGGCCCAGGCGGCCATGGAGCGGGCACTGGGCTCCGTGCAGCGTGTCAATGCGCTCGTCTCGCAGATCAGCGGCGGCGCGCGAGAGCAGCTCACCGGCGTCACGCAGATCAACGAAGCGGTCACGCAGATCGATGGCATCACGCAGCGCAATGCGGCGTTGGTGGAGGAACTGAGCGCCGCGGCGGGCTCGCTGAAGAGCCAGGCGCAAGTGGTGTCGGCGTCGGTGAAGGTCTTCCGGGTGTAAGCCGCGGCGTCACCACGGCACCGGCATGATGGCGGGGTGCCACCCGTCATCCTCTTCGGTGCCTGGGACCGCCACAACTTCGGCGACCTGCTCTTCGCGCACATCGCACAGGCGCTGCTGCCCGGCTGCGAAACCCTCATTGCCGGGCTCGCGGCGCGCGACATGCGCCGCCACGGCGGGCATGAGGTGCGGGCGATCGCGCAGATCGCCCGCGAGCGGGCCGGGCAAGGCGCGGTGCTGCTGCACGCCGGGGGTGAGATCCTCACGTGCAGCGCCTGGCAGGCCGCGGTGATGCTGCAGCCGCCCGGGCAGCTGCAGCCGGCCATCGCCTATCTGGAGCGTCATCCCAACGAGCGCGCGGCCTGGGTGCGTGAAACCCTGGGCACGGCGGATCTCGCGCCCTACGTGGCACCACGCGTGGCCGCGGCCGCGGTGTCCCGCGTGGTGTACACGGGCATCGGCGGCGTGGACTTGATGCGCTGCGAGCCGGCCCTGCGCGACGAGGTACTCGCCAAGCTCGAAGCCGCACGAGGACACGCCGTGGGTGTGAGGGATGCCGTCACGCACGCCTGCCTGAACGATGCCGGCATCGATGCCCGCCTGATGCCCGACCCCGTGGCCATGGTGGCCGAGCTGTTCGGCCCGCGCCTTGGCACGCATGCCGCCCAGGGCGAGGTGGCACGGGTCCGCGCATGCTTCCCCCAAGGCCATCTTGCGGTGCAGTTCAGCGCCGATTTCGGCGATAGCGACACGCTGGGCCGGCTGGCCGCGCAGCTGGACCAGGCGGCCGTGCACGCCGGTTGCGGCGTGGCGCTCTTTTGCGCCGGGCTCGCCCCGTGGCATGACGACCCCGCCCTGCTGCGCCAGCTGGCGGCGCGCATGCGCAAGCCGGTCACCGTGGTCGCCTCGGATGACGCCTGGGACCTGTGCGCGCTCATCGCGAGCGCTCGCGCCTATGCGGGCAGCAGCCTGCACGGGCGCATCGTCGCCATGGCTTGCGGCGTGCCCCGGGTGAACCTTGCTCCAGCGTGCGGCGCCAGCAAGCAGGCCGCGTATGCCGCCACATGGGATACGCCGGCCATGCCGGGGACGGTCGAGCCGCACGAGCTGGCGCAGGCCCTGTCCCGCGCGCTGGACACGGATACCGCGCTGCTGCACCGGCTCGCCACCCGCACCGCCCGCCGCTATCGCCTGGCCTTCGAGGCGATGCGCGCGAGCTGGCAGTGAGGGCTGGGGGCAGTGCCCCCTCTGCGTACCTGCAACCTGCAACGTACCTGCACGGGCTTGTACCGCTTTAGGAAAGCACCGTGGAGAAAAGGGCGGCGAGCCGCGAAGCCTGGCATGACGGCTGAGCGGCCCATCGGCGCGCGAGGACGTTCGTTCATTTGAACGCCTGCTCGTCAAGCACGTCGACCGGCTGCAACGGGTCGGGTGCGTGAGTTGGGCGGTCCGCGGAAGCTGCCGCTGCTTGGCGGGCGGCTGTGCAGCGTGTGCGGTCGGCCGGATCCAACGGACGTACTCACGCCGACTGCCATCAAACAGCCCATCGTGACGGCGATCGGTGGCCGGCCCAATGGCTGCTGTGCGAAGTGCAGCGGCCGTAGGACACCCAAGAGTTGGTCCGCGTGGCGACGGCGACCGCTTTCCAGGTGCAGCCGTAGCCTCGGCACGAGGCTGCCAACCGCTGCATAGAATCCGGCGGCGAAATAGTCAAGTGCGTGTTGCCGGCGCGCCATGGGCCTCAGCCTGAGTACGACTTGTCCGCCAGCCGTAGTCGACCATCTGCTCGTCAGCCAGTGCCGCCCGCATTGCCATTCGGCCCATAGCCAACGCACGTTCCTCCCATGCCCTCATCCAAGTCCACCTACGGCCCGCCGTCCGAAGCACCGAACCGCGTCGTCAAAGAAGAGCACATCGAGTACGGCTTCATTGGCAAGCTTCAGAACCTGAAGTACGAATATCGTGGCGACATCCGCGACCGCGCCGCACTGGAAAAGAACTTCCGCGAGAAGTTCGAGGCTCTCAACCGGGTCAAGTTGACAGAAGCTGAGTTCGCCAGGCTCCTGGATGAAATCGTCACCCCGGATGTCTACACCGCGGCCAAGACCCTGCGCAGCATCAATGCCTTCACCCGCGATGACGGCACGCCGCTGAACTACACGCTGGTGAACATCAAGGACTGGTGCAAGAACCACTTCGAGGTCATCCACCAGCTGCGCATCAACACCGACAACAGCCACCACCGCTACGACGTTCTCATCCTCATCAACGGCGTGCCCTGTGTGCAGATCGAGCTGAAAACCCTGGGCCTGAATCCACGCCGGGCCATGGAGCAGATCGTCGAATACAAGCACGACCCCGGCAACGGCTATACCAAGACGCTGCTCTGCTTCATGCAGCTGTTCATCGTCAGCAACCGCGACCGCACCTACTACTTCGCCAACAACAACGCCCGCCACTTCGCCTTCAATGCCGACGAGCGCTTTCTGCCCATCTATGAGTTCGCGGACGAAGGCAACCGCAAGATCACCCAGCTCGACGAGTTCGCCGAGCAGTTCCTGAAAAAGTGCGACCTGGGCCGCACCATCAGCCGCTACATGGTGCTGCTGGCGGCTGAACAAAGGCTCATGGTCATGCGGCCCTACCAGGTCTATGCCGTGCAGCACATCGTGAGGTGCATCGACGAAGACAACGGCAACGGCTACATCTGGCACACCACGGGCAGCGGCAAGACGCTCACCTCTTTCAAGGCTTCCACCCTGCTGAAGGAAAACGAGCACATCCACAAGTGTGTGTTCGTTGTGGACCGCAAAGACCTCGACCGCCAGACGCGGGAGGAGTTCAACAAGTTCCAGGAAGGCTGCGTCGAAGAAAACACCAACACCGCTGCCCTCGTGCGCCGCTTGCTGTCAGAGGACTACGCCGACAAGGTCATCGTCACCACCATCCAGAAGCTTGGCCTCGCGCTGGACGAAAACAGCAAGCGCAACAAGCAGCGCAGCAAGAACGGCCAGGCCACCTTCAAGCAACAGCTCGAAGCGCTGACGGACAAGCGCATCGTGTTCATCTTTGACGAATGCCACCGTTCGCAGTTTGGCGAGAACCACAAGGCCATCAAGGCGTTCTTCCCCAAGGCACAGCTCTTCGGCTTCACCGGCACGCCCATCTTCGAGGCCAATGCCAGCTTGCAGAAGATCGAGGACACCCAGGCCTCCCTGCGCACCACGGCGGACCTGTTCCAGAAGCAGCTCCACGCCTACACCATCACCCACGCCATCGAGGACGGGAACGTCCTGCGCTTCCACGTCGACTACTTCAAGCCCGAGGGCAAGAAGCCGCCGAAGCCCGGCGAGGCCATCGCCAAGAAGGCCGTCATCGAAGCCATCCTCGCCAAGCACGATGCCGCCACCGGCGGACGCCGCTTCAACGCCATCCTGGCCACCGCATCGATCAACGACGCCATCGAGTACCACGCGCTGTTCAAGGCGCTGCAGGCGGACAAACAAGCCGCCGATCCCGATTTCAAACCGCTGAACATCGCCTGCGTCTTCTCCCCGCCGGCCGAGGGCGACCCGGATGTGAAACAGATCCAGGAGGAACTGCCGCAGGAGCAGGCAGACAACGAGGAAGATCCCGAGGGCAAGAAAGCAGCTCTCAAGGCCATCCTCGCTGACTACAACGCGCGCTACGGCACCAACCACCGGCTGAGCGAGTTCGACCTCTACTACCAGGATGTGCAAAAGCGCATCAAAGACCAGCAGTGGCCCAATGCCGACTACCCGGCCGCGCAGAAGATCGACATCACCATCGTGGTGGACATGCTGCTCACGGGCTTTGATTCCAAGTTCCTGAACACGCTGTACGTGGACAAGAACCTCAAGCACCACGGCTTGATCCAGGCTCTCTCCCGCACCAACCGCATACTCAACGGCACCAAGCCCTACGGCAACATCCTCGACTTCCGCCAGCAGCAAGAGGCCGTCGATGCGGCCATTGCCCTCTTCTCCGGAGAGAAGACCGGCGAACAGGCGCGGGAAATCTGGCTGGTGGACAAGGCGCCCGTGGTCATCCAGAAACTGGAGACCGCCGTGCAGAAGCTGGACGACTTCATGAAGTCCCAGGGCCTGGCCTGTGCGCCTTCCGATGTGGCCAACCTGAAGGGCGACGCAGCCCGTGCCGCCTTCGTCACCCATTTCAAGGAAGTTCAGCGCCTCAAGACCCAACTCGACCAATACACCGACCTCACCGACGACCACAAAGCCACCATCGAGCAGGTGCTGCCCAACGAAGACCTGCGTGGCTTCAAGGGCCAGTACCTGGCAACAGCCAAACAGCTCAAGGAGCAGCAAGGCAAGGGCGGCAAGACGGGTGATGGCCCCGGCTCGGAAGACCCCGTAGACCAGCTCGACTTCGAGTTCGTGCTCTTCGCTTCCGCCGTCATCGATTACGACTACATCATGGGCCTGATCGCCAAGTTCTCCGCCAAGGGGCCGGGCAAGGCCAGGATGACCAGCGAGGAACTCATCGGCCTCGTCAGCGCCGATGCCAAGTTCATGAACGAGCGCGACGACATTGCCGAATACATCGGCACGCTGAAGGCGGGGGAGGGCCTTTCAGAGGCCGCCATCCGCGACGGCTATACCCGCTTCAAGGCCGAGAAGAACGCCAAAGAACTCGCCGCCATTGCCACCAAGCATGGCCTCGCCACCACTGCCCTGCAAGCCTTTGTGGACGGCATCCTGGACCGCATGATCTTCGATGGCGAGCAACTCAGCGACCTCATGGCCCCGCTCGACCTGGGCTGGAAAGCCCGCACCCAGGCCGAACTCGCCCTGATGGAAGACCTCCACCCCCTGCTCACCAAACGCGCCGGCAGCCGCGACATCTCGGGACTCAGCGCATATGAGCAGTAAGAACAAAGCCACTGACGCGAAGGAAGAGGCAAAGCCCGCGCTGGTGCCGAAGCTGCGGTTTCCGGAATTTCGGAAGGCGGCATTGCGAAGCGTGCAGCTTGGTGACGTAACGGAAGAAGGTCGGCGCCGCAACGGAACGAAGCATTCAGCCGCTTCGGTGATGGGCGTGACCAAGGCTGACGGTATTGTTCCGATGGAAGCGCGCCTCATCGCGGATGACATCGCACGCTACAAGATCGTTGAGCGCGATTGGTTCGCCTACAACCCAATGCGGCTCAACATTGGTTCCATCGCTCGGTGGAAGAGCGACAGCGAAATTCTCGTCAGTCCCGACTATGTCGCCTTCAAGTGCATCACGGACGATGAATCGGGCATAGCCCCTGGCTATCTCGATCAGTTCCGACAGACGAAGGCTTGGGATGATTTCGTCACCGAAAGCGGGGATGGTGGCGTTCGCGTCCGCATCTATTACAAGGACCTCGCACGCCTTCGACTAGTGCTTCCAATCCCACCGGAACAACAAAAGATTGCCGATTGCCTGAGTTCGGTGGACGAGTTGATTGCCGCTCAAACGCGCAAAGTGGGCGCGCTCAAGGTCCATAAGAATGGGCTGATGGAGCAGCTTTTCCCCCGCGAAGACGAGCCCCAACCTCGCCGCCGCTTCCCCGAGTTCCTAAGCGCGGGGGAGTGGGAGATGAAGCGGGTCGATGAAATGGGGAGCGTGCTCGCTGGAAAGGCATTGGCAGTCAATGCTCCTGGCCCACTGCGGCCCTACTTGCGAACGAAAAACGTCTTGGACGGCGTAATCGACCTCTCAGACGTCCTGACGATGCCCATGACTGACGCTGAGTTCAGCCGATTTGAGGTTCTCGATGGGGACATCCTTCTGAACGAAGGGCAATCATTGGATCTCGTTGGCCGCGCGTCGATATACCGCAGGGAGTTCGGAGGACGCTGCGCTATGCAGAACCAATTGCTTCGCTTTCGTTCTGCCCCCTCAACATGTCCGGAGTTCGCCGCACAAGCCTTTCGGAAGCGCCAGAAGGACGGGACGTTCGCGGGCATCGCAACCAAGACAACCTCAGTGGCTCACCTTGGCAGTTCTAGGTTCAGTGCGCTAGAGCTGCCCTGGCCGCCAACGCTCCACGAACAACAACGAATAGCTTCGTGCCTGAGCAGGCTCGACGCCCTCATCACCGCCGAAACCCAAAAACTGGAAACCCTCAAGACGCACAAGAAAGGCCTGATGCAGCAGCTCTTCCCATCCTCGGAAGAGGTTGGCGCATGAGCACCAAGCCGAAAATCAACAAGTACGCCAACCTCAGGACACTCGCGAGAAAGCTGCGTGACGATCTCGGCGGTGTTGATCTCATCCTCCTGTATGCCTACAACCGCACCGGCAAAACGCGGCTGTCGATGGAGTTCAAGGACGAGGGAAAGCGCAAGCACAACGGCGCTGCCGATACCCTCTACTTCAATGCCTTCACCGAAGACTTGTTCACCTGGGACAACGACCTCGACAGTGATGCAGTCCGGCGGCTCCAGCTCAATCCGAACTCCACGTTCTTCAACGGCCTGAAGGACCTCGCGCTGGACGAAACGATTGCGGGCTATCTCGACCGCTACGCGGACTTCGATTTCGACATCGATTACGACACCTGGAAGGTCTCTTTCCGCAACGGTGAGGCCGAGAACATCAAGATCTCCCGTGGCGAGCAGAACATCTTCATCTGGTGCCTCTTCATGGCCATCTGCGAGCGGATGCTCGACGGCCATGTCTCCTATCAGTCGAAGAAGTACCTCTACGTCGACGACCCCATCTCCTCACTCGACGACAACAACGCCATCGCCGTGGCCTGCGACCTTGCGCAGCTCTTGCGCCGGGCTGCAAGCCGCAGAGACCAGAATGGTGCTCCTGCACCCATCAAGGTGGTCTTCTCTTCCCATCACGCCCTGTTTTTCAACGTGATGTGCAACGAGATCGGCAGGGCAAAAGAGGGGGAGCCGAGGATGAGCCACAAGCGCTACTTCCTGCACCGTCCGAATGGCGACGGCGCATATACCCTGCGCGCCACGGAGGACACGCCGTTTTTTCATCACGTTGCGTCGCTGGCGGAACTCCAACTGGCCGCGGCCCCTGGCACCGGCAAGCTCTACACCTTCCATTTCAACGCCCTGCGCAGCATCATGGAAAAGACCGCGTCGTTCTTCGGGCACGCGGACATTTCGTTCTGCCTCAAGGCGCTGAACAACGAAGAAGATCTGGCGCTCTACAACCGCGCCCTGAACCTCCTCAGTCATGGCAAATACGCCATCCACGAACCGACCGACATGGGCGAGGACAACCAGGAGCTGTTCCGGCGCATTCTGAAAGACTTCATTAAGACGTTCCAGTTTGACCTGCCAGAAGTATTGGCGGAAGCGCCGGTTGGGACCGCGCCGGCCCCTGCGCTCGCACCATGACCGACCTGATCCTCTACACCACCGAAGACGGCCGCAGCCAGATCAAGCTGCGGGCGCAGGAGCAGACCGTTTGGCTGACGCAGCTGGAGATGGCGGAACTCTTTGATGCCACCAAGCAGAACATCTCGCTGCACCTGAAGAACATCTTCGAAGACGGGGAGCTGGACCCGGCGGCAACTATCAAGGAATCCTTGACAGTTCAAATCGAGGGCAGCCGCCAGGTACAGCGCCCCGTCACGCTTTACAACCTGGACGCCATCTTGGCTGTGGGCTACCGCGTGCGCTCGCCGCGTGGGGTGCAATTTCGCCGATGGGCCTCCACCGTCCTGAAGGAGTACTTGCTCAAGGGCTTCGTGATGGACGACGAGCGACTGAAGAACCCCGATGGCCGCCCGGACTACTTCGACGAGATGCTGGCGCGCATCCGGGACATCCGGGCCTCGGAAAAGCGCTTTTATCAGAAGGTGCGCGATCTCTTTGCGCTTTCGAGCGACTACGACAAGACCGACAAGGCCACGCAGGTTTTCTTTGCCACCGTGCAGAACCTGTTGATCTATGCCGTAACGCAAAAGACCGCGGCCGAGCTCATCAGCGCCCGGGCCAATCCGGCCGATCCGCATTTCGGCCTGCTCGCCTGGAAGGGTGACAAGGTGCGCAAGACCGACATCGTGGTGGCCAAGAACTACCTGACCGAGGATGAGATCGACACGCTGAACCGGCTGGTGGTCATCTTTCTGGAAACCGCCGAACTGCGGGCCAAGAGCAAGCAGGAGACGCGCATGGCCTTCTGGAAGCAGAACGTGGATCAAATCATCACGTCCAACGGCTTCCCGCTGCTCACCCACGCGGGCAGCATCAGCCACGAGCAGATGGAAGCACGCACGGGGGAGCTGTACCTGCAATTCGAACAGGACCGCAAGAAGCGGGAAGCCATGGAAGCCGACCAGCAAGACGAGGCAGACCTTCAAGCGCTCGAATCCAAGCTCAAACGACGCCCCAAGAAATGACTGAACAAGACCAAAAGCAACTGGGCAACACCCTCTGGAGCATCGCCGACCGACTGCGCGGGGCGATGGATGCGGACGACTTCCGCGACTACATGTTGTCTTTCCTGTTCCTGCGTTATCTCTCTGACAACTACGAGACGGCGGCGAAGAGGGAACTGGGCAAGGACTATCCGGATGTCGGTGGCGATGCCCGCAAGGTGCCGCTGGCGATTTGGTATGCGAACAACGTGGACGACATCCCCGCGTTCGAGAAGCAGATGCGCCGCAAGGTGCACTACGTCATCAAGCCCGAGCACCTGTGGAGCAGCATCGCCAACCTGGCCCGCACCCAGAACGGCGAGTTGCTGGATACGCTGCAAGAGGGCTTCAAGTTCATCGAGACGGAATCCTTCGAGAGCACCTTTCAGGGCCTGTTCTCAGAGATCGATCTGACCTCCCCTAAGCTAGGCAAGAAGTATGAGGACCGCAACGCGAAGCTCTGCGTCGTCATTCAGGAGATAGCCAACGGACTCGCCAAGTTCTCGACGGACGTTGACGTGCTGGGCGATGCTTATGAATACCTGATCGGGCAGTTCGCCGCCGGCTCGGGCAAAAAGGCCGGCGAGTTCTACACCCCGCAGCAGATCTCGGACATCCTCTCCGCCATCGTCACGCTGGACAGCCAGGAACCGAAAACCGGCACCAAGAAGCGGCTGGAGAGCGTGATGGACTTTGCCTGCGGCTCCGGCTCACTGCTGCTCAATGTGCGCAAGAAGGTGGCCAAGGCTGGCGGCACCATCGGCAAAATCTTTGGCCAGGAAAAGAACATCACCACCTACAACCTCGCGCGCATGAACATGTTGCTGCACGGGGTGAAGGACACGGAGTTCGAGATCTTCCATGGCGATACCCTGCTCAACGAGTGGGACATGATGCGGGAGCAGAACCCGGCCAGGAAACCGAGCTTCGACGCCGTCGTCGCCAATCCGCCCTTCAGCTACCGCTGGGAACCAACCGACGCGTTGGCCGACGACGTGCGCTTCAAGAGCCACGGCCTCGCGCCCAAGTCCGCCGCTGACTTCGCTTTCCTGCTGCACGGGTTCCACTACCTCAAGGACGAAGGCGTGATGGCCATCATCCTGCCGCACGGGGTGCTGTTCCGCGGCGGGGCGGAGGAACGCATCCGCACGAAGCTGCTGAAGGACGGGCACATCGACACGGTGATCGGCCTGCCCGCCAATCTGTTCTATTCCACGGGCATCCCGGTGTGCATCCTGGTGCTCAAGAAGTGCAAGAAGCCGGACGACGTGTTGTTCATCAATGCTGCCGAGCACTTCGAAAAAGGCAAACGCCAGAACCAGCTGAAGCCCGAGCACATCGCCAAGATCATCAAGACTTACCAGTTCCGTGAGGAAGTGCCACGCTACTCGCGCAAGGTGGAGATGGCCGAGATCGAGAAGAACGATTTCAATCTGAACATCTCCCGATATATCAGCACGGCGATGGGCGAGGCGGAGATTGATCTGGACAAGACACACCGCGAGCTGGTGGAGATTGAAAAGGCAATCGAGGCAGCGAAGGACAAGCACAACGGCTTCTTGAAAGAGCTGGGTTTGAAGCCGTTGCCATAGTTGCTCACACGGACTGACCCGCGCAGGCCTCGTGCTCAGCATCACCACCAAACCGCTGTCCTTCGAGACGGCGACCATCGAATGGCCGGTGATGATCAGAAGGCCTGCGCGAAGATGGTCTCGCCGTGCTGCTGTATCAAGCGAATACCCGGCGACGTTCGTGCCGGCAGCCGCGAACGTCTCTGTTCAGTCTCCGTTCACTCACCGCGACGAGCCCAACGACGGCGACACGTTGAAGAGGATGAGCAGTTACGGGCTTTGCCACCGCTTCGCTGGTGGATGCGCTGATCTTGACGTCTGGCAACTGCAACGATGGATTCACCGTTGACCCACTCCCGGCGGAGCCTCCGGTTCGTTCTCCGCGGCTGCGGCCTGGGCTGCGCCCTCCTGCGCGGCCGCTGCCGTGGCCGCCGCACTGACCACGCCCCGGCGTGCGCCGGGCAGCAGCTCGCCCAGCCATTGCACCAGCAGTGCCGTGTAGGCGCGCTGGCTCGCGTCGCCGGTCAGGCCATGGTCCGCTCCGGGGAGGCAGCGATAGGTGAGCGAGCGGGCCTGCACGCAGGCTTCGCGGTAGCTGGTAATCACGGGCCGAGGCACCACGTCGTCCAGCTCCGACTCGACGATCAGCACGTCGCCATGGAACTCGGCACAGGCGCGCAGCGCCCGGTTTTGCGTGGCAGGCACGAAGCTGCGCCTGTAGGCGTGCAGGTCCTGGTCCTTGTGCAGCTGCATCTTGGGCAGCTCCCAACCCGTGTCGATGTACAGCGCCGGCACCCGCAACGCGAGCCACTCCACGGGGCGCAGCGTGGTCAGGATCGCGGCCAGATAGCCGCCGTAGCTGCTGCCCACCACCCCGATGGCCGAACGGTCCACGTGCGGGTGCGCGGCCAGCACGTCGTAGGCGGCCATCACGTCGCGCAGGTTGCGCTCGCGCGAGACCTGCTCACGCTCCTCCCGCGTGGCGGCGTGGCCGCTCAAGTCGAAGGTCAGGCACACGCAACCCAGCGAGGCGATCTCCCTCGCACGCGCCAGATACTGCTGCTGGCTGCCACCCCAGCCGTGCACGAACAGCACCCCGGGGATCAACGTGCCGGGCGTGACCAGCGTGCCCTCGATGCGGGCCTCGCCGGTACCGATGTCAACCTTCTCTTCTCTCGTGGGCATCGCGATGCACCTGGGCGTACTTGGTGATGGGCCCGACGTGCTCATCGTCGCCCTGGTAGTAGAGCGTCGCCCCCTCGGGCACCGGGGCGAGCGGGCCATGCACCTCCGCGGTGGAGGCTCGCACCGAGGACAAGCTCGGATCGTCGACCAGCGCCTGCAGCGCGGCCACTTCGGCGCCGCTGGCACCGCCCAGCCGCCACGACTGCTCCAGCACGCCGGCCACTTCGCGCCCCTGCGCATCGCGGCCCTCGGCCACGTCGTAGTTGGCGCGCGAGGCGTACATGCCGACAAAGCACGCGAGCGCGGCGTCGTGGTAGCAGCGCGCAAGGGCCACGGCGCGGCGAACCGAGGGATCGGGCGCCAGCGCCTCCAGCGCGTCGAAGCCGCCGCGCGTGACCGTCAGCGTCGAGCCGCCGTACACCGGCTGGCCCAGCCGGTTGCGCGTGGTGTACTGCACGCCGTAGTAGCTGGCAGTCAGGCCGCCGAGGTGCAACTGGCCGACGCTGTGCGTGCGCACGGACGCCAGATGCTGCTCGACGACCAAGCCCCCGCGCGCCACCTCGGCCTCGTCGAGTGCGCCGAGCTGCGCCTGCAGCGCCACCGCGTCGTGGGCCACCGACTGCCCGGAGCCGCCGACGCCGCAGGCCAGCTTGAGCCGCACGGACCCATGGCGCAGGAGCCGCAGGCCGGCCTCACGGGCGTCGCGCAGGGAGTAGGCCGAGATCCCCGGCAGCACCACGCGCTGCACGCAGCGCCCGAATTCCTCGCACCAGCCCGGCGGGGCGGCCGCCCCTGCTCCGGCCAGCGGATGTGTGATGGTCTTGGTGGCGATGTACGGATGCGGAACGACGCCGCCAAAGAGATCGTTCACGCTGCGCAATCCCAGGCGGGCCGCCTCGAAGGAGGTGAGCGTCTCGTTCGGCACGGCATAGCCTACGTCGCCGGTCGCACGCGCTGCCTCCACGTCGCCCGCGTAGGTCAGCGCCAGCAGGTCCGCCAGCCGGCGGGCAATGCCCCGCTGCGTGGCCAACTCGTGCTCGCGCGCATCGGCGCGGCACACGAGAAAGCACAGGCGGCCATGGGGAACTCGCGGGGCAGCGGCACCCATCCCAGCCTCTCAATGCGGCGCAAACATCTCCATGTGTCTATGGTGCCCGCGCACTGCAAAACCCTGCTGGGGCATCGGCGCCCCTTCGCCTGGAGCTTGTCGAAAGGGGCTGCACATTGGGTGGCACAGGGCTTCGACAAGCTCAGCCCGAACGGGGCATGGAGATGGAACGGGGCTTCGACAAGCTCAGCCCGAACGGGCAGGGGCGTGGCGGGCACGAAGCGGGGCCATCGCGTACCGTTCGCCCTGAGCTTGTCGAAGGGTCGCCTTGAGCTTGTCGAAAGGCCTGCACATCGGCTGGCACCGGGGCTTCGACAAGCTCAGCCCGAACGGGGCGTGGGGGCGAAACGGGGCGTGGGGGCGAAACGGGGCGTGGGGGTGAAACGGGGAATGGGGGTGAAACGGGGAATGGGGGTGAAACGGGGAATGGGGTGGAACGGGGAATGGGGTTGGAACGGGGTCTCGGCAAACTCAGTCCGAAGGGCTCGGAGTGCCGTTCCTGATCACAACACCCATCCCTGTTTCACACCCTCTCAGCTCAAGCACCAGGCGGCCACGCGCTCCCACAGCCCGTGCGTGAGCGCCCAGCCTGCAGCCATCACGAGACCGGCGCCCGCCACGCGGTAGGCCAGCGTCGAGACCTGCGCAGACGATGACCCCGTGCGCCCGCGCCGCGCCTGCCAGCGTGCCCACACCCAGGGGCCGAACGCCAGTACGGGCATCGAACCGAGGGCAAAAGCGCCCATCACCAGTGCCCCACCCAACGAGCTGCTGGCCATGGCCGACAGCACCAACGCAGCCTGGAGGGCGGCACAGGGCCAGGCGACCCAGGCCAGGCCGGCGATGCCCGCCTTCGTGGCGTTGCCCGGGCGGGAGACGAAGCGCAGCGGCAACGCCGTAGCGCTGCCTTCGCCGGCTGCCGCGGCGGAAGGCAACGGCAACTCGGCCGACGCGCCGCGGTTCAGCCACGCCGGCGGCCTGCCGGTGACCAGCCACCACACGCCGAGGGTCAGCACGGCCAAGTGCAGCAGCGTCCAGAGCGGCCGCACCGCGGGTGCCGCCTGGCTCCATGCGGCCAGGGCCGAGACGCTGCCCGCTGCGACCGCACCGCCGGCCATGTACCCGACCAGCCGTCCGGCATGGAACCCCCCCGCGCTGCGCCCGCAGCCGCGGGTGAGTGCCGCGCAGGGCGCACCGCACATGGCCGCGCAGTGCGGCGAGGCAGCCACGCCCGCTGCGAGCCCGGCCAGGATGAGCGGCAGGTCCATGTCAGAAGACGCGTATGAATCGATGGGCCCGCATGTCGGATCCGTTCACACCACTCACGGCGTTCGCAGCGTCTGTCACGCTCTATCAAATGATCCGCGAGAAGCGCTCGCGCAGCTGGTCTTCGCGCAGGTAGCGGTCGAACACCATCGCGATGGCGCGCACCACGTACCAGCCGGTCGCCGTGACCTGGATGGCCCCCGGCTCGACTTCCATCAGCCCGGCCTCCACCAGCGGCCCCAGCTGCTGCAGTTCGCTCGCGAAGACTTTGTGGAAGTCCACCAGATGCGCCAGCTCGATGGACTCGAACTCCACACGGCCCTGGCACATGAGCGCCATGATGACCGCCCGGCGCACCAGGTCGTCACGGGTCAAGGCAATACCGCGCACGACGGGCAGCTGGCCCTGGCGCAGCGCGTCGTAGTACTCGGGCAGCGTCTTGGCGTTCTGCATGTACGCCGCGCCCACGCGGCCGATGGCCGACACGCCCAGGCCGATGATGTCGCAGTCGGGCTGCGTGCTGTAGCCCTGGAAATTGCGGTGCAATCGGCCCTGCCGCTTGGCCACCGCCAGCGGATCGCCGGGCAGCGCGAAGTGATCCATGCCGATGTAGCTGTAGCCACGCGCGAGGAAACCCGCGATCGCGCCACCGAGCATGGCCACGCGGTCAGAGGCCGCGGGCAGCTCGGCCGGGTCGATGCGCCGCTGCGGCTTGAAGCGCTGCGGCAGATGGGCGTAGGCATACAGCGCGATGCGGTCGGGCCGCAGCTCGCCGATCTGCGCCACGGTACGCTCGAAACTCTCCGGCGTCTGACACGGCAGGCCGTAGATGAGGTCGGCGTTGATGGACTCGAAGCCGAGGGCCCGCGCGCTCTTCATCAGCTCGCGCACCATCTCGAAGGACTGCACGCGGTGCACCGCCTGCTGCACCTTCGGGTCGAAATCCTGCACGCCGAAGCTGATGCGGTTGAAGCCGGCCTTGCGCAGGTGCTCCAGGCGCTCGGGCGTGACGGTGCGTGGGTCGACCTCGATCGACAGCTCAGCCCCGGGAGCCAGGCGGAAGGCGCGGCGCAGCGAGGCCATGACCCGGTCGATCTCGGCATCGGACAAGAAGGTGGGCGAGCCGCCGCCGAAATGCAGCTGCGTCACGGGCTGTGCGGAGCCCATGGCAGAGCACACCAGGCCGATCTCGCGCTCCAGCGCATCGAGGTACTCGGTAGCCCGCTCGTGGTGCCGGGTGATGACCTTGTTGCAGGCGCAGTAGTAGCACACCGATTCGCAAAACGGAATGTGCACGTACAGCGACAGCAAGGCCCGCCCCCCCACCGTGGCACCCTCGGCGCGCTGCTGGAGGGCTCCCAATGCTTCGGCCGCCCCGAATGCCTCGACGAAGCGGTCGGCCGTGGGGTAGGAGGTATAGCGGGGACCCGGCGTGTCGAAGCGACGCAGCAACTCCTCGGACAGCGCGGGCGCGACAGCAGCGGTGGGCATGGCAGGGGACATTGCACAAATGGTGCCGAAGGGTGGCGCTCGCGACATTGACATGGCGCAAGCCGGCGGCAGCCTTGTGCGCCAACAATGACGGCGTTGAGTTACATCACGATGCCGCGCCGCGCCATGACCGAGACCCCGACCGAGAAGATGAAGACGAGCGCGCTGAAAGTCGCCTGTTCGAGCTGCAACCTGCGCGAGCTGTGCCTGCCCGTGGGCTTCTCGCCGCAGGAGCTTCAACGGCTGGACGCACTCGTGGCCACGCGCCGCAACGTGCACCGCAGCGACACGCTGTTTCGCTGCGGCGACCGCTTCGAGGCCGTCTACGCCGTGCGCACCGGCTTCTTCAAGACCCGCGTGTCTTCCGAAGACGGGCGCGATCAGGTCACGGGCTTTCACATGGCCGGCGAGCTGATCGGGCTCGACGGCATCGGCACCGACCTGCACACCTGCGACGCGGTGGCGCTGGAAGACTCGCAGGTCTGCGTCATCCCCTACGGGCAGTTGGAGTCGCTGTCGCGAGAGTTCACCGACCTGCAACGGCAATTCCACAAGGTCATGAGCCGCGAGATCGTGCGCGACCATGGCGTGATGCTGCTGCTGGGCAGCATGCGCGCGGAAGAGCGCCTGGCCGCCTTCCTGCTGAACCTCACGCAGCGCCTGAAGGCGCGCGGCTTCTCGCCCTCGGCGCTGGTGCTGCGCATGACGCGCGAGGAGATCGGCACCTACCTGGGCCTCAAGCTGGAAACCGTGAGCCGCTGCTTCTCCAAGTTCCAGGACGAAGGGCTGCTGGAGGTGAAGCACCGCAACGTGCGCATCCTCGACCAGGAGGCGCTGGAGAGGCTGGTCAACGGTGTGAGCCACTGAGAGGCTGAGAAGCCATCCGACTCACCCGCGAGGCGCAGTCCTCGGCGCAAGGGCCGCCATCACCCGCCCTGATCCGCTCGCCAGCGCAGCTTCCGATAGATGGTGTTGCGGCTGATGCCCAGCCGACGGGAGGCCACGGAGATGTTGCCGCCCGCCTCCTCCACGGCGCGCCGCAGGGCGTCGAGCTTCATGTCCTGCAGCGTCGCCGGCACCGGGCGGTCCTGTGGCGCTGCATGCGCGGGTGCCATCGCCAACGCGCCTTGGGCATCTTCGACGAAGTCGTCCGACAGATGCTCCCGCGTGATGAGCAACTCGCCTTCTGCCATCACCGCGGCCGTGCGCAGCACGCCAGCCAGCTGGCGGATGTTTCCCGGCCAGGCATACGCATGGAAGAGCTGCCGCACCTCGTCGTCGAGCCCGGGCGCGCCGGCACCGCATTCGGTGCGCAGGATCTTCTGCACGATGGCCTCCAGGTCGCTGCGCTCGCGCAGTGCCGGCAGCCGCACCACCAAGCCGTTGAGCCGGTAGTACAGGTCCTCCCGGAACGCCTGCGCGCGGATCAGCTCGCGCAGGTTGCGATGCGTGGCGGCGATCACCATCACGTCGACCGCCACGCTGCGCGCGCTGCCCAGCGGCGTGACCTGCCGCTCCTGCAGGACACGCAGCAGCCGCGCCTGCAGGGCCAGCGGCATGTCGCCGATCTCGTCGAGGAACAGCGTGCCGCCATGGGCCTGCACGATCCGCCCCGCCACCCCTTTGCGGCGCGCGCCGGTGAAGGCGCCCTCCTCGTACCCGAAGAGCTCGCTCTCGATGAGATTCTCGGGAATGGCAGCGCAGTTCACGGCCACGAAAGGCTGGCGCGCGCGCTGGGAATCGCGGTGGATGGCGCGGGCAAGCAGCTCCTTGCCGGTGCCCGTTTCGCCCAGCACGAGCACCGGGATGTCGCGGTCGATCACGCGGCGCACCTTGCGGATCACCGCCTCCATCTGCACATCGCCGGTATCCAGGTAGCGCAGGCCCGACTGCGCCGCGGACACGGCCGGCAGCGGCCGGCCCGGTGCCACGGGCTCGGCCGGCACATGGACGTCGTCGCCCACCCCCAGGCTGCCCACCGCATGCCAGGTGGGCCAGTTGAAGCGCGCCTGCGCATGCACGGTGCGACCGTCAGCCAGCGCCAGCGGCACAGGCCCGGCCATGGGCGAGCGGAACTGGTCGACGAGCGCGGCCAGCGTGGTGCCCAGCAGGCTAGGCACGCTGTGCATGCGCAGGGCCGCGCCGCTCATGCCCAGCAGGTCGAGCGCACTGCGGTTGCACCCGAGTAAGCGGCCGTCGTGGCCCACCGCCACGATGCCTTCCATCAGCGTGCCGATGAACTCGGGCCGGATATGCAAATGCAGCCGCAGCGCATGACGGAAGTCGTCGTTCAGCCACTGGTTCTCGATCATGCGCGCCGACATCTTCACCAGCCCGATCGTGTGCTGGTGATAGGAGTGCTGGTCGCCGGAGACATCGAGCACGCCCAGCATGTGGCCACGCGGGTCGAAGATGGGCGCGGCCGAGCAGGTGAGAAAACCGTTGGCGCGCACGAAGTGCTCGTCGGCATGCACCACCGTGGGCGCCTCGTCCACGAGCGCCGTGCCGATGGCGTTGGTGCCCTTGCTGCATTCGGACCAGTTGGCCCCGGGGGCGAGGGCCACCCGTGATGCGCGCCGCAGGAAATCGTGGTCGCCGATGGAGTGCAGCACGGTGCCCGTCGCGTCGGTCAGCACCACCATGCTGCGCGAGGCGAGGATCTGCTCCAGCAGCAGCTCCATCACCGGGGCGGCATGCTGGTGCAGCCGCTGGTTGCGCTCGCGCGCCACAGCCAGGTCGGCACGCGGCAGGCCGGCATGGTCGGGCGCTCCGAGGCGGCTCAGGCCGAGCGCGGCACAGCGTTCGTGCGAACGGACGATGAGATCCAGGTGCGCATCGTCGGGCGGAACGGCATGAGAGCCGACGGCAGGGAGCTGGGGCATGCCACATCCTAGGCACCGAGGGCGGCACCCGTGCAGCGCAGTTTCCCGGTGTATGCACACAGAGGCTTGAGCTGGCTCAAGCGGGCAGTGTGTCAATCTGGAGCAATCCGGGAAGGGTGCGCGCCCCTTCCCGCCCCTTCCCCCTGCGTTAGAAGAACCCCAACGCTTTCTCGCTGTAGCTCACCAGCAGGTTCTTGGTCTGCTGGTAGTGGTCGAGCATCATGCGGTGCGTCTCGCGGCCGATGCCGCTTTGCTTGTAGCCGCCGAAGGCTGCGTGCGCTGGGTAGGCGTGGTAGCAGTTGGTCCACACGCGGCCGGCCTGGATGCCGCGACCCATGCGGAACGCCGTGTTCATGTCGCGGCTCCACACGCCCGCGCCTAGGCCGTACGGCGTGTCGTTGGCGATGGCGAGCGCCTCGTCTTCGTCCTTGAAGGTGGTCACGGAAACGACCGGGCCGAAAATTTCTTCCTGGAAGATCCGCATGCGGTTGTGGCCTTTGAACACCGTGGGCTGCACGTAGTAGCCGCCCTCCAGCTCGCCGCCCAGCACGTTGCGCTCACCGCCGATCAGGCACCGTGCGCCTTCCTTGCGGCCGAGTTCCAGGTACGACAGGATCTTCTGCATCTGCTCGGCCGACGCCTGCGCGCCGATCATCGTCTGCCGGTCCAACGGGTTGCCCTGCCGGATGGCGGCCACGCGCTGGAGCGCGCGCTTCATGAAGGCGTCGTAGATCGACTCATGGATGAGCGCACGCGACGGGCAGGTGCACACCTCCCCCTGGTTCAGCGCGAACAGCACGAAGCCTTCGATCGCCTTGTCGAGAAAGCCGTCGTCGCGCGCCATCACGTCGGGGAAGAAGATGTTGGGGCTCTTGCCGCCCAGCTCCAGCGTGACGGGAATGATGTTCTCGCTCGCGTACTGCATGATGAGGCGGCCGGTGCCGGTCTCGCCCGTGAAGGCGATCTTGGCGATGCGCTTGCTCGACGCGAGCGGCTTGCCCGCCTCCAGCCCGAAGCCATTGACCACGTTGAGCACGCCCGCGGGCAGAAGATCGCCCACCAGCTCCATCAGCACGAGGATCGACGCGGGCGTCTGCTCCGCCGGCTTGAGCACCACGCAGTTGCCTGCGGCCAGCGCGGGGGCGAGCTTCCATGCCGCCATGAGCAGCGGGAAGTTCCAGGGAATGATCTGCCCCACCACGCCCAGTGGTTCATGGAAGTGGTACGCGTAGGTGTCGTGGTCCACCTCGCCGATGGAGCCTTCCTGCGCGCGCACGCAGCCGGCGAAATAGCGGAAGTGATCGATGGCCAGCGGCAGGTCGGCCGCGAGCGTTTCGCGGATGGGCTTGCCGTTGTCCCAGGTCTCGGCCGTGGCGAGCAGTTCCAGGTTCTGCTCCATGCGATCGGCGATGCGCAGCAACACGGCCGCGCGATCGGCGGGGGACGTGCGGCCCCAGGCCGCCTTGGCCGCATGCGCGGCGTCGAGTGCACGCTCGATGTCCTCGGCATTCGAGCGGGGAATCTCGCAGAACGGCTTGCCGGTGACGGGTGTGATGTTCGGAAAGTACTCGCCGCTGGCCGGGGGCACCCACTGGCCGCCGATGTAGTTGCCGTAGCGCTGCTTGAAGATGGCGGCGAGGCCGAAGCGGCCGGGTTCGAGCATGTCCATGTACGTCTCCTATGGAGGAAGGCCCGGCGCCGAAAGGGCGATGTGTCGAGCGGCGCGTGGGCTCTTTATCGCGAGGCCCGTGCCAGGGGGAGAACGGCTCGCTTCGCAGGTTTACGCTGCGGGTAGACCCCGATGAGATTGGTCGGCGCCGCGCTATCTCGCCACAGGCGCGTGACAGTGGTGTCACGCAATGGAGCAACCCGGTCACATCGCGTTCGCGCTGAGCCTGTCGAAGCTCTACCCGCGTGCCGGCACTTCGACAAGCTCAGTGCGAACGAACGATGGTGCGCAGGCCACGCCGCATCGCCGTTCCTGTGGGTCCCCACCTCACCACATCACCCGTTCGGGCTGAGCTCACCACATCACCCGTTCGGGCTGAGCCTGTCGAAGCCCCGCCCGCGTGTCGGCACCTCGACGAGCTCAGTGCGAACGGACGATGGTGCGCAGCCCACGCCGCATCGCCGTTCCTGTGGCTCCCCCACCTCACCACATCACCCGTTCGGGCTGAGCCTGTCGAAGCCCCGCCCGCGTGCTGGCACTTCGACAAGTTCAGTGCGAACGGACGATGGTGCGCCTCCTTCAACCTTCCAGATGGAACTGATAGCGCACCACGGCCTTGAACCGCTTCACCACCGCGAGCGCATCCTTCAGCAGCTCGCGGTCCAGCATGGTCAGCCGACTCAAATGCACCGTGCCTGAGACCCGCTGCCCTGCCCGCATTTCCTCCAGCGCGCCGCGCAGCCGCAGCTCCATCAGGAAATGAAGGCTGTCGACCAAGTCGCCAGCCAGGTCGGCCGGCAAACGGCCAACCGCCACCAACGCGCCCAGCCGCGCGGCCGTGCCCGTCGTGGAAGCCATGTGCTCCCGCAGCGCAAGGCTGCGCACGCCGTGCACGATGGGAAAGATGCCGGCCTTCTTCAGGTCGAGCACTTCGCCGCCGGCATCACCCAGGTGCAGCAGGCGGCTCCACCACCCGTCCATGCCGGCCTCGGGAAAGGAATCGATGGCCTGCGCGAATCTCCCGAGCAGCGCATCGTCCTGCGCAACCAGCCCGTCGAGCGCGGCGCGCACCGATGCGAGCAGGCTGCCGTCGCCGGCCACCGGCTGCGCGTCGAGGAAGATGGCCAGCGCCATCAGGCCCTCGGGCTCAGGCTTGAGCAGCCAGCGCCGCGCCGTTTGTGCGAACTCGCGCTGCCGCTGCCGCCATTGGGGGTTGCTCACCATGATGCCGCCCGGGCAATCGGGAAAGCCGAAATCCTTGAGCGCATCCGAAAAGCGCGCGCACGTGTCGGCCAGCTCGGCCTCGGTGATGGGCGCGTCGTCGCGCACCACGAGCCCGTTGTCCTGGTCGGTGCGCAGCAGCTGCTCGCCGCGTCCTTCGCTGCCCATCACGAACAGGCAGCTGTGCGAGACCAGCGGCGCCGGGGCCACCAGCTGCCAGCTCCGCTCGAACAGCTTGCCGTTGATCTCCTGCACCAGCCGGGCCATGGCCGCAACGTGCATGCCGCCCTGGTGCAGCAGCGCCACCAGCCTGGTGATGTGCGCGGCGGCCGGCGCCAGCGCATCCAGCGTCTCGGCCTGGGCGATCTGCACGGTGACCAGGTAGGAGTGGTTGGACACGAAGCTCAACGCGTCCAGTTGCTCCAGCAGGCCGAGGATGCGCTCGCCCTCCATCACCACCACGCGATGGATCTGGTGGCGGATCATCAACGCCAGCGCATCGAAAACGGGCGCCTGCGGCGGCAACGCGATGAGCGGCCGCGTGGCCAAGTCGCGCACCGGCAGACGGTCCAGTGCGCGGCCATCCAGGATGGCCCGGTGCAGGCTCGAGGCGGTGAAGATGCCCAGGCCGCCGGGGCCATCCGCACAGCGCACGAGCACGCTGCGCATGCGCTCCGATTGAAACAGCCTCGCGATGGACACGATGTC
>CBINKC010000039.1:0-30085 GCA_966251135.1 uncultured Burkholderiaceae bacterium
CCACCAGCGCCACCAGCGCCACCAGCGCCACCAGCGCCACCAGCGCCACCAGCGCCACCAGCGCGGCCACCTTGCCGCGGGCACGCCCGGGGCGTTTGGCCCGGGCTGCGCCGCAGGTCATCGAGTGGCTGCTGGCACTCGCGGCCATCGCGCTGCTGCTGCCGTCTTACGAACACCTGCGGGACTCAGTGGCCGGTCGTGACGAGCGCTACGCCGATCCTGGTTTGGCGCTGCAAGGCCTGCCCGAGCCGGTGCTGCCGGCGATGTGCGCGGCGCATGGGGCGCTTGCCGCGGCGAGTGTGCGCGAGCGCTTGTGCGGCACGGTGGAACCTTCCGCTGCCGTTCCCGTGCGGCATGTGCCGCTGCGCCTCGATGCGGCGGTGGCGCGCGTGCGCGAGGCGTTCCTCGCTCCGCTGCAGCGGGCCGAGGCGCGGGCGGCCGAGTTGCGCCTGCAGCAGCGCGAAGGACTGGGCGACCTGCGCGGGCTGGCCGATGCGCTGTCTGCGCTGGACGATCAGATGCAGCCCTACGTCACGCGCTTTCGCGTGGGCCGGGACGGCCCGCAGCCGGTCGCGTGCGCGGCAAGGCAGGTGGAGGGCGCACTGTGGGGGCCCGTCAGGCCGGATGACGAGTCCTGGCGCGCAGCGACCGTGCTGCTGCTGGCCGCGGCCCTCGACGGCCACGCGGGTTTGCCCGCGGCGGCGCGTGGCTTGCGCCTGCCGGATGCGGCTGCTCAGGCAGGTTGTCCGGCATGGCCGCAGTCGCTGATGCAGGCGGCGTCGTTGATGACGCAGGTGAGGAAGTCCCTGGCGGAGGGCCGCAAGAACGAAGCGATGCGCGAGCTGCTGCGCACTGCCGGCGTGCAGTGGGCCGCCTGGATGGGGTTGGTGCTGGTCCTGGTGGCGCTCAGCCGGCATCGCATCCGGCCCGCCTGGGGCGTGGCGCTATCGCTGGGCGCTTGGGCGGCGGTGGCGTGGATCTCCCGCGTGCCCTGGCCGTTTGCGGCTCGGGCATTCGAGCCGGGCAGGGCGGAGCTGGACTGGTGGAGTGCGCCTTCGACCCCGGTGCTGGCGATGGGCGGGGCCGCCGCGGTGGCGGCGTTTTGGGCGGCGTCGGCGCCCGCGTCGCCGGCAGTCGTGCCGGCGCAGGCACCCAGCTCCCGAGTGGGGTGCGCAGGATTCGTGCTCGCCACCGGGCTGGGGTGGCTGCTGCTGCTGGACTTGTCGGCCCAAGGTCATACGGCCAACCGCTATCTCGCGCTGTACCACCAGGGGCATCTCTGGCTGGGTCTGGTGGTGATGTCGTCGCTGCTCTTTCTGCGGCAGCCGCTGGCGCGCGGACTGGCCTGGAGCCTGTCGGCCGCCGGTGAGCTGGGCCGGTCGGTCGCGGAGCGGATCGGGGGTATGGCTTCGGCGGTGGTGGTGTGCCTGGGCGCGGTCGCGCTGGTGGTCCTCTTCGGGTGGGCGCTCGGCAACCTGAGGCAGATCACTTCGGAGCTGGGGCGGCTATGGCTCATCGTCGGCGCGGCCTGGTTCTTCTTCCTGCGCGGCAGCCCGCTCGCCGAGCGCGTGGCGCAGTCGCGGCGGGCGGCCGGCTCGCTGTTGCGCTACCTGGCACCGCTGGGCTTCGTGGTCGCCGTGCTGGTGGGCGCGATGGTGGTCACGCGCGATATGGGGCCGCTGCTCATCGCCGGCTATGCGGCAGGCGCGTTCCTGGGCGCCGCGGTTGCCATGTGGTGGCAGCAGCGCTCGGGGCATGCGGGCAGGCTGGCGCCCATGCTGGCGGTGGCGGTCTTCGCCGGATGGACGGCGGCCACCACCTTCGGCCTGTTCCGGTTGGGTGAAGCGGACGATGTCACCGCGGCGAGGCTGGAGAGCCTGACGGCGCCGCTGTCGTCCACGAACGATCAGCTCGCGCTGGTGTCCTGGTTCCGCGAGGCCGCGCCACGGCGGGGTTTCGGCGTGGGAGCGGTGCCATGGTGCGGGCACTCGCCGGGCAGCGCCTGCGGCGGAGTGCCCACGCAGATCCATAGCGACTACACCTTCACGGCCATCACCGGCGTGTACGGTCAGGCAGCGGCCTGGGTGGCGGCCCTGGGTGCGGCGTGGTGGCTGCACCGGCTGGTGCGCCGCCATGGCCAGGTGACGCGCGGCGAGCCCCGGCTGGTGGAGTGCAGTGGGCGGTGGGTGCCCGAGGGGCAGGCCTTGCTGAGCTGGGTCGCGTTGGCGTGGGTGGCGCTCACGCTGTGCCAGTTGGCCGTCACGGTGGCCGGCAACCTGGCCGTGCTGCCGCTCACCGGCGTGACGTTTCCCTTCGTGAGCTACGGCATGACTTCGCTGGTGGTGAACATGGCCTTCCTGGCGCTGACGCTGAACGTGGACGTGCCGGTCGCCCAGCGAAACGGAGGGGGCGATGACTACTGAGCGCCCCCAGGGCCGGGCTGCGCCCAGCCCGCCCCCCGCGGGGGACAAGGAAACTTGGGGCGGCCCGGCGTTTCCTTGTGAGCGCAAGCGACGCAGCCTGCTGGACTTCGCGATTGCCGCCAGCGCGGCCGTGCTGCCGGTGATGCTTGGCATGCTGCTGCTGGTGGCGGTGATCCGGCCCTTGCAGTCGCCGCCGGATGCAGCGGGGGAGCCGGGGCGCTACCTCAGCGTGCGGCAGCTCGCGGCGCTCAAGACGTTCGAGGCCGCGGTGGTGCCGCGGGCATCGGCCTCGGTGGTCGCGCCGCGTGCGGCGGACGTGCTCGAAGCGCTGCCGGCGTGCCGATCGGCATGGTCGGCCGGAGCCTGGCGCCTGCCCGCGTGGCTGGTGGCAGCTCGGCCCTCGGGCGCGGAGCGCGTGGCGGCGCAGCTGGCGCGGCTGGATGCGGCGCTGGCCGACTTCAGCGGGCGGGCCAATCCGCGCGTGGACCGCCTCGTGGGGCTGGATGCCCAGCGGTGGTTCGAAGCCGCCGCGCGGGCGCTGGCCACGCCGCTCGATGCGCCGGAGGCACCCGGACGGCCGCTGCACCTGCGTTGCGACGACCTGACCGCGGCGCTGTCATCCCTGCTGCGCTCGAATGCCCGCATGCTGGAAGCGCTCGCGTGGCGGGGCAGCGAAGGGGTGGGAACGATCGCGCGCTGGGTGCCGGGGCAGCTCATGGGTGTGTCGGCCAGGGAACTCGGCCGGCGCAACCCCTGGGCGGGCGTGGCGGGCTGCATCTACCTCGGCGGCGCGGGTGCGCTGCCCACCCATTTCGTGGCCGGCCCGCGCAGCGCCCAGGAGGGTGTGTGCGGGCTGCCCGCGATGTCGGGCGCCCCGGGCATCGGCGCGGCGGGCGCAGCGAGCGCACCGGCTGCCGTGCCGGGCGAGCCCAGCCCCGACCTTCCTGCGGGAGACCCTCGCTGGAGTGTTCCGCCTTCGCTGCACGTCATGCTGGCTCCGCTGGAGTCGTTGCGGCGGCCGGCTGGCGCCTTGTACCGGCTGTACACCGAGGGCGCTGGCGACGCGCCGCAGGGCGAGCCGGGCGCCTACCGCTATGGCCCCAACCGGGTCGTGATGGCCGGGCATGCGGTGGACGTCGGTTTCTCGGTCGACCTCACCATCGATCCCGCGCTGCAGGCGCTCGCCCAGCAGGTGGCGGCCTGCTACACCGGCCGGCAGGACATCTGCCAGGCACTGGGCGTGCATCGCGCGGAAGACCGCGGTCAGCCGATCGGGCACCGGCTGCTGGAGCACGCGATGGTGCGCATGGCGGCGGTGGCGGTGGTCGACGTGGCGAGCGGGCGCATCGAGGCCCTGGCCGGCGCGCTCTCGCCCTGCGCCCGGCAACAGGTGGATGGGCCCGGGCTCGGCGCGGGCTGCGACCGGCGGCTGCCGTATCGCGCGCAGTACCGGCCGGACGCGCTGCTCAATCCCGCTGTGTTCCACGATGCGATGCCCGCATCGACGATCAAGCCCATCATGGCCGCGGCTTTCCTGGCCGATCGCGACGTGGGCGCGCGTTGGCTCGCCGCGGAGCGCGCCGCAGCGTTGCGCAAGACGGCGGCACCGCCGCGCGACAGCCTGCGCGGGCAGCTCATGCGTTCGGACTCGGCGCGCTTCCTGGACCGGATGTTCTGCTTCGACAGGAACTACACGGACTGCCGGCGGCCCTGGGGCATCCAGGTCCAGGCGCTGGCCTTCGGCTGGAACGGCGGGTGCGGCGAGGCCCGGGCCGACTGCGGGCGGCACGACCTGCTCTTCGGCCGCCCGGTCGATGCCACCGCCGAAGGCGGCGTGGTGCGCCCGTTGGCCATGCCGGTGCTCTACGGTCGTCTCATGAGCGAGCCGGTGGAAGGGCGCCTGGGTGCGCCTCAGAAGTTCATGCCCCCCAGTGCGCTGGATCCGGCCATCGTGCGCCGCTGCGCCTTCGGGGCCGATGGCCGGCGCCTGAGCGACGACGACTGGGAGAAGTGCCGGGGCGGCGCGGTGGTCGACGTGGTGGCCGAGGGCTGGGGACAGGGGCATGCCCGCGCGAGCGCCTTGGGCGTGGCCGGCATGATGGCCACGCTGGCCGCGGCGGCGAACGGGCAGGGCGAGGTGCGACCCCCGCATCTCGTGGAGGCGGTGCGGGGTGCGGGGCCCGGCGGATCGGCCGTGCTGCGGCCGGCCGTGGCACGCTGGAACCTCGCGCAGCCGCGCGCCCACGGCGTGCCGGCGGACGTGGCGCAGGTCATCCTCGACGGCCTGTCGTACAGCCATCGCGCCGGCACGGCCCGCAGCGCCTGCGCGCAGGTGTTCGACGTGCGCGGCTGCCGGAGCATGGACTGGATCGCTGGCAAGACCGGCACGCCCAGCTTTCCGGGCGACGGCATCGCGCTGGACGTGCTGGACAGGCTGTGCCGCAGTGACCCGCCGCCCGTCGGGCGCACGGGCGCCGCCTGTGGCGGGCTGCGCCCCTACAAGTGGTATGTGGCCGCCTACCGCAGCGGCGATCTGCAAGCCGGGCAAGCCAGGCCATGGACCAAGGCGATTGCCGTGCTCACCGAGCGCAACTGGCTGCTGCAGGGCGGGCAGGTGCATGGTGCCGGCGACCACGGCCCGAATCCCGCCGCGGAGATCGCGATGCAGGTGGCCGGCCGGCAGCTGGGGATCATCACGGGGGTGGCGCCATGAGCACTCGCCGCGCTGCCCAGCGTCTGGCGCCGCGCGGGCCCTTGCCCGCGCCGCTGCACTGGAACTTCGACGGGCCTTTCGACCGCTGCTGCGCCGAGGCCGAGGACGCGCTGCGGCGTGGCGTGTTGCTGCTGGGCGATGTGTCGCGCGTGGCGCTCGTGCTGGAGCTGTCGCTGCCCATGCTGCGCCAGCGCGTGCAGCGCGGCGATGCCGTGCAGCCGGCGTGGAGCCGCCTGCTCGACGCTGCACGCCGATGCGGATTGCCGGGCGAGCCCCGCGTGCGCCACCTGCGCAGCGAGGGGCCCTTGCTCACCCTGTGTCTGGCCTACCGAAACTGAGTTCCATCATGTCGCTGAAGTCATGGGTTCTGGACCGCGTCAATCGCATGAATGCGCTGGTGGGGCGTGCCGATCTGGCGCCTCGGGACAGTGGTGATGACGCTTTCGCCACCACCGCCGCGCCACCGGAGACGTTGCCGGGGGACCTGGAGCACCTGGGGGTGTACGCGGCGCTGGTGCGCGCAGTGCGGGAGGAGCTGGAGCACTTCGTGATCGGTGCGCTGCGGCTGCACCTGGCCATCGCCGACCGCGACCGTTTCACGCTCACCTCCATCGGCGTGCGCTGTCCGGACGACGGCGAGGCCCGCGCACTGCTGTCGCAGTTCATGCGCGAGTTCAAGCCCGAGCAGGTCAAGCGCTACCTGGCGCGCGAGGTGATCGCCGGGCTGCCGAATGCGTCGGCCATCGATCTGTCGCAGTTCGCGGGTCTGTTCGATGCCGGCGGCAGCGACGATGCCCACGACTACCGTGAGCTGATCCTCGCGCTGCGCGGCGATGCACCGCCGTCGGGCCCGGCCGCCTACCAAGTGAGCATCGTGGGGCGCTGGACCGAGCAGGATGCCCATGCGGGAGCAGCGCCTGCGGCAGTGCACTCGGCAGGCACGCCGGCCACGCCGCTGGCCGGCTTGCGCTGGGAATTCGAGGTGGAGGACAGTGCAGGCCGGCGCCGGGTCGTGCTGCAGGCGGTGGTTCCCGGACGCCGCTATCTGGTCGGCAAGGGCGAGGGCTGCGACATTCGCCTCGACGGCACCTACACGAGCCGGCGCCACGCCGAGCTTTGGCTCGACGGCGGGGCATGGTGGGTCGCCGATGCGGGCTCCACGAACGGCCTGCGCCTGGAACTGCCGGGCGGCCGGGTCTTGCGCCTGGCTGCCAGCTCGCAGGAGGGCCCGGCGCGGCTGGAAGACGGTGCACAGCTCGTGCTCTCGGGGCTTGCCGTGGGTGGGGCGGCAGTCTTGCCGGCCCTGCTGCTGCGCCCCTCGTGGGCTGCGCGCGTGACGCCGATTGCGGGTGGGATGGCGGGTGGGATGGCAGGCAGCGTGGCGGGCGGCGTGCCGTCGTCGTCCACGCCTGTCACGCCGGTGCTGCCCGTGCGCGGTGCCGAGGGGGCGCTGGTGCTGATGGCGGAGCTGGCTTCCGGCGAGCGGCGGCTGGAGTTGCGCTCCGGGGCGCTGCCCATCACGGTGGGGCGCTCGCGCCACCAGCAGCTCGTGGTCGATCGTGCCCATGAGTCGGTCTCGGGCCATCACCTCGACATCGTGGAACTCGACGATGCCGGTGCGCAGGTGGTGGTGCACGGCGACAACGGCGTGACGGTGGAAGGGGTGGCCTATCCGGCGGGCGCGAGCTTTCGCTGGAAGGTGGGCGACACCATGGTGCTCGGTCCCGCCGCGGAGGGCGAGCGCGAATGCACGCTGAGGCTGGCGCGCAGGACATGACGCGATGAACCTGATTACTCCGCTGGATCCCGGCACCTCGCGCTCCCCGCGGGCCGGTGCCGCGACGGTCGTGTGCCGGTCGGTCTACACCACGCTCTTCGGGCGGCTGTCCTGCGCGGTGGGCACTTCGTGCGGCAGCGTGCATGGGGTCAACGAAGACGCCCACAGCCTGCTCGATCGGCCGGTGCCCATCTACATGGTGGCCGACGGCGTGGGCGGAGGCGCGATGGCGGCCATGGCCAGCCGCCGCCTGGTGGCGCATGTGCACGCCTTGCTCGAGGTGGAAGGGGTGGCGTCCGATACGGTGTGCCAGGCGGTGCTGGATGCCGACCGCGTGATCGCCGAGAGCATCGCGCAACTCACCGACGCCCCGGGCGCGGCGACGATGGCGCTTTGCGCGCCGGTGAACCTCACCGCGTCCAAATGGCTCCTGGCCTGGGTGGGTGACTGCCGGGTGTATCGCCTGGCTACCAGCGAGCCGGCGCAGGCGCTGACGCAGGACGACACCTTCGCGCAGCTTCATGAGACACCGCCCCCGGGCGGCGAGCCGGGCGACCCGGCGCGCATGGTGGGCAACGGCGCGGTGCTGCAGCCCAACGTGGCCTGGGCCGAGCTGGCGCCGGGCGAGCTGCTCGCCGTCTGCAGCGATGGCGTGCACAAGCACCTGCATCCGATCGACTGGGAACGCGCGCTCGAGGGTGCCGCGCCTGATCTCGCCGCCGTGTGCGAGGCGCTCATTGCCGCGGCCCGCGCTCAGGGCAGCACCGACGATGCGACGGTCCTGCTGGTGCAGCGCTCGTCGCTGGGTCTGCCGCGGCTGCCGTGGCGACAGGCGGCGGGCACGAGGCGGAGCGGGCGATGACATCGATCGACCTCGATCGTGTCTTCGGCCACGGCCGGCTGCGCATGGTGACGGGCGAACACGTCGAGGTGTTCCGCGAGGAGGCGGCTGCGGGTGAGCGGCGCCGCTACACCAAGCGATTCCTGTGCACGACCGAAGGCGATTTCCGGCACTGGACCGAGCGCGAATGGCGCATCCTCGCGCGGCTGGTCGGCCATGGCGCCGCTGCCGTGCCCGAGGTGCTGCGCTTCGAGCGCGGCACCCGCGGGCAGCCGTCGATGGTGCAGACCTACGACGCGGGCATCACGGTGGACCACTGGACCACGCTGCTGCCGGTGCGCCGCGACCGCCGCGTGCTGCGGCATGTGTTCGAAGACTGCGCCCATTGGTGGGCCCTGGCCTTCCACGCCCTGCGCGCGCTCGACGAGATCCATGCGCTGCAGCTCGTCCACCTCGACCTGAAGGCGGACAACATCTGCATTCCCATCGCCCCGGCCGACTTCGACCCGTGCGTGGCGGGGCAGGTGCTGAGGCCGCAGTTCGACCAGCTCGCGCTCATCGATTTCGCGTTCTCGCTGATCTCGGGAGAGCCGCTGGCCGGCGCGCTGCCCATCGGCCATCAGGTGGATCACGGGTACCAGTCGCCGCGCCTGCTACACGCGCTGGAGGCAGGAAGGCGCGGCGACCTCGGGCCGACGCGCCAGCTCGACTGGCGCTGCGACATCTACAGCCTGGCAGCGATGCTGCGGCGCTACCTCCCCGATGCCGTGCACGCCGCCGCGGGCGCCTGGACCCAGCGGCGCCTGAGCCATGCCCACGCGCTGGTGGACCGCCTGTTCGATGCGCACCACCGGCCTGTGCGCACCGAGCGGCCGCATCGCGCGCTGATGGATCACGCGGCGTCGGCCCTGGCCGACGAGGGCCTGGCCGATTCCCTGGCGCGTGGCTGGGCGCTGGCCGGCGAGGTCGTGCTCCCGCACGTGGATTCGCCGACACCCGTGACGCGCATCGCGCTGCCGGTCTCGGCGCCCGCCGACGACTCAGCCGGCGCGGCTTCGGCCCAGTCGGGGGGGGCGTGGTTGCGCACCGTGCCGCAGTGGCCGATGGACGGCGAGCCGCCGCGGCCCAGTTCGCAGCCGGTGTCTTTCACCCGCGGCTCGCGCGGCCCAGTACACCGTGCGTCGAGCTGGGCCTGGCTGCCCGGCTTGCTCGCCTCGGCCGCTGGCGGGGTGGCCCTCGTGTTGCCCGCGGTCCTGGGGCCCGCGCAGCGGGACGCGAGTTTGGTCGATGCCACCCTTGCGGCCCCGAGGCAGACGGATGAACTGACGGCCGCCCTGGCCGCTGCGGCACCCGAAGCGCAGCCGCCGGTGCCGGGCGCGGGGCAAGGCGGGCCTGCGTCTTCGCCGGCAGCGGGCACGGGTGCGCCGGCTCGCGCCGATCTGAACGAGCACGAGCTGAGGGTGTCGCAGGCGCACCCGGGTGAGGCGGCGCGGCCGCCGACGCTCGATGCAGCCGCCACGCCACGAACCCCGGCGCTGCCCGCGCCACGGTCGAACGGGAACGCCCGCCCAGACCAGCATGACAAGAGTGAAGCGTTCGCGGCCCGCCACCCGATTCGCACCCCGAAAGCGGCCCCCGCTGCAGCGACCGCGCGCCCGTCGCCGCGTGCCGCGCCGGGCGAGTCTTCCAGACTAGCGGCTGCACCGAAGACCGGGCGCGAGGCGACGACACGACGGGCCGAGGCCACGAAACGGGCGGGCATCGCGGCAGCTCCGGGACGCATCGCGCGTGCCCCGGCCGCCGAGACACGCACGGCCGCGACCCATCGCGTGCCTTCTACACCGCAGGCATCGATTGCAGCGGCGCCGCAGAAGCCGAGGAGCGTGGTGGCGCAAGTGCAAAGACCCTCGGCCCCTGCTGCGCACGAGGGCAAGGGCGAGGGCGAGCCTGCGGCCCACGAGACACCCGCGGTTGTCGTCTCGACCTTGCCCCCCGTGCCGGAGCCGATGCAGGGCGCAGCGCCGTCCTTCGCGCCCGATGCCCCGGCCGTGCTGGAGGATTTCACCGCCCGGGCGGAGACGTTCATCGCCCACGAGTTGCCCCGCCTGGCGCAGCGCGCCGAGCGGCTGGTGCTGCGCGTGCTGCATGCGGCATCGATCTCGCCGGCCGGCGGACCCGACGCCCAGGTGCTGAACGCCGCCATGGCGATGCAGCGGATGGTGGACGACGCCCTGGCGGCGTTGTCGACTGCCGCCGAAGATGCGCGCCGGCTGCACGAGGCGGCGGCCGCGGCCTTCTGGAACAGCCGCGACCCGGCGCGCGCATTGCGGCTGGAACTGCGTGCCTTCGGCGCCGACCCCCGCGATCCCGAGGTGGCCGGCGCGCTGGCCTTCTACCAGCTCAAGCAGCGGCCCGTCCAGGCGGAGGCGGCGCGCCGGCTCGCCCTGCTCGCGCTGGCGTTGCCCCAGCCCGGCGCACCGCACGGGCGCATCGAGGACTGGACCACCTTCGCCGTCGCCAGCGCACTTGCCGGTCGCGAACGTGACGCACGCAACGCCTGGCTCGTGACGCTGTCGCTGGGGCCCGTCGAGCGGCAGTGCCGGGCGGCGGTGGCGGCGTACGCCTCGCACGGCGCTTTGGTGCGTGCCTCGGTCGAGGCCATGCTGGCGCGCGTCCGAGAGGCCGGGCGTTCCACCGAGTCGCCGTTCTGCCGCTGGCCCCCCAACTGGTGGGCCGGGGCGAAGGCAGGCTGAGAAGGCCCGGGCACGAGCCTTAGGCGGCCGCCGGGCGGCTGGGCTCCAGGGAGCACCATGCCGCGGCGGTGCCGGCCGTCGGCTCGATGGAGCACCAGGCCGCCGTCGTGGCCTTGGGCTCAAGCGAGCACCATGCCGCGGCGGGCGTGGACGACTCCACTGAGCACCATGCAGCCGACGCCTGCCTGGGCTCCAGCGAGCACCATGCGGCCGGCGGTTGCTTGGTCTCCAGCGAGCACCATGCGGCGTCGTTCTGCAGGGTCGGCACGGGCTCGCCGAACTCCTTGGCGTAAAGCTCCTTCTGCTTGCGGAACGCCTCTTCCAGGGCCCGGGCGTCGTCCTCGCCACGCAGGCCGAGGTACGGGAAGTGATGCAGGAAGCGGCCGAAGACGGCATCGCAATCGGCCGCGTACTTGCGTGTATCGAGGATATGCATGTGCCACAGGCGGTCGACGTCCTGGTCGGGCGCCAGTGTCATCTCGGGGTATTTGGCGTGCAGGATCAGATAGCGCTTGTAGGCGATCTCCACCTGGTTGGCGCGCTCGGTGGACCAGCCGTAGCCGTCTTCCTTGCGCGTGGCCTTGAACTTGATGGGGGTGAGATCCAGTGCATGGATGCCGGCGATGATCTGTTCCAACGACTTGCTCTGTGCGGTCATGATGACTTTCAAAGATGGCGGGTAGACCCGGTCAAGGCCCCGGGCGGCCGTAGGTCCAGTGAGCGTGCAGGCATCGGATCAGCCGGACGCACCGTCCACTAAACCCACCCCGTCACGCGGCGACGCTGCGCGCCACGAGCTTGGGGGCGAACTGCGGCGCGCGCAGCGGGCGAGCGAGGAACGACGACGTTTCCTCTGCGGGCGCGGGCTTGCACAACCAGAAACCCTGGATCTGGTCGCAGCTGCGGGCGGCCAGGTAATCGAGCTGCGCCTGCGTTTCCACGCCTTCGGCGACGACGCTCATGCGCAGGCTGTGTGCGAGCTTGATGATCCCGTCGACCAGCGCCTGCGCATCGGCGCTGTGCGAGAGGTCGTGGATGAACGAACGATCGATCTTCACCGTCGACAGCGGGAAGCGGGTCAGGTACGACAGCGACGAGTAGCCGGTGCCGAAATCGTCGATCGCCAGACACACGCCCATGCCGCGCAGCTTCTGCATGAGCGCGATGGCATGGTCGGTGTTCTTCATCATGGCGCTCTCGGTGATTTCCAGCTCCAGCATCGAGGGCGGCAGGCCGGAGCTTTCCAGCACGGCCGCCACGGTCTCCACGAGGGTGAAGTTGTCGAGCTGGCGCGGCGAAAGGTTCACGGCCATTTGCACGGGCGGCAGGCCCTGCTGCTGCCACGCGCGCACCTGCATGCATGCCTGTTCGAGCGCCCATTTCCCCATCTCTTCGATGAGGCCGGTCTCTTCGGCGATCGGGATGAACTGGGTCGGCGAGATCATGCCTAGCGTCGGGTGGTGCCAGCGCAGCAGCGCTTCCATGCCGACCACCCGCCCATCCTTCAGGGCCATCTTCGGCTGGTAGTGCAGTTCGAGCTCACCGCGCTCCACGGCCCGGCGCAAGGCGCCTTCGAGCATCAGGCGCTCGCTGCTGCCCGCGTACATGCGCGGGTCGTAGAAGCGGTAAGTGCCCCGGCCGCTGTCCTTGGCGCGGTACATCGCCAGGTCCGCGTTCTTGAGCAGGGTTTCGGCGTCGGTGCCGTCTTCCGGATACACGCTGATGCCGACGCTGGAACCCACATGCAGCTCCTGGCCTTCGATGACGAACGGCTCCGTGCAGCAGGCCAGCATCTTCTGCGCGACGGTCGCCGCATCGGCCGCGCTGGTCAGGTTCTCCAGCACCAGCACGAACTCGTCTCCCCCGAAGCGCGCCACCAGATCTTCGGCGCGCAGCCGCGATTTCAGCCGCTCCGCGCAGGTCTTGAGCATCGCGTCGCCGATGCCATGGCCCAGCGTGTCGTTGATGTGCTTGAAGCGGTCGAGGTCGATGAACATCACCGCAAAACGCCGTTGCCGGCGCTTGCTGCGGCTGATGGCCCCACCCAGCTCGCCCTGTAGCGCCGCACGGTTGAGCAGGCCCGTCAGCGGATCGTGCCGGGCCAGATGGCGCAGGTCGTGTTCGGCCTGCTTGCGCTGCTCGTACTGCGCGATCTGCAGCGAGATGACGCGCAGCGAGTCCAGCGCGTCGGCGTCGGCCGCATGCGGATCGCGGCTGAAGAACTCCAGCGCCATGCACGGCCCGGCCGATGCCATGGGCACGATGAGCCCCACCGAGAGACCGCATTGGCGCGCCAGGGCGTCCCGGGTGAACTCCTTGCCGCCGGCCATGAGGTCGACGCGGACCGGTTGGCCGAGCGTCCACGCGGTGCCTAGCGAATCCTCGTCGGGGCGGTACTCGAGCGTGCGGCTCATGCGGATGAACGCCTCCAGTGCGGAGTCGCCGTCCGCATGCCAGGCGCCGGTGCAGCGGGCCCGCCCATCCAGGTGCACCCTCCACAAGGTGGCGCAGTTCCAGCTCAGATGCGTGCAGATGGTCTGCAGCGCGCGCTCGATGACCGGTGCGGCATCTCCGTCGGACAGCAGCAGCCGGGCAATCTCGTGCTCCAGTTGCAGGCGCTGCGCGATCTTGCGGCGCTGCGTGTCGTCGCGCACGGCGCCCAGCACCAAGGCCCGACCGTCCTCCTCATACCGGTGTGCCGTGACATGGAGCCAGCGCTCCGTGCCCTCCGGCAGGCGGATGTGGTGTTCGAAATCGGTCGGCTTCGCGGACTCCAGCGCATGCGTGATGTGCTCCTCGACTGCGGGCCGTTCGTGCTCTGGCACGGCCTCCAGCATGGACTTCAAGTCCGCAGGCCCCGTAGGCCTGAATCCCAGCAGGCGCCTTGCCTCGTCGGAGCATTCCAGCCAGCCCGAGGCGGGATCGAGTGTCCAGCTGCCCAGGCTGGCCAGCCGCTGGGCTTCCTCCAACTGCTTTTCGCTGCGGTGCAGGTCGCGCGTCATCGCTGCCGCCAGCAGCTGTGCACGGGCGCGTGCCGTCGTCTGCGCATGCAGGATCGCGCCCAGCAAGGCACTCAACGCCATGCCGCCCAGCGCGATGATCCAGGGGGCAAGGCGGTCGAGCCGGCCCAGGACTTCGCTCTCGTCCTGGTCGACCTCGACGCGCCACGAGTGCCCGCCCAGGTCGAACGCCAGCGTGCGCCGGTAGCGCTCGGCGCCGCTGGGGGGCGCATCCGCCGGGTGGTCGGTCGCGCCACTGTCGGCGGCACTGTCATAGAGCACCAGGTCGCGATCACCCGGGGGCGCGGCATCGGGGAGCAAGCGCGTTTCGATGCGTGTGCCCATCGGGGCGGCGCTATCGTTCGAGTCGATCAGCCTCAAGCGGACGGACTTGCCCGCTCCCTCCAGCAAGTTCTCCATCATGAGGGCCACGCTGAAGCCCGCGCCCACCGATCCCGCGTAAGCCGCGCGCCGCTGCTCGACGGTGTCCAGCGGCATCTGAGGCCGGTAGACGGGCAGACGCATGGCCAGCCCCACGTCGTCGGGGCGGCCCGAGATGCGGATGCGGCGGCCCGAAGACGCCAGCCCGCCGCTGTCGCGGGCCTGCTCCAGCGCGTTGCCCCGGTTCGGCATGGCGCCCAGGTCCCTGCCCAGCAGCCGCTCATGACCCGCAAGCGGCTCGATGTAGGTCAGCGGGTAGTAGCCGGGGCGATCGCCAGGCGGCGCGATGGCGAAGCGAGCCGCGATGCCAGGTTCGAGGTGGGGGTCGCCGCGCACGGTTTCCTCGAAGGCGTGCTTGCGCTCGGCGGAAACGTACGGCGCGTAGTTCACGGCCTGGAAGCCCGGGTACTTGTGTGCGAGGTCCAGGCCCGCCACATGGTCGTGGAACTCCCGGCGCGTGACCGCGGGGCCGTTGAAGCGTGCGCGCACGCCCTCGAGGATGGCCACATAGTCGTCGAAGCGGCCTTCGACCTTGCGCGCAAGTTCCGTGGCGCCGGCATCGAAGCGCTCCTGCGCGGCACGCATGATTTCGCCATGCGCGGTCATGCCCAGCGCGGCCGACAGCACCGTGCCCATGGCAAACACCAGCAATGGCAGGGCATAGCGGCTTCGCCCCAGCGTTGTTGTCCGGGTCATGGACCCTCTCCCTTCTCCTCGTCATCTCCGGCCCCGCCCTCATCGAAAGACGAGGACCAACACGGCACCGGAAGGAGCGAGCAGCGTTCAGCGCAGTCTAGGAAGCAGGCCCGTGGGGCGGTAGTCGGCGGGTCGCTGCGCCACCTGTACGAAGTTCCCTTACCCCGGCTTTTCATACGCGCGGCGATAAGCGCGCACGCACTCGCAGTCTCTTCGTCCGTGAGAAAAGACCCATCTCGCAGTGCCGCCAAGTTCTATTGCGTAACCCCGTGTGTGTGCTTGCGGCCGATGCGGTCGCCCACGGCTGCGGGCGGCTTCGCAGTGAACGGCCTGTGTGCGCGGTGAGCTTGGGCACATGCCGGCCCCGACACATTCCGACAAGCGTGCATGCAGGCTTTCGACCCACCATCCGCGCCGGCGGCAGGAATCGCTCGTGCAACGGCGCGGTGCTCATGCAGCCCAGCAATACCAGTCACGAAGGGTCGTACCAGCATGAAATTGAAGTGCAAGCCCGCGGCATGGGCCGTGGCGGAAGTTCTGGCGTTTGCAGCCTTGACGGGCTGCGGTGGCGGGGACGAATCGGCAGTGGAGGCCGCCGCGCAGGCGTCGGGGGAGGAACGCACCGCCGTGGCGGCCGAGACGGCCACCGCAACGACGTGGACCACCATCGCTCGCGAGGGACAGGCGTTCGCCGTGAACGGCACGCAGGTCGTGCGCTACGGCGACGGATATCGATGGGTGCAGAAGACGGTGACCAACTCCGGCATGTGCACCAACAGCTTTTTCGGCAACGATCCCGCCTACGGTGTCGTCAAGTCGTGCCAGGTGCAGGCCAGCGCGCCCGCACCGGCACCTGCCCCCTCGACATCCACGAGCTGGGTGCGCATCGCCACCGAAGGGCAGTCTTTCACCGTGAGCGGTACGCAGACCGTGCGCTACGGCGTCGATACGCGCTGGGTGCAAAAGTCGGTCACCAGTGGCGGCCAGTGCACCAATAGCTTCTTCGGCAAGGACCCGGCCTACGGCGTGGTGAAGGCCTGCGAGGTGGCCGCACCGGCTCCTGCGCCGGCTCCTGCGCCGGCTCCTGCACCGGCTCCTGCACCGGCTCCTGCACCGGCTCCTGCACCGGCTCCTGCACCCGCGCCGGCCCCTTCCACTGGCACGGCCTGTGACACGGCCACCGGCCGGGTGCTGCTCGTCGGCCCAGGCAAGACCTATCCCGTGCCCAGCGCCGCCGCCGCTGTCGCGCTCAGTGGTGACGTCATCAAGATCGCCGCGGGCGACTACAACGGCGACGTCGCCACCTGGCGAGCCAGCAACCTCACCATCTGCGGCATCGGCGGCCGGGCCCGCCTCTACGCCAATGGCCGCAACGCCGGTGGCAAGGGCATCTGGGTCATCCAGGGCGGCAACACCACGGTGGACAGCATCGAGTTCCACGACGCGACGGTGCCCGATCAGAACGGCGCAGGCATCCGTGCCGACGGGACCAATCTCACCGTCAGGAACTCCGGCTTTTTCGACAACGAGAACGGCATCCTCGGCGGCTCCGGCACCATCACCATCGAAAGCTCCGAGTTCGCGCGCAACGGTTTCGGCGACGGCTATACGCACAACATCTACATCGGCTCCGCCGAGAAGCTGGTCGTCACGTCGAGCTATTTCCACGAGGCGAAGATCGGGCACAACCTTAAGAGCCGGGCGAAGCAGACCATCATCGAGAACAGCTACTTCATGGACGGGCCCAACGGCACCGCGAGCTATCTCATCGACACCCCCAACGGCGGCGCAGTGCTCCTGCGCGGCAACCTGCTGCACAAGGGGCCGAACGCCGAAAACAGCATCGCCGTCGCCTATGGCCAGGAAGGGTTGACCCACCCCGTCAACACGCTCGACATGGTCCATAACACCATCGTCATGACGCGCTACGGCGGCAGCTTCATCGGCGCCCCCAGCGGCACGCAGGCCATCCGGCTCAAGGCCAACATCCTGGCCGGTACCGGCAGCCCGGCGTTGCTGTCCGGCGGGTTCCCCTCCGCCAGCGTGGTGAAGCAGGACAACCTCATCACCTCAGCCGGCAACTTCACTGCTGCCGACAGCATCGCGTCGCCGAACTTCTGGCCCAACGCCACGGTGCAGGCGCAGATCGGCCTCGGCTATGTGCCGGATACGGCCTACACGCGCGACGCTCCGCGGCCGTTCGCATTGCGCACGCTGAGTTCATCAGCACGCGTGATGGGCGCCTTGCAGACGGCACCCTGAGCGTCGTCTTGCGAACCCGGCTCCCGGTGCGCTGCCGCACCGGGAGTCATCGCCTTCAGCGCGCAGGGCATCCCGGTTGCATCGACGATCGGTGCATCACGTATGCGGGAGTAGCCGATGTGGGACGTCTTCGTGAGCACCGTGGTGAGCGAGTTCTCCGACCTGAGCGACGTACGGCAGCTGATCCGGGTGACGGTGCGCCTGGTGTTCGCGGCCCTGCTCGGCGCATTGATCGGTTACGAACGCGAGCGGCATGACAGTGCCGCGGGGCTGCGCACCCACATGCTCGTGGCGCTCGGCTCTGCGATGTTCGTCGTGGTGCCGCTGGAGTTCGGCATGTCGGCCGGCGATCTCAGCCGCGTACTGCAAGGCGTGGTGGCCGGGATTGGCTTCCTGGGTGCGGGTGCCGTGCTGAAGCTGAGCGGCGAGAAGGAGATCCATGGCCTCACTACGGCCGCCAGCATCTGGATCACGGCGGCCGTCGGAATCACCGCGGGCATGGGCCGCGAGGCGACTGCCCTGCTCGCAACCGCCATGGTGCTGTTCATCCTTGCCGCACTGCTGCGCGTGGAAAGGCGCAGGCGGCGGCGTCGCGGTGGCGGCAGCAACGCATGAGAAGGTGTGAACGAATCTTCGGGACATGCCCGCTCATCGCGTCATCGCGCCACACGGCGTCCGATCGACAGGAATGCTCGCCGTAGCCCAGTGGCCCAAGCCATAGGCTGGGCGCGTTCTGGCGTGCTCCGTCGATCAATCGATCAAGCCATGCCCGGCTCGATTTCGCTCTGACCCAATGCGCTGCAGTACGCCTCCAGCCGTGTGCGGTCTGCCCCCGCAAGCTCGCCAGCGCGCAGCGCAGCGGCGCGTGCGATGGCCTGCAGACGGAATTGCAGCTCCTGCTCCACGGCCTCCAGTTCGGCGCACTCCTGCGCGGGTACCGCCTCCCGGCCCCACAGGCCGCTGGCGTTCCAGCCGGCGCGCAGCCGATTGAGCAGGTGTTGGGCCAACGCGAGCGCCGCCTTCAGTCCCGGTGTCTCGGCTTGCAGCATCAGCGTGCTCGTGGCGAACTGCGCCGACTGCAGGGCGGCATCGAGCCGGTCCAGCCGCTCGCGGATCTCCGTGCCCGATATCCGCGCCTGCAGCTCGGGCTGCAGCCGGGCCACTGAAGTGATGAGGCCTGCCCAGCCGAGATCGAATTCGCCCGGCACGACCCGCAGGGTCACCCCGGCCCTCACCAAATGGGCGCACTGGCCGCGCAGCACATCCAGCGCGCCGTCGGTCACAGCGAGCAGCCGGCCTTGAGGTGAGAGCTGGTCGCGCTGCAGGCAGTGCGGGTAGCCCGTCCCGTCGAGCCGCTCATGGTGCTCCGCCACCGCCCGCGCCACCTCCGCGGGGTAGTTGGTGAGCTGCTCGATGAGTAGCCGGCCCACGTGCGGGTGCACGACCAGGTTGCGGTAGCTGCGCAGGTCGAGCGCGCGTGCCGCATCGGCCTCGGTGAACTCCGGAGCGATGTACATCTCGCCCAGGTCATGCAGCAGCCCGCAGAGCATCGCCAGGCGCAGCTGGCGTGTGTCCGCACCATGTGCGATAACGAGCGCGCCGTTGAGTGCCATGGCCTGTACGGCGTGATCGAAGCTCTCGGGACGCGCTGCCTGGCCGGCGGTGAGCAGAAGCTGGGCCACCGAATGCATCGGCAGGTGGGTGGCCGAGTGCACCAGCTTGTCGGCATAGGGTCGCAACAGTGCACTGACCGGGCTGTCGCGTGCGATCAGCGACTCCAGCGCCTGCACCAGCGATCGCGGAGTGACGCCATCCTCGGCATAAAGGCAGCTTTCGAGGGGATGGCGCAGCCGCCGGTCGAGCAGCTTGCGCTGCAGCGCCTGCGAGACCGGTTGGTCACGGGCCCACAGCTTGGCACCCGAGACGTCGAAGATGTCGCGCGAAGCGATGATCGACTTGGTTTCGCTCGCTTCGAGGATGGTGGCCAGCGCATGCGGGTTGGCTGTCTCGAAGCTGCCTGCGGCGTTTGGATACATCGTCTGCTCCCAGGCCTTGCGGGCCTCTCGCCATGGACATATCGGCCGTGTGCCGCAGGCGCTGGAGCAGGCAGTTGTTACAGATCGTTCCGGGTTGCGCGATGCGTGGGGCTTCGGTGCGTTCAGCGGCCTCGTGCTTCGGAACCCTGCCGGTCGCTGTGGGCGCCGCCCGGGCCGGCCCATCGTCGTGCCGCCTCCCGGGCGTCGGCCTCCATCGGTGCATCGTGGTAGCCGTGCCGCGCCACCTGTCCGAGGTATAGGCGCAAGAAACGGCCCAGCGAGCCCGCTTCCTGGTACTGCCGCACGTGCCGGCATTCGTGCGCGAGCAGGGCGAGGCTCAGCGCGCCGCGACGGATGAAGATGGTGTGGCCCAACGTCAGGCCGTCCACGTTCGGGCCGGGCAGTCCGAGCCGGTGTGCGAAACGTGTGAGCGAGGCGCCGCCCGGAATCGGTACGCGATCGACCAGCAGCAGGCGAACCCGCTCGGGCTCGCTCACCCCCACAACCATCGCGACCTCGCGCTCCGCCTGTGTGAGCGGGCGGCCCCGGCGACTGCCGCGCGCGGCCTGCCATGCCGCCCAGGCATGTACCACGGGCGTGGACAGCGGTAGCAGGTGGCGCGGGTGCACGGCCACTCCGGCGGGATTACACCTTCTCAGCCCTCGTAGGCGGACAACGGCGCGCAGCTGCAGAACAGGTTGCGGTCGCCGTACACGTTGTCCACGCGGCCGACCGGCGACCAGTACTTCTGCTGCCGCAGCGACTTCACCGGGTAGGCCGCCTCCTCGCGGCTGTAGGCATGTGGCCAGTCGGCCTTCATCAACGCCTGCGCGGTGTGCGGGGCCGCCTTCAGCGGGTTGTCCTCGCGCGGCCAGGTGCCGAGCTCGACCTTGCGGATCTCGTCGCGGATGGCCACCATCGCGTCGCAGTAGCGGTCCAGCTCCTTGAGCGGCTCGCTCTCGGTCGGTTCCACCATCAGCGTGCCCGCCACCGGGAAGCTCAGCGTGGGGGCGTGGAAGCCGTAGTCGATGAGGCGCTTGGCCACGTCTTCGGCGGCGATGCCCGAGCTGTCTTTCAGGGGCCGCAGGTCAAGAATGCACTCGTGCGCCACGCCGCCGCCCTTCACGTCGGCCAGGTTGCCGCTGTAGTGGATGTCGTAGTGGTCGGCCAGCCGTGCGGCCACGTAGTTCGCGCTCAGGATCGCGCTCTCGGTGGCGGCCTTCAGCCCGTCGGCGCCCATCATGCGGATGTACATCCAGCTGATGGGCAGCACGGCGGCATTGCCCAGCGGGGCGGCCGACACGGCGCCGATCGGCCCGGGTTGTCCCGGTTCGCGGCCCTGCAGCGGCGCCGAGGGATCGGCCGGCAGGAAGGGCACCAGGTCCTCGACCACGCATACCGGCCCCACGCCGGGGCCGCCGCCGCCGTGCGGGATGCAGAAGGTCTTGTGCAGGTTGAGGTGGCTCACGTCGCCGCCGAACTGGCCCGGCGCCGCCACGCCCACCAGCGCATTCATGTTGGCACCGTCCACGTAGACGCGGCCGCCGTAGGCATGCACCAGCTCGCACAGCTCCTTGACGTGTGTGTCGAACAGGCCGTAGGTCGACGGGTAGGTGATCATCACGCACGCCAACTCGCGGGCATGCTGCTCGCACTTGGCCTTCAGGTCGGCGAGGTCGACGTTGCCTTCCTCGTCGCACTTCGTCACCACGACCTTCAGGCCGGCCATCTGCGCGCTGGCGGGATTGGTGCCGTGCGCCGACTCGGGGATGAGGCACACGTTGCGGTGATCCTCGCCACGCGAGGCGTGCCAGGCCTTGATGATCAGCAGGCCGGCGTACTCGCCTTGCGACCCGGCGTTGGGCTGCAGACTGATGCCGGTGTAGCCGGTGGCCTCGCACAGCCACGCGCGCAGCTGCCGGTCGAGTTCGTCGTACCCGGCACGCTGCTCGCGAGGCGCGTAGGGGTGGATGTGCGCGAACTCGGGCCAGGTGATGGGGATCATCTCGCTGGTCGCGTTCAGCTTCATCGTGCACGAGCCCAGCGGGATCATCGAGCGGTCGAGGGCGAGGTCCTTGTCCGCCAGGCTGCGGATGTAGCGCAGCATCTCCGTTTCGCTGTGGTGCGTGTTGAAGACGGGGTGCGTGAGGAATGCGCTGCACCGTGCGATCGCGGTCGGCAAGAGTGGTGCGACGCCGCGTTCGAACTGCGCGAACGCGGGCACGGCCTTGCCGTCGGCAAACACGCCCCACAGCGCGGCCAGGTCTGCCCGCGTGGTGGTCTCGTCCAGCGAGATGCCCAGACTCTGCGCCGAGGCGCGGCGAAGGTTGTAGCCGGCGTCACGCGCCGCCTGCAGCAGGTGCTCGGTGCGGTCGCCTGTCAGCACCTCCAAGGTGTCGAACGCCGTTTCGTGGGCGAGCCGGCAGCCCAGCTGCTGCAGCCCCGCGGCCAGTGCGGCGGTATAGCTGGCCACGCGCTGCGCGATGCGGGTGAGCCCCTGCGGGCCGTGATAGACGGCGTACATGCTCGCCACCACTGCGGGCAGGACCTGTGCCGTGCAGATGTTGGAGGTGGCCTTCTCGCGGCGGATGTGCTGTTCGCGCGTCTGCAGCGCCAGCCGGTAGGCCGGGTTGCCTTGTGCGTCGACGCTCACGCCGACCAGCCGGCCGGGCATCTGCCGCTTGAACTCGTCGCGCGTGGCCATGTAGGCGGCATGCGGGCCGCCGTTGCCCATGGGCATGCCGAAACGCTGTGTGGTCCCCACCGCAATGTCGGCGCCCATCTCGCCCGGAGGCGTGAGCAGCGTGAGTGCCAGCAGATCCGCGGCCACGATGGCCAGGCCGCCCGTGGCATGCACCGCCTCGATCACGGGCCGGAGGTCACGCACGGCGCCGTTCACGCCAGGGTATTGCAGCAGCACCGCGAAAGCGTCGGCGCTGCCGGCGGCATCCACGGGACCCGTCACCACCGCGATGCCCAGGGGCTCGGCCCGCGTGCGCACCACCTGCAGGGTCTGAGGCAGCACGTCGTCGGCCACGAAGAAGGTGGTCGACTTGCTCTTGCCCACGCGCAGGGCCAATGTCATGGCCTCGGCCACCGCGGTGGCCTCGTCGAGCATGGACGCATTCGCGATGGCCATGCCGGTGAGGTCGGTCACCATGGTCTGGAAGTTGACCAGCGCTTCCATGCGCCCCTGCGAGATCTCGGCCTGGTAGGGCGTGTAGGCGGTGTACCAGGCCGGGTTCTCCAGCACGTTGCGCAGGATGACGCCGGGCGTATGGGTTCCGTGGTAGCCCTGGCCGATGCAGGACTTGAGCACCCGGTTGCGGCCGGCAATCTCCTTGAGCTCGGCCAGTGCCTGCGCCTCGGCGAGCGGTGCGGGCAGGTCCATGGCACGCGTGCGGGCGATCGAACGCGGCACGACCGCATCGATGAGGGCCTGCCGCGAGGCCAGGCCGATGACCGAGAGCATGCGGCGTTCATCCTCCTCGCCGATGCCGATGTGGCGGGCGACGAACTCGCTGCGGTTCTCGAGTTCTTCCAGGGGAAGGGCATGGGGCGGTTGCGTGGACGTCAGCATGGGAATCGGTGCAATCGGAACAATCGGTGCAGGCGGAGCGAGGCGGGGGCAAGGCGTTGCGCAAGGAGGCGGAAAGACTCCCGGCAGCGCCACGGTGAGGTGGGTCAGGCCTTCTTGAGCAAGGCGTCGTAGGCGGGCGCGTCCATCAGTTGGTCGAATTCGCCCATGTTCGCGATACGCAACTTGAAGAACCAGCCGGCGCCCAGCGGGTCGCTGTTGGCAAGCGAGGGATCGGCGCGCAGAGCTTCATTGATCTCGACGACCTCCCCACTCACGGGCATGTACACGTCGGCGGCAGCCTTCACCGACTCCACGACGCCGGCGGCCTCGCCCTTCTTGTAGCTGCGCCCGACTTCCGGCAGGTCGACGAAAACCACGTCGCCCAGCGCATCCTGTGCGTGCTGCGTGATCCCGACTACGGCGGCTTCGTGGTCTTCGATGTTGATCCACTCGTGGTCGGCGGTGAACTTGGTCGTCATGGCTGGGGCTCCTCGGCGGGAATGGGAAAAGAAATGAAAACGGCGGGTTGGAAGATATGAATGAGTCCGGCGCGTCTGCGCAGCCCGGCGGGGCGCGCCCAATCCAGGCGCAAAGCACGGCCGCAGCTTGGGCGGCGGCGAGCATCTGCAGCGCCGAGTGGGCGCGTTCTGGCGGGACGATGGGGCATGCCGGACTTCTTCACACCCGTTCAGGCGCGGTGGTAGCGGTGAGGCGCGAAGGGCAGGGGGCACACACGCATCGGCTGCCGCTTGCCGCGAACCTCGGCATAGACCTCGTGGCTGGGCTGCGCATGGTTGGCGGCGAGGTAGGCCATGGCAATGGGCGCGTCCACCGTGGGGGCCAGCGTGCCGCTCGTCACGTGGCCGAGTGCATGGCCCTGGCCATCGACGATCCTCGCGCCTTCGCGCACCGGCACTCGCTCGAGGCCGGTCAGGCCCACACGCTTGACCACGGCGCCGTTGTCCAGCTGAGCATCGATGACCCCGGCGCCCGGGTAGCCCCCCGCACGCGCACCGCCATGGCGGCGAACCTTCTGGATCGCCCAGGCGAGGCCGGCCTCGATGGGCGTGGTGGTCTCGTTGATGTCGTGGCCATACAGGCACAGTCCCGCCTCCAGGCGCAGGGTGTCCCGTGCGCCCAGTCCGGCGGGCTTCACCTCGGGCTGCGACAGCAGGGCGCGGGCCAGTGCCTCGGCGTCTTCGGCCGGCACGGAAATCTCGAAGCCGTCTTCGCCCGTGTAGCCCGAGCGCGTGACGAAGCAGGCCGCGCCGTTCAGCTGGAACTCGCCGCCCGTCATGAAGGTCAGCCTGGACACGCCTTCGTTGAGTCGCGCCAGCGCCTGCACGGCGCTTGGGCCTTGCAGGGCCAGCAGGGCGCGCTCCGGGAGCGGCCGCACATGGCAGCGATGGCCGATGTGGGTGATGAGGTGCTGGATGTCGGCATCCTTGCGTGACGCGTTCACGACCAGGAAGAGATCGCCGCTGCGGCGCGTGATCATCAGGTCGTCGAGGATGCCGCCGCTGGCATTGGTGAAGAAGGCGTAGCGTTGCTTGCCGACGCCCAGGCCCACCACATCGACAGGCACCAGGGATTCGAGGGCAGCCGCCGCGTCGTCGCCGACCAGGCGCAGCTGGCCCATGTGGGACACATCGAACAGCGAGGCAGAGCCGCGGCAGTGGCGGTGCTCGGCAATGATGCCGCCGGGATAGTTCACCGGCATGTCGTAGCCAGCGAAGGGGACCATCTTGGCGCCCAGCTCCAGGTGCAGGGCGTACAGCGGAGTTTTGAGTAGTTCGGTGGCGGACATGGTCGTCTCCGAGGGCATTCATCGTTGGGCCGGCGCACTGCATGCGCGTCGGGGGATGCCCTGGCTGTCCGCTCTACCTGAGAGATTGGCGGCTGCCGGGTGACGGCCTGCCGCTTGCCCCTTCGGTGGGCCCGCTCGGCGGCGGGCCTCTCTCCAGCGAGGTACGCCCTGCAACTGCCCCAGGGCGGCTGCCAGTCCTTTTGCCTGAGCGTTCGACCGCATCCTGGGATGCGCCCTGCGCCTTCGGCGGCCTTCCTGAAAGGCTCTCTCCTGGCGGCGACGAGTGTAGCCGAGCGCCTGCGCAAAGAGCCGCGCCGCGCTTGCGCATCGTGTGGGCTGAATGCTGGTCGCACAAGGCTGCTCGGGCATCTCTTGTGCGGGCCACGACCTGAAGGAGATGCGCGCCCAGCCTTTGCGGGCGGCGTCAATCATGGGCTCTTGGCTGGCCGATGCCTATGCCGACGCCGGGCGCACGATGGCGTGCAACATGATGGATGAGTCGGCACTGGAGGGCGTGCAGGCGTTCGTCGAGAAACGCCCGCCGCGGTGGTGAGCGCCGCGGCGCTTTACATGTTCACGTAGTTCGGCCCGCCGCCGCCTTCAGGCGTGACCCACACGATGTTCTGCGTGGGATCCTTGATGTCGCAGGTCTTGCAGTGCACGCAGTTCTGCGCGTTGATCTGCAGTCGCGGGCCCGTGCCTTCGTCGACGAACTCATACACCGCGGCCGGGCAGTAGCGGCTTTCCGGCCCTGCGTAGCGCGCGAGGTTCACCGTGACAGGCACCGTGGCGTCTTTGAGCACGAGGTGCGAGGGCTGGTCTTCGGCATGGTTGGTGTTGCTGAGGAACACACTGCTCAGGCGATCGAAGGTCAGCTGGCCGTCGGGCTTGGGATAGTCGATCTTTTCGCACTGGTCCGCCGGCAACAGGCAGGCGTGGTCCGGCTGGTCGCGGTGCAGGGTCCAGGGCGGGCTCGTCACGCCGAGCTTGGGCAGCAGCCACTGCTCGATGCCCGTCATCAGCGAACCTACCCAGAGGCCCTTCTTGAACCACGGCTTGAAGTTGCGCGAGGCGTTCAGTTCCTCGTGCAGCCAGCTCTTCTCGAAGGCGTCCGGGAAGGCGCTCAGCTCGTCGTGCTGGCGGCCGGCAGCCACGGCGGCATAGGTCGCCTCCGCCGCCAGCATGCCCGACTTGATGGCGGCATGGCTGCCCTTGATGCGCGCCGCGTTCATGAAGCCGGCATCGCAGCCCAGCAGCACGCCGCCGGGGAACACCGGCTTGGGCAGGCTCTGCAGTCCGCCGTTGTTGATGGCTCGCGCGCCATAGCCCAGGCGCTTGCCGCCTTCGAGAACTTCGCGGATGCGCGGGTGCGTCTTCCAGCGCTGCATCTCCTCGAAAGGGCTCATCCAGGGATTGCGGTAGTCCAGCCCAAGCACGTAGCCCAGCGTGACCTTGTTGTCCTCCATGTGGTAGAGGAAGCCGCCGCCAAAGGTGTGCGCATCCACCGGCCATCCGGCGGTATGCACCACGAGCCCGGGCTTGGCCTTGGCCGGATCGATCTCCCACAGCTCCTTGATGCCGATGGACCAGCTGGGAGGGTCGCGGCCTTCGTCGAGCTTGTACTTCGCGATGAGCTGCCGGCCCAGATGCCCGCGTGCGCCCTCGGCGAAGAGCGTGTACTTTGCGTGCAGTTCCATGCCGAGCTGGAAGTCCTGGGCGGGCTCGCCGTTGCGACCGATGCCCTGGTTCCCGGTCGCCACGCCTTTGACGGAGCCGTCGTCGTTGTAGAGCACCTCGGCAGCCGGGAAGCCGGGGAAGATCTCCACGCCCATGGCTTCGGCCTGTTGCGCCATCCAGCGCACCACGTTGCCCAGGCTGATGACGTAGTTGCCCTCGTTGTGCATGGGTTCGGGCACCAGCCAGTCGGGCGTGCGCCAGGCTCCCTTTTCCGAGAGGAACAGCACATCGTCGCCGGTGACCGGCTGGTTGAGGGGCGCGCCTCTTTCCTTCCAGTCGGACATGAGCTCGGTGATGGCTCGCGGGTCCATCACGGCGCCCGAGAGGATGTGCGCGCCGGGCTCGGATCCTTTTTCCAGCACCACGACCGACACCTCCTTGCCCTGCTCGGCGGCGATCTGCTTGATGCGGATCGCCGCGGCAAGCCCGCCCGGCCCGGCGCCCACCACGAGCACGTCGTACTCCATGGTCTCACGCGGTCCGTAGCGTTCGAGGATTTCCTGCGGGGTCATGACGTTCCTTGCTCTGGGATGGGCGGCATTCTAGGGGTGCATTTTTCAAAATAGAACGGTCGTTCTATTTTGAATCGCGCCCGTGTCGCGACCTGCATCAACGCAACCCAGGGAACAGCCTGTCGCGATGATCGCGCGTGCTATCTTCGCCGCAGTCAGGAATGAGGAGAGCCGACATGAGTTATTGCATCGACCTGTCCGGCCGCGTCGCGCTGGTCACCGGCGCGTCGAGTGGGCTGGGCACGCAGTTCGCGAAGACCTTGGCCAAGGCGGGTTGCGGTGTAGTGCTGGCGGGCCGCCGCGTTGAGCGGCTGAAAACACTGCGCGCCGAGATCGAGTCCACCGGCGGCGACGCCCACGTGGTGACGGTCGACGTGACCGACGTCCACGGCATTCGGGCGGCCGTTGCCCATGCCGAAACGGAGTTCGGCACTATCGACATCCTCATCAACAACTCGGGGGTGAGCACGACTCAGAAGCTGGCCGAGGTCACCGAGGAAGACTACGACTACGTCTTCGACACCAATACCCGAGGGGCTTTCTTCGTCGCCCAGGAGGTGGGCAAGCGCATGCTGGCGCGTGCCAAGGGCTCCGCGCCCGGCACCTTCACCGGCGGGCGCATCGTCAACATCGCGTCCATGGCCGGCCTGCGCGTGCTCAGCCAGATCGGCGTGTACTGCATGAGCAAGGCGGCCGTCGTCCACATGACACGCGCCATGGCGCTGGAGTGGGGCCGGTTCGGCATCAACGTGAACTGCATCTGCCCGGGCTACGTGGACACCGAAGTCAATCACCACTACTGGGACACCGAGCAGGGCAAGCGTCTGGTCGACATGCTGCCGCGCAAGCGGGTGGGTCAGCCGCAGGATCTCGATTCGGTGCTCATGATGCTGGTGGCCAACGAAAGCCACTTCGTCAACGGCGCGGTGATCCAGGTCGACGACGGTTTCGCGGTGTGAGGCCGCTGTCGCTGCTGGAGGCGCGCGTTCTCGGCGTGCTGGTGGAGAAGGCCCAGACGGTGCCCGACAGCTATCCACTGTCGCTCAACGCGTTGGTGGCCGGCTGCAACCAGAAGAGCGCGCGCGATCCGGTCATCAATGCCACGGAAGCCGAGGTCCAGGTGGCAGTGGATGCGCTCAAGTCGCTGAGCCTCGTGTTCGAGAGCAGCGGCTCGCGGGTGGCGCGCTACGAGCACAACGTGGGCCGGGTGCTCGGGCTGCCGTCGCAGTCGGTGGCGCTGCTGGCCGTGCTTGTGCTGCGCGGGCCACAGACCAGCGCCGAACTGCGCGCCAACACCGACCGGCTCCATCGCTTTGCCGATGTGTCCTCGGTCGAGGGCTTCCTGGAGGAACTCGCCGAGCGGTCCGACGAGAAGGGCGGCCCGCTGGCCGTGAAGCTGCCGCGTGCACCGGGCGCGCGAGAGGCGCGCTGGGCTCATCTGCTGTCCGGCCCGGTCGACACGGCGGCGCTCGCCGCATCGGCATCGATTGCGCCAGAGGATTTCGTGGCCGCTTCGGAGTTGGCCGCGCTCAAGGCGCAGCAGGCCGCTATGCGGGCGGAGCTGGCAGCGTTGCGCGAACTGGTGGACCGCCTGTACGGCGAGCTCGGGATCGCGCGGCCGTAGGCTGTGCTTCTTCCACGTTCTATGCGCTCAGCAGCTTCTGCACAAGCAGTGGGGTGGTGGAAGCGTCGTACTTTTTCATGAGCCGCGCGCGGTAGACGTCCACGGTGCGCGGGCTGATGTCCAGCTTGCGTCCGATCTGCTTGCTCGTGAGGCCGTCGATCAGCAGGGCTGCGATCTCGCGCTCGCGCGGCGTGAGATCGGCCTTCACCTGCCGGCGCGCCGAAAGATCCTCGAAGCTCCAGATGCCGGCCGCGTGGGGGTGCCGGGGATCGAGCGCTCGTCCCGAGACGTGGCACCAGAACAGTTCGCCGCGACGGGCCCCACCCGCGCGCTTCATCACGCGCTCGTCGGCGTACCAGCCGCGCGCATTGAGGCTGGCGACGATGCGAGCACCGGTGCGCTCGAACTCGTCGTGCGTGGGGTAGAGCAGTTCGAACGATCGGCCCACCAGCTGTTCTCGCGTTGCGCCGAACATTTCCAGCAGGTGCTGGTTGCAGTCGACCATCAGGCGGTTGCGGGAAATGACCAGTCCGATCGGAGCCAGGTCGAACGCCGTGCGGTAATCGAGGTCGCTGGGGCTTTCGGTCGGCATGGTCGGCATGAACCCGTTCCCGTAGGCGATTCTACGTAACGACTACGTAATGCATTACGTAGTACGCTTCGCGCCCATCAAGTTCCGGTAGTTCAGCTAGTTCAGATCTGGAGATAGCGAATGAACAAGGTCTATCCGAGCGCGGCAGCCGCGCTCGATGGCATCGTCAGGAATGGCCAGCTGCTCGCCGTGGGCGGCTTCGGACTGTGCGGCATTCCGGAAGCGCTGATCGTGGCGCTGCGCGATTCGGGAGTGAAGGACCTCACCGTCATTTCCAACAATGCCGGCGTCGATGACTTCGGTCTGGGCCTGCTGCTGCAGACGCGACAGATCCGCAAGATGATCTCCAGCTATGTAGGCGAGAACAAGGAGTTCGAGCGCCAGTACCTGGCTGGCGAACTGGAGCTCGAGTTCACGCCACAAGGCACGCTGGCCGAGAAGCTGCGCGCCGGCGGGGCGGGCATCCCGGCTTTCTTTACGCGCACCGGTGTGGGCACCATGGTGGCCGAAGGCAAGGAAACGCGCGAGTTCGACGGCCATGTGTACGTGATGGAGCGTGCGTTGAGCCCCGAGGTTGCGCTCGTCAAGGCGCAGGTGGCCGACAAGAGCGGCAACCTGCGGTTTCGCCGCACGGCACGCAACTTCAACCCGGCTGCCGCCATGGCCGGCAAGATCACCGTGGTGGAGGTGGAGCAGCTCGTGGAGGTCGGCGACATCGACCCGGACGACGTGCACCTGCCCGGTATCTACGTGCACCGCATCGTGGTGAATCCCCATCCCGAGAAGCGCATCGAGAAGCGCACGACTCGGCCCGCCGCCTGAAGGAGAGAACATGCCCTGGACCCAAGAGCAGATGGCCGCCAAGGCCGCGTCCGAGCTGAAGGATGGCTACTACGTGAACCTCGGCATCGGCATTCCCACGCTGGTGGCCAATTTCGTGCCCAAGGACATCGAGGTCTGGCTGCAAAGCGAGAACGGCATGCTGGGCATCGGCCCGTTTCCGATGGAGGACGAGGTTGACCCCGACCTCATCAACGCCGGCAAGCAGACCGTGACCACCATCCCCGGCTCCAGCATCTTCGGCTCGCACGACAGCTTCGCGATGATCCGTGGTGGCAAGATCAACCTCAGCATCCTCGGCGCGATGCAGGTGAGCGAGAAGGGCGATCTCGCCAACTGGATGATCCCCGGCAAGATGGTCAAGGGCATGGGCGGCGCCATGGATCTCGTGGCCGGGGTGCCGCGCGTGATCGTGGTCATGGAGCACGTGGCGCGCAAGAAGGACGGCACCA
>CBINKC010000040.1:0-29774 GCA_966251135.1 uncultured Burkholderiaceae bacterium
CCAGCTTCAGGTCAGGCGTCGGTGCGCCTGGCTGGGGGCGTCTTCCACATTAACCATCGGCCCTTGGAAGGCGAAAAACGGCGGGCAGCTCAGGGCCCTTCGGTCCACTCCTACCTCACTCCTACAATCGCACCCTCCGTCGAGTCGCGGCTCGCCCCTCGCATGGGCCCACGTGTCACGGCTCGCCCCCCATGTAGCAAGCGGATCCGGTCGCAAGTCCGCAACACTGGATCCGCCCGCTCCGTCCATCGCGTCCCGTGCGGCGCGCTCTTCTGGTCGCCGATGTTCAAGAACACCCTCGTCTACCGCATTGATCAGTGGGACGCCCCCACGCTTACCGACATTGAATCGCGCCTGAGCAGAGCTCGCTTTGTCGAGTGCGGAGCAACGCAGTCAGAGTCCATTGGTTTCATCGAGCCGCGCAGCGAGAAGCACGCGGCGCTCGTGGAGCAGGTAGCTGGGCAGCTGATCCTCAAGGTCTGCACTGAGACCAAAGCCATCCCCGGGGGCGTTGTGAAGGCAGAGCTGGAGCGTCGTTTAGACGCAGTGGAAACCGAAACGGGCCGGAGGCCCAAGGGAAAGAGGGCTAAGGAGTTGAAGGAGGAGATCGTGCGCGAATTGCTGCCGCGCGCGTTCCCCAAGCGCGGCCATACCACTGTATGGATCGCCCCGGAGGACCGCCTCATGGTCATTGGAGTGGCGAGCCCGAAGAGGGCTGATCGGGTTGTTTCTCAACTGGTTGATCTGTTGGCCGGAGGCTTTCGCGTCACGCAGATGCAAACTCAGCTTTCCGCGTCGACAGCGATGTCGGGCTGGCTTTCTGAGAAGGAGCCTCCGCCTGGCTTCACGATCGACCGCGAGTGCGAGCTGAAGCAGCCAGACAGCGAGAAGTCCACCGTTCGCTATGCGCGGCACACGCTCGAGATCGACGAAGTTGGCGAGCACATCAGGCAGGGCAAGCTGCCCACCCAGCTCGCAATGACATGGAATAGCCGGGTGTCGTTCGTGCTGAGCGAGCAGGGCGCACTGAAGAAGATCAAGCTGCTGGATGTGGTGCTTGAAGGCCAGGAAAAGAAGGGAGAGGGCGACGGCGGCTTCGATGCCGACGTCGCGATCATGACCGGCGAGCTCGGCCAGATGATTCCCGATCTGGTCGATGCGTTAGGGGGCTGGTTGGACCCAGCGCAGCCGCAGCCTATGCCAGCCGCCGGCGCGGACGTCAGCCGACAGACTGCCGTGGCGGCCACCTCGCCCACCGAGGTCACTGTCGACGTGCCGCCCTGGGTGGCCTGATCCCTGCCGTCGGGCGAGCCCCTTGAAAACTCGTGACGGCGTGACGTAATCGCTGTGCCTCTCCGTTGGTCCTGAGCGCTCACTGCCTGCGCGGCCCACCGGGGCTATGATTCCGGCCCGTTTCCCCATGGCGCTATCGCGCCGCACCTGCCCAGGTGCATCACAGGCATGGGCCGACCGAAAAGCAACCTCTCCAGCTCTGCCATCGCCAGCGGCTACGTCGGCACCAAGGATGCCGCGGCCATGCTGGGTGTCTCGGTGTCCACCATCCAAAAGATGGTGGAGTCGGGCACGCTTGAGGCATGGCGCACGCAAGGCGGGCATCGGAGGATTACGCTGGCGTCTCTCGAGCGCGAAATGGCGCGTCTGCCCGATCCGCATTCGGCCGGCCAGCAGCGTCCGCTGTCCGTGCTGGTGGTGGAAGACAACCCGGTCGCGCTGAAGTCGTACGAGATCCTGTTCCGTCAATGGGGTGACCGCGTGGTTGCGCATTACGCCCATGACGGCGCAGAGGCGCTGCTGTCGGTGGCCCAGCAGCGGCCCGATGTGCTGATCACCGACATCGTCATGAAGCCTTTCGACGGACACCTGCTCATTCGCACGCTGCGCGCCAACGCGCTGCTGCATGACCTTCACATCGTGGTGGTGACCGGCGACGAGTCGGTGTCGGAGCGCGATGAGCGATTCGATGCGCGCACCCTGCTCTACCGCAAGCCCTTGCGGGTGGATCGGCTAGCCGGGTACCTCGATGCCCGGCTGCAAGACCTCTCAGAGCGCGGCGCGCGCTGAAACCTGGCGAGCGGCAAGATGGCTCCACCCGTACCCGCCCGCCGCCGCCTGCGCATCTCGCTCTGGCTGGGTGCGGCGGTCATCATCTGCGCTGCGGCCGCCGCCATCGCGACCATACGCGTGAGAAGTGCCGTGGAGCTGGTGGACAGCCTGCTGCACGCGACCATGCTCGAACAGTCGAACGAGCTGCTCGACGCGCTGGCGGCCGACGCGGCGCGGCTGCGCCCCCGCCTGAACGCCCAGGCGGGAGATGCCCTGTTCGCTGAGCAGGTGGTGTGGCCGGCCCACGCCATCGTGATTGCGTTGCGCACAGCGGAGGGCGAGGTGTACCGGCACGATCGCCGCGCATTGTCTGCTCAGGTGTCCCAACTGCTGCAGCAGGCTTGGAGCGCTGAAGCCGGCGCGGGTGCCAAGGGGTTGCGCAGCGCCATGCATGCCGTCGCGTGGCGAGATGTACCCAACGGCCCGCTCAAGGGCGCGCGGTTGGCCATGGTGTATTCGACAGAGCGCATCGAAGCGGCGGCGCGCGCAGCGGCCGCCACCTCGCTGCGCGGGCAAGCGATGCAGATCGGCGCCGTGCTGACTCTCGTGCTGGCCTATCTGCTCATCCAGGCTGCCGCCTTGCGCCGGTTAGCCAGGCATGCGCGTGCGGCGTTTGCAGGCGGCACCGAGTTGTCTTCGCCGCCGCCACTGCGCTCCCCGCTGGTCGCCCGCGAACTCTTTGCGTTGCGCGATGCGCTGCAGCAGGCCAGCACCCAGGCGGCCGCCGAGCTGGCGCGCAATAAGGAGCTGTGGCAGGTGTTTCGCAGCGCCACCTCCACGGGCGGCGAAGCGCTGTTCATCGTCGATGCGCAGTCCAATGTGCTGCTGTGCAATGAACGGGTCGAGATCCTGCTGTGCCGGCCGCTGGCCGAGATCACCTCGTACCCGCTCGGCGCGGTGCTCGCACCGGAATCGACTACTCAGTTCGAGCAGGAGATGCAAGAGTTCCGACGCATCGGACGCCATCCGCTCGAAGGACAGGCGCTGGAACGCATGGCGGTACGCAGCGGCGGCCAGGGCTTCCCGGTGCAAATGATGCTGCGCACCGTGAGCTTCCAGGGCGCGCCCTGCCTGTGCGTCTCGATGCGCGAGCTGAGCGAGGAGAAGCGCCAGGCACAGGCGCTTTCCGCCGCACTGGCTCAGGCGCGACAAGCGCATGCGGCCAAGTCGCGCTTCCTCGCCAACATGAGCCACGAGATCCGCACGCCGCTCAACGGAATCACGGGGATGGCGGGGGTGCTGGCGAGCACGCCGCTCGACGCCTACCAGCGCGACCTGCTGCAGACACTGGAGGCGAGCACGCGCCGCCTGAGGGCCCTGCTGGATGACATCCTGGATCTGTCCAAGATCGAGGCCGGACATCTGCGCATGGAGCGCCGCGCCTTCGACCTCGACCAGGATCTGCGGCGCGCAGTGCAGTCGTTCCGGTGCGCCGCGCTGGCCAAGGACCTGCAGCTCGATTTCGAGTTCAGCGGCGGCCCGCGCGTGGTGGTGGGCGACTCGTACCGGCTGACGCAGATCGTGCAGAACCTGCTGGACAACGCGATCAAGTTCACCGACACGGGCGGCGTGTCGGTGCGGGTGCGTTGCCAGCCCGAGGCCGATGACCCCGAGCACTGCCGCATCGACGTGGAGGTGAGCGATACCGGCCCGGGCGTGCCGGAGGAGCTGCAGTCCACCCTCTTCGCGGCGTTCACGCAGGCCGACGAGACCACCACCCGCCGTTTCGGGGGCACGGGCCTGGGGCTGGCCCTGTCGCGCGAGCTGTGCCAGGCGATGTCTGGAGACATCAGCGTGCGCAGCAGGCCGGAACAGGGCACGACGTTCGCCTTCCATGTGCGGGCGGGAACCGCACCCGCACTGCCTGACGCCATCCGCCAGGCGCTTCCCGACACCCCGCAGCCCGACATTCCGTTGCGCGGCCGGCGCGTGCTGGTGGCCGACGACAGCCCGGTGAACCGCAAGGTGCTGGAGCAGGTGCTGGGGCCCGCCGGGCTGAGAGTCAGTAGCGTGATCGATGGCGCGCACGCCGTGGAGTTGGCGAGCAGCGAAGACTTCGACGTCATCCTGATGGACGTTTCGATGCCGCGCTTGAACGGCTACGACGCCACCCGCACCATCCGCTCGCTGGACTCACCGCGCGCGCGGGTTCCGATCATCGGCGTGACTGCCTTCGCGATGGAGGGCGACCGAGAGCGTTGCCTGGCCTCCGGCATGAACGGCTACGTGACCAAGCCGATCCAGAGCGACGAGCTGTTCCAGGCGATCCGGCAGGCGCTGCACGCCCCCGTGCGCGACGAGGTCAGCGCCTAGGGCCTGCAGTGAACCAGCGCAATAGCGCGCGCCTGACACGAAGCAGCCACCCGGCTTGGCTGGCGCCCGCGTGGCGCCAGGCGAGCAGCTCGTCCAGCGCCCGTTCGGCGGTGGTGAAGTGCCCCGTGTGCCGGCTCACGTACGCGGGGTACAGCAGCAGCACGCCCGCCACGAGTTCATCGAGCGTGAGCGGCCGTCCGCGGCGGGCCGGCGGGGCATGGTCTTCGGTGAGGCCCCAGCCAGCGTAGAAAGGCTGGCCGTAGGTCGCCACGCGCCGGCCGCGCAGCAGGGCTTCGAAGCCGGCAAGCGAGGTCATGACGTGTACCTCGTCCACCGCATCGAGCATGAGGTGCATCGGCACGTCAATGACGATCTCATCGCAATGCGCACAGGCTTCGCCCTCCCCTGAGCCTTCGCGCCGCAGACGGGCCACCACATCGGGGTGGGGCTTGTAGACCAGGTAGGCATCGGGCACGGCGCGGCGCACGGCCTGCAGCAGGGCCAGGTTGCTGCGCAGGCCGGGCGCGCCGTAGGCAATGGCCGCGTCGCTTTCGACCTGCCCCGGCACCAGCACCACGCGGCGCGCGTCGGCCGGGCGTTGCCACCGGCCCTGCCCCACGTTGTACTTGGTGATGCCCTCGGACGCGATGCGCTCGCGCAGCCGCCTTGCGCGTGCGACAAGCCTGTCGTCGAAGATCGACTCGCGCAGCAGGCGCTCCAGATCGGACGGCTGCGTCGCGTCGTAGTACATGCCGGTGCCGTCCATCACCCACGACAGCGGGCGGACCAAGTCGGCCCCCAGGCCCACGGAGCGCAGGAAACCATCTTCCAGCCGCACCACCGTGCCGGCCTGCGGCGGGGCGGGGCGCCGGCCCCACACGGCCAGCGTGGCTCCGGGCGGCACCTGCTGCGGGCGGCGTACGAACTGCACCGCGCTGCCACCGAAGAAAGCACGCACGATGGGCTTCTTCCAGCGCGAGAAGGCGAGCGCGTGGACCTGCGGGGCGAAGCGCTGACGCATGCGCCGCTGCAAGGCCATCCATTCGAGCAGGGCCTCGACCTCGCATCGCTCGCCCGTCTCGGGATCGACATAGCGCGCATAGTCGACGAGCGCGGCATGCACCAGGGCTTCGAGCGGCACCGCAGAGCGTCGCGACGACGCCGGCAGCGCATCTTGCGTGAGGCCCCATCCTGCATAGAACGGCATGCCGAAGACACGCACAGGCTTGCCCCACAGCAGGCCCTCGAAACCCATCTGGGAAGTCACGCAGTAGAGGGCAGCGGCAGGCTCGATGAGGCCGGGCGCGTGCGCATCGGCAGCATGCAGCACCACGCGGGCGGCCTGGCCAGGGGTGAGCGATTCGAAGTGCCCGCGCTTGCGGCCCGCCACCACATCGGGATGCACCTTGAGCACCACGGGCAACTCGGGATGCTCATCGAGCGCAGCCTCCAGCATGCGCGCGAAGCTGCGCTCGTCGGCGGCGCCGTAGCGTATGGAGGCATCGCCCGCCGTCTGGTCCACAACCAGCACGTAGGGGCCGGCCAGCGGAGGAGCCGACTCGCGGGCTTGGTTGTACTTGCTCACACGCGCTTGCCGCCACTGGCCAATCAGCGAGCGGGCTCGATCGGCGCGCTGCGGCGTGAGCGGCTGGCGTGCCAGCGCTTCGAGCCGCGAAGGCGCCGAGGCGTCGTAATAGACACCGATGTCGTCGAGCACCACGCCCAGCGGCGGGCTGTCGGGGCCGAGGGTGAGCGACCGCAGGAAGGCATCCTCCACGCGCCACAGCGGCAGGCCGTGCGCGCGTGCCACACGCTCGGCCGTCTCGGCGCTGGGCTTGCGGCCCCATCCGAGCACGGCCTGGGTGTCGTGACCCGGCCGATGGACCAGGCGGTAGTCGCAGAGCAGGCGGGCCAAGGTGGCGACGCGCGCCACGCCGCGGGTGGGCACGGCCAATGACTGAGCAGCCACCGACGCAGTCATTGCTTCACTGCGAGGCGGTATCGACACAGCGCCCGCTGTCCACGACCGCCCTCACCTGCTCATAGATGAGCGCGTGCCCGGCGTCGTTCGGATGCACGCCGTCGCCCGAGTCGTAGCGCGGATCGAGCCTGCTGTCCGGCCCGGCCAAGGCCTCGCGCACCGTCACGAAGCAGGAGCCGATGGATGCGGACAGCTGGGCGTCGATCTGCGCAAGCATGGCCAACTGCGAGACCGGCAAAGCGCGCGGCTGCGTGGACAAGATCATCACCGCCACATTGTGCGAGCGGGCTGCGTCGCGAATGGCCAGCAGGTTGGCGACGGTCTCGTCGACGCTGTACCCCAGCGCCGTGTCATTGCTGGGGTATGAGACGAGCAGCAGCTTGGCGCCTTGCGCGAGGGCGGCATCGACGTTGGCCGTGGTGTCAGGCTGGGGACGGCCAGCCACCGGATCGCTTTGCGCGCTGAGGCCAGCGTAGGTGGTGCTGCCTCCGACGGCGAGATTGACCAGCTCGACTGCGCGCTCAGCGTAGGCGGCCTGCAACTTGGAAGGCCAACTGTTGCCCGGCGTCGCCCCTGCACCAGCCGCCGTGGACGAGCCCATCACCACCCAGGTGCCTGGGGCCACCGATGGCAGTTGCACCGCGACGATGTTGGCCGATGTCGGCACGTTGCCACCGCCACCACCGCATGCCACCAGCAAGCAAACACAAACAGCGGCCGCCGAGGCCAGAAGCGGCCCGGAAAGCAGCCGGGAGAGTGGCCCGGAACGCGGCCTGGAGCATCTCCAACGATAGGCTCGGACGCGACTCACGTGGCCGCCTTCAGCATGTCGAGGTAGGGCAGATCCATCGCGCTGCGCGGCCCCTCGGCCACCAGTTGCGCCGCATGCCGACGCGCAGGCTCCCCGGCCTCCGCGAGCTTGGTACGCACCGCATTCGCCAAAGAAAAGTCGGTGCGCGGCGGCTGGATCAGGAAGCGGCCATTGGACTGCAGCAGCAAGGCCGCCGGGCGCTCATGATCGACGACGCGCGGGTCCACATGCCCCGCGCTGTGCACAAACACCACGCGATCGAAGAGCCGCTTCAGGTACTTGAGCATCGGGTATGCCGATGAGGCGCCGAACACCAGCAGCGTGCCCTCGTAGGGCACCTGCTCGTTCTCGAACACGAGCACACGGCCGATGTTGGGCAGGCGGTTGTCCAGCACCGCACCGGCTTCCGGGGCGGGGCCGGCGAGGAACTCGGTGGGTGCCTTGCGCTGGGGCACCAGCTTCAAGCCGAGATCCCCCGCGTAGGGCGCCACGCGGTATGTATCGGCCGCCAGCTGCTCGTGCGCCCGGGCCGTGTTCAGCCCCATGGCCTGCAGCACAGCCAGCATGGTGAGCATGGCACCCCGGTCCGTCCAATGCGTGTCGGTGCGCATGAACATCTGTTCGGGCTCGGCCTGCTCGGCGAGCACGATGGCGCCATCCACGTAATGGTCTGCCGGCCGCGTCAAGGCCCGAACCTGATCAAGCACGGTGGTGCCTGCCCGCGCATGCGGATAGTGGCGGCGCAGCACCTCCTCCTTCGAGGGTGCCACCACCAGCGCATGACGAGCATCGTTCCGGGCGGCCAGCGCGCGGCACTCGGCCAGGTAGGTGCGCCACGAGCGCAAGCCCGCGGGGTCGAGCAGCAGCGCGCCGGTGTACTGGTCTACGCTGCGGTTGGTGTCGTTGTCGAGAAAGAGCCAGCCCTCGGCGCCCTCGATGACCTGCATGGTGACTTCCTGCAGGCTGATGGATGCGGCCCAGAACGGTTCGTTATCGCCCCACTGGAAACCGAGTTCGACCGGCAGCACCGACACCGGCACTGAAAACCTGAAGCCGCAGCGCACTTGCGGGTGACCCGCGCTCGGCTCGTGCAGCACGCGATCGATCACATCGGGCCGCCCGCAGTTGAAGGCGTGGCGCTGCACCTCGCCTTGGGGCGCGTCGGCCCCGCGCACCACCACGGTGGGCGCAGCCCCGCCCGGCGCGCGCAGCAGCATCCACCCTTGCACACGCAGCTCCCCGGAGGAAACATCCACCGCGGCACTGTTCACGGGCAGATCGAGTGTCCAGCGCAGCATCTCGGGCGGCGCATCGGCGAGCCGGCGTACGAAAGCGGTCTTCAGCATGGGATCGTTGGATGACAGGCCCGCAAGGCCAGTGTGAGGAACGAGCGCCGTCGGGCGAACCGGCAACGATAACAAACGGGTGCGCCGCCTTGGCCTCGGCACCGTGGAGTGGCGTGAAGACTGCCGCGGCGCCCGCTCCATGACGCGATGCGCCGAGTGTTCGCGCGTGCTGCGCTGAGCTTGCTGCGCCGAGCGTGCTGTATGCGCACGCACCCCGTGCACGAGGGATCTGCGCACAAATCGTGCGCTTCCAGAATGATCTCGCGCCCCACCGAGGGGACACATCCAGGGGATCCGAGGAAGCAGTATGGACCCACACCACCGCCTCACGCCGGGATACGGGTGACGCCCGTCGCATTCGGCCGAGGTCTTGCGCGCATCGATAGCCGGCACTTCACGCATTGCGTGAGGGCGCGGCTGCGCGCGGCCCTCGCTGCGTAACCCCGCGCGCTTCACACGCGCCTTTCTCCCCAGCGGTCTCTGGACCACCGCTGTGGGCCTCTCTTTGCCGCGCCGGCCGCAGGCCCGTGTGCACACGGAGTCAACATGAGCACGAATCGCAGCATCGCGTGGTGTTTGCTCGCGGTCTTCACCGCAGCCTGCGGTGGCGGAGGAGCGCAGGCCCCTGCCCCCGCGGTGGCCGGCGAGATGATCTTTGCCGCGCCCGAGGCGATGGCCTCGGATGGAACGCCGCTCCCCAGCGGCGCCGTGCGCAGCTACTGGCAGGGCAGCCTGCTGTTGATGGAACGTCGCGAAGGGGATGAAACCAGCCGCATCGCGATCGACACCGCACGCGGCGGCTACATCGCCGAGGCCAGCCTCAACGGCGTCAACTTCGTGAACGCCCACGACACGGGGCGCGGCGTTCAACTCGCGCTGTATGACGGCGCGTATCGCTATGACCCCTGCGCCGGATGCAGCGGAAGCTGGGGCTGGAACCCCGTGCAGGGCGGCGACAGGTACAACCACGGCAGTCCCGTGCTCTCGACCGCGGTCGATGCGCAGGGCATCACCGTGCGCAGCCAGCCGCTGCAGTGGATGCCCACCGGCACGCAGGCGCCTGTGCCTACCGAGGTGGTGATCGAGCAGCGCATCAGCCCCGTGCCCGGGCACTTGCGGGCCTGGCGCGTGGACTTCCGCGTGGAAAGCGAAAGCATGGCCGCGCGCCAAGCGGCGGTGCAGGAGTTTCCTGCCGTGTACACCGGCCTGGCCTACCAACGGCTGGTGACTTACGAGGGCCGCGCGCCGTGGACCGGCGAGGCCATCACAGTGAGCACCCCGGCCCCGCTCGGCGAGCCGCCGATCCACCGACACAGCACCGAGCACTGGTTTGCGCTCGTCGATGAGAGCGACCAGGGCTTGGCGCTGTACGCGCCCGGCAGCTATGCGAGCCTGAGCGGCTTCGTGGCCCCGGGCAGCGGCGGACCGGGCGGCTCCGGCACGGCCTACGCCCGATTCGACTCCGTGTTGGCAGTGCCACCCGAAAGTGCCATCACAGGGCACTACTACCTGGTGGTCGGCGACCACCCGCGCGCCCGCTCGATCATCCATGCCCTCATGGCGAGCGACGACGGCACCGATGTTTCCGCCCCGCGCCTCGCGGTAGACCGGCCTGGAAGCGGCGCGGTGCTCAGCGGCACGATCGATGTGGCGGGGTGGGCTTACGACAACCGCGGCCCGGCGTTCGTGAGCGTGTCGGCTGACGGCGTGGACCTCGGGCCCGCCACGCTCGGCGTGCCCCGGCCCGACGTGGCCGGCGTGTATGCCGACGCACCGCCGGACAGCGGCTTCGGGCTCACGCTCGACACGCGCAGGCTGACGAATGGACACCACCGGCTGAAGGTGACGGCGACAGATGCCGCCGGCCATCGGCATGACGTGGAGGTGGAAGTCGACGTGATGAACTGACGACCCATACGCGCCCGAAGCGCCCCCGCAGCCGCGCTTGCGCGGCATGGCACAGGCCGCCGCTATGCTCGGCGCATGGCACACAACACTGCGTGGCTCACCGGCGCCTGGTATCGCGCAGGCGCCGCACTCGCCCGGCACCGGCTGGCATGGCGACGGCCGGTGTACCGGCACGAAGTGCGCCGCTGGCTGGTGCTGCAAGCCGGCGCCAATCCGAGCACGGATTACTACATCCGGCCCCGCGCGGCGGCGAGCGGAATCGACGCGGTGTACCGCGACGTCGAGCACGACATCCCTTCGGCGGAGGATCTGCAGGAAGGCACGCAGGTCGTGATCGTGCGCTACCTCAACCGGCGATGGGCGGAAGCATTGCGAGCGCACGCCGGGCGACTGGCGCAGGTCGTGTACTTCATGGATGACGACCTGCTCGAGCCTTCGGCCTGGGAGGGGCTGCCGCGCAGCTATCACGACAAGCTGGCCCGGCACTTCGCGACGACGGGACAGGAGATCGCCGAGTTGGCATCGCAGCTGTGGGTATCGACGCCTGAACTGGCCGCACGCTACGCGCAGCAGGAGCCCATCGTGATGCCGCCGCTGCCGCTGGTAGACGATGTACCGAGAGCCGAACACGAGGCTGCCCTGATGCACGCCGACAACGGCTTCGTGCGGATGTTCTATCACGGCACCCGCTCACACGAAGCGGAGATCCGATGGCTGCACCCCATCGTGGCCGCGTGCCTCGAGGCTTGCCCGCAGGCGCACTTCGAGATCATTGGTGACCACGAGGTGAACCGGCTGTATCGCGGGCTGCCGCGCACGCGTGTGCTGCATCCGATGAGTTGGCCGAACTATGTGGCGCATTGCCGGACGATGCGCGGGCACATTGGGTTGGTGCCGTTGCTGGAGGGGAGCTTTAACGCGGGGCGGTCGTATACGAAGGTGTTTGATGTGGCGCGGTGTGGGGCAGTAGGCGTGTACAGCCGCGGAGGACCGTACGACGCGGCGCTGCTCCGTGACGAAGACGGACTGCTCATGAACGATAAGCAAGCGTGGGTTGGGCGAATCGTGGAGTTGATCGCGGACGCGAGCCTGCGATCCCGGATGCAGGCGATGACCGGTCGATGCTTGACTCCGAAAGCTACTGCGGGACTGCCTCCGAAATAGTGACCGGTATGCGAACGAGGTCCCTGTTCATGGTTGCTCCACAGCCATCCGGTCGGTTGAAGCGCGTGAAGTAAACGTAGCCCAAACGTCCCACAGTGCCGAAGTTCCGATCCTTTGACGTACCGTCGATCATCGATGGGTATGCGACGTTTTCGAGGAGACGATCGCACCCTCCCTTCGAATCGAACTGAAGGAAGCTTACCGGCACGGACCAATGGATGAGGTCCTTCGATGTGGACGCTTGGAAGTGAATTCGCACCCTGCCAACCGAAGCTTCAGACACCTTCTCCCAGCGTCCAAGAATTGCCAAGTACTGGCCACTTTCCGCATGCCACAGCAAGCTTCGCACTGGACCGGTCAAGCCAGCTACCGGCTCACATGCTGACTTCGCCTGATCAGGCGGCATTGCTCGACGGTCATTGGAAAACTGCACAGCGAACGCAAGGCCGTCCCATGCCCTCCACTGCCGCGCATCCGATAGGTTCCTCACACGAAGTAGGCAGTTCCCTGCCTTCTGGCCGCCATAGCCGAACGTGTAGGCCAGCATGTAGAAGCTGTCCTCCCGCTTCACGATGTTGGACGTCGAAAAGAAGCCGACCGGTCCCTTGATCGCAGAAGAGAAAGCAATCTGGGGCCGAGCGACGATATGACCAGGAGCTGACCGCACTGTAAAAGTTGACCCGCCATCGTTCGAAGTCCCAAGCACCAGCGCGCTCCACCAGCACCCTTGAGATCGTGGCGATACGTCATCGCAGTTCTTGAACCAGCTGCCGTGGTAGTCAGCGCCCCCGATTGCCACTACGTCCCTTCCGTCTTCGGTGAAGAAGGACTGAAACCAGATGCGAGCATTGAACGCATCGGGATCTCTATCCATGGGAGCGACATAGCGGCGTCTGCATGTCGGAGCAATACTCTGCAAGTCCTCGCCGACAAGGTAGTAGTTGAGAAAGTGCGCCGCACTCAGCACGACTTTCCCGTCGTACCGCCTAAAAGCACGCGCCGGTGAGTCGGGGAAGTCCTCGTCATGGCACCTGTCGCTTTCCCACCGAAAGACGATCTCCTCTGGTCCCGCTGGGCGCAAGGCCAACGCGCCAGCGTGTGCGCTCCGAAGAAATCCGACGGCGCATAGCAACAGAAGAAATGCGAACCGAACGTCGGCCCATCCTTTCCACGCCAAGAATGAACGTGCCAGACGATGACAAAGCCTGAGCAAGCCGCACCTCGCTACGCTGCAAGTTCCACAAGGTGCGGCGCCGGCGTCAGCTCGTTGTCTTGGAGAAATGCCGTGTATACCTTTGCTAGGTGCCGGCGATTGCTATCGAAGGCGACGGGATCAAAGTTGAAATGCCGAGCTAGGGCATCTCTCGTCACACCTTGAGCCACATCCTGAGCACGGATGTAAGGCACAAGCATCGTCTGGCACAGCTCGATGGTGCGCGAATCGTGCGCCAGGCAGAGGGCCGGTACTCCCGCCTGCAGCGCAAGCATGACGCCATGGATGCGAGTGCCGACCACAAAGTCGAACCGCCTGATGTGCTCGATCCACGCACTGGCCGAGAAGAAGCTCAGGGCACGCCGGTCGCACCAGTGCACGAATTCGGAATCGGCCATCCACGGTGCAACGTAGTTTCTGCACGCATCTCTCGCCGCGTCGTCGAGTGCTCCGGCTTCGCCCCGGCCCAGCCGCACCATCTCCAGCGGACTCTGACAGATGTAGCTTCCGCCGGTAACCTGAGCGATCTGCACGAGCGATGCTTCCAACCTGCTGAGGTGCGTCCATCGATGATGTCCCGCCGCAACGGCAACATGTCGGAAATTCGGATCGAAACGACCCGCAATCGTCCGGCCCAGCTGCAGATCTCCACTGATGAAGAGTGTCGGACAGCCGAGCACCACCGTCTTGTCCGCCAAACCATAGCGCTCCAGTACCTTGCGGCTGAACTCTCCGCGCATGGCAATGTTTGGGCGATTCGACACCGAGTGGTCCTGGATTGCACGCACCCAATCAAGGGTACCTTTCGGAATCTCAACAAACGACTCCGCATGACCCGCCTGCGCACCTAGCCCAATTCCGACAAGACGACTTCTAACCTTGCGAAACCCCTCCACGAGATATTCGAGGTTCACATGAGGCCCCAACTGATTCGCCAGGGTCATGACGCCCATGTCGCCCATGTTGTCAATCGCCGCGGGCGATGCATGCCACAAGATGGAGCGCAGATTTCCACCAAGCTGCCGATTCAGGGCATAGCAGAAGGCGAGATTGCCTGTGTTGTCTCCGACAAGTTGAAGGGCACGTTCCGTGGACAGAAATCCACTCTCCTCCACAGAGGGAGAGAAGCCAAACAGAAAAGGGGTCATCTTGTTGGCGGCTCAGAAGCCGTACTTCGTTAGCGAAAATGGACTCAACTCTCCCTTCGCAATGAGGTCATCCAACGCCTGAACCGCATGTGCGACGTCGCTGAAATCCAGGTTCGGCACAGCCGTGATGTTGTAGTTCCACCAGCACAAAGAGAGCAACTTCTCAATCATCTGTTCATCAAAGCGATAACGCTTCACTTTTGCCGGCACCCCCGCCGCGATCGCATACGGCGGCACATCTTCTGTAACGACCGCATGAGCCGCGATGATCGCCCCATCCCCAATCTTCACGCCTGACTTGACAAAGACGCCCTGTCCTATCCAAACATCATTTCCGATTTGAACGGTGGCGTTTGACTGGAAGGAACGCACGGGGACCGTGTACGCCTCGCCGCGCCCTTGGAGCCAGCGCCCCCAGCCATGCACGTCTGGCACATACTGGATCATCGACGTGGACAACCAATTCGAGGGGTGCTGATCGGAAGCGATGTCCACGCCGGGCGCAATGGAGCAATAGCGGCCGATTTTGCAGTGACCCACTCGCCCCCCATAGATTCCCGTAAATGCGCCGACTTGAATCAGGTTCATGGGCGCAAGCACAGCTTGAATAACAACTGGAGCCTCTACCCACGAACCAGGGTGCAGCTTTGGCACGCTGCCGGCGATCTGAACACCATCTTCAGGAGTCCAGTGCTTCACTTCGTTGATCCCAAAATTTCGCAATGAGCACGGGCACATTCGGAATAGGAGAGCGGACGACTGATACCGCTGACAAGCGCATCCCATTCGTCGATCCAGCCCGCCAAACGAGCCAGGCTCTTTCCCCAGGCGAACGGGCTCGCCGCGCCAACGTGGATACCGTCGACCTTATTTCGCACCTTCTCGCGCATTCCGCCGATATCGCTACAGACCACCGGCCTTCCGCAGACGAAGGCCTCCTGTATCACCATGGGCGAGTTCTCCCACCAGATCGACGGGATGACAACCCAATCGACGCCCGCCATTCGACTCTTCAGTTCGTGCGGCTGGTAGGGACCGACCCACTGGACAACTCCTTCCTCAATGAGTGGCTGCCGAAGGCTTTCGATCTTTTCCTGATATGCAGCAGGCTGCCACTCCAGATTGGCTCCGTGCACCTCCAGGACCAATTTCCTGCGTTCACGCCTCGGCATATCAGTCAAGGCCTGAAGCACAACATCCAGCCCCTTGTATGGATTGATCTGACCGAAGAAGCCGAATCGATTACGTGATTCATCTTCTCCGAGATCACGAGGAGCCACCGGAGGCTCCTGCGACTGGCCGTTCTCGATCACCACGATTTGCTCTGGCTTCAGCCCCCAGGCGCTGTAGCGCTGACGCAGAAACTCCGACGGCGACACAAACTGGTCGACCAGTTTGAAGTAACTCTGGAAGCGATGCTTTCGCAACCAGAAATCCTCTGCCGTCTTCTCGGGAAAGCATTGCCGACATTCGTCGTAGCTCTCGCGGCTGCACAGCTTGGTTCCCCCTGTCTTGATCATCTGCCCATTGTTCAAGCAGATAGCCATGTACTCATGCAGTGTCATCACGATGCGGATCGAGGGATCAACCTCTTTGATGACCCGCAGGTACTCGAGACCCAGATGAGCATAGTGATGCGCATGCACGACCGTGGGCCTGAGGGCGCGAATCAAGTCGGCGAACCATGTCGTTAGTGAGTCCTGGTGCGCCGACTTCATCAGGTGCCAGTCATGCACGGCCTGTTCCCACAAGTACTCATTGGGGCGCCGAAGACTGATCGCGCCAGTGGCCCCTCGCCCCCGATCGGCACGGGCGAGGAACCAAGCGTCTTCGACGTCGTGTTGTTCTTTGTAGCTCTTGAAAAGGTTGTAGGCGGCAATTTCGCCTCCCCCGAGGCTGAAGTCGGGGTGCGCATGCGCCATGACGAGGATGCGATGTTTCTTGCTCATATGGTTCTCCTCCTTCAAGCTGCCACGGCTGCGACCGGTTGCTCGATGACCTCGCTCCAGCGTGACTGATGGCGCACGGCGTTATAGATTACGACCCGGGTACGGAACTCATCCTGACCCAACAGCTTGAAACTCTGACGCTCCAAATGCGTTAGCTGCACGGTCGGCAAATAAGCAACTTCCAAGCCTTCGGCACGAATCCTCAAACACAAGTCGGAATCCTCGAAGTCGCCAATAAGGTAGCCGGTGTCCCAGCCGCCAAACTTTTCCAGCTGACTTCGGCGTACGGCAATGCAGGCGCCCGTAACCGCAGGAACGGTAGTCAACTCACGCCTCGCGTCGAGCTGAGGATCCAGGCCGACGCACGGATGATGGTTGATCCAGACGCCCAACTCATTGCGTCGCGCAAACTCCATTCCGGCATGCTGAATCGACCCATCAGCAAAAACGAGCCGAGGGCCTACGGCGCCGATGTGGCGATGCGTTTCGAGCACATTGACGAGCGGCTGCAGCCATCCGGCTGACTGAGGGAACGCATCGCTATTGAGGAAGACGATCGTCGGCGCACTGGAGTTGCGCATGCCGAGGTTATTGGCACCCGAGAACCCACGATTCACGCTTCCCCACACCCAACGGAAAGGGATGTTGTAGAGGCGATGCATTGCCTCTGCCTGAGCCGGGAAGCTCTCGGTCAGCTTGGGGTCGTCCAGCACGTACACCAACTCGGCATTGGCTTTGAACCACGGGTCGGCACTGAATTCGATCAGCTGGTGCTCCACGAAGTCCGACCGCCCGTACAGCGGCACGATCACACTGACGCTCGGCGCTGCAGGCAATTGGCCCAGATCCCTACGCTGCACGGGCAGTTCGTCCCATATGGCCTGGCGATGCTCAATCAGCGCCCCAAGTACAGGCTCGTCGACGATCGGCACCCTGCGATGCATCTCCTGTAGAGGGGTGCCGATCGCGAATAGCCAGCGAGCTGCGGCCACGGGGTCTACGGGCAAGGAGGTACATGCAATCTCCGCCACTACATGTACACCTGTCTCCGCAACAGCCTTCAGCCGCAGCCTCGTTCCCGTCTTGAGCCCGCGCACCCTGACGATGAATCCTGCGTCACGGCTAGCGTGACCGAACTCGTGCCCCACGGCGTCGTGGACGTCCTGCCTGAATCGACGGAAGGCCGAGTCCAGAGGGAACGTCTTGCCCGACTCGTCCTCCAGCCAGACGACAGTTCCTGGTGTATGCACAACCCATCCGACAACGACTGCTTCTCGCGTCAGCTCGCAAGCAGCTGCCCCCTCCAGGAAACCCCGCGCCGTCGGGCATGGCGAGGACGCGGCTGGAGCGCATGCAATCAGGCTCGCCCAGGGCTTGGAATGAGGTTCCTCTGCCAAGGCCAACAGCCCCATGGCCGGACCCAGGCTTTGAAGATCAGAAGAACTCGACGAAGCGTTCAAGCTGAACTTAAGCGGCTGAGACACCGCAATGCGGCCACTTTCCTCCTCCCACGCGAGCGAAATCGCCTCGTCAGAAGGCGCATCTGCGACCAACACGAACCCCAAGCGATCATCACCCTCGATCTCGAAATGCGACGCGACATCGGGCCGTGACACGCTTACGTGGCGAACGTCAAGCTCCCGGCCATTCGCCACCAATCCAACTTCGAAGTTCCCGGTGCGCCAGCCCGCAACAATCACAGATCGTTTGAACCGATACGCCGAGTCGACCTTGATCCTGTGCTTGAACTTGTTCTTAGCGACATCGCCCTCGCTGCGTGCAACGGGGGCCGCTTGTACATCTGTCGTTCGGCCGCTCGGCACGACGCCGGACTTGTGGAAGCTTGGGAAGATTTTCACGGGTCGTCCTGGGGGAATTTTGGGTTCGCGATCTATAAAGGGTGAGCAGGTACATCTGGCGGCTAACGCGGCGATGGCACCTCACACTCCCGGTGCGGCGGGTTGTGCGCTGCGTGCTGCGCCGCTTCGGCGCCGAAGATGCCGAGGCCCGGCGCCTCGCGCAGGGAGTAGTCCTCCCTCGCAAGCGTGAGATTCGGGCTGTAGAAAGGATCCAAGTCCTGCGCGGTGCGCCAACGCGTGCGCATCACCTCACATTCCTTGTCGAAACGCTGTTGCTTGGCTGATGTCGTGTCGGCCCCACGCGTCTTCGATTCGTGGTGGTAAAGCTCGGCAAACGGCGTCCAGAGGTTGAAGAAGCCGACTTCCCTCACCTTCAGGCATAAGTCCACGTCGTTGAAGGCCACGTGCAAGTGCTCGCCATCGAGACCGCCGACCGCCTCGAAGAGCGCCTTGCGCACCAGGAGGACCGCTCCCGTAACCGCGCTGAGGTTGTGCACCACGCGCAGGCGATTGCAGTAGCCCGGATGGTTGCGCGGAAAGTACTTGTGCGAATGGCCGGCTACACCGCCCAGCCCGACCACCACGCCGCCATGCTGCAGGGTGTCATCCGGGTAGTACAACTTCGCCCCCACGCAACCGATGTCCGGGCGGATCGCATGGCTCGTCATCTCGGTCAGCCACTCCGGGCTAATGACCTCGACATCGTTGTTGATCAGCCCTATCACGCTGCCCTGGGCATGCCGCACGGCGAAGTTGTTGATCGCCGAGTAGTTGAACGGCTCGTCGTAGCGAAGCACCCTCACCCGGCCACCATGCTTGTGCGGCAGGGCCTTCAGGTACTCCAGCGTCTCTGACTCGCTCGACTGGTTGTCGACCACCAGGATTTCGTAGTGCGGATAGGTGGTGCGCTGGATGATGGAATCGATGCAGGTACGCAGCACCTCCAGACCGTCGCGGGTCGGGATGATGAGGCTCACCACCGGTGCGGGGTCGGGGATCGGCCAGCGGTGGCGGTAGAGCCCGGGTGCGATCACGCTGACCTTCACGCCGGTGCTCGATGCATCGGCGTGCTCCTGCAGGGCGCGGCGCGCGGCCTCGGTGGCATAGGGCTTCTGCTCGTGCGCAGCGGCGGTGGAACCATCGGTCTTGCGCCAGTGGTAAAGCACTTGCGGCACATGCAGCACATCGGCCGCATCGTTCACGCGGCTCAGGCAGCGCAGCAGCAGGTCGTAGTCCTGGCTGCCTTCGTAACCCTCGCGAAAGCGTCCCACCGATTCCACAAGCTCGCGCCGATACACGCCCAGGTGCGAAACGTAGTTCTGCGAGCGCAGCAGGTCGGGCGACCAGTCGGGCTTGAAGAAGGGATCGCAACGCTGCCCGGCGGCATCGAGCTTGTCTTCGTCGGAGTAGACGATTTGCGCACCAGGGCGCGACTCGATGGCGCGGGCCACGGCGTACAAGGCGTGCGGGGCGAGCTTGTCGTCGTGATCCAGCAGCGCGATGAACTCGCCCGTCGCGAGGTCGATGGCGCTGTTGCTCGCCAGCGAGATGTGGCCATTGCGCTCGCGCCAGCACACACGCACCCTCGAGTCGCGAGCGGCGTACTCCTCGATCACCCCTCGCACCTCGGGCTGGGTGGAGGCATCGTCCGCGATGCACAGCTCCCAGTGCGGGTAGGTCTGCGCGAGCACGCTGCTCAGGCATTCGCGCAGCAGTGGTGCCGGCGTGTTGTAGGTGGGCGTGATGATGGAAATGACCGGCTTGAAGCGCCAGCCGGCGATCTGCCGTGCCTGCTCACTGGCGGGCGCGATCGCGGGCTGCTCCACCTCGGCGATCCAGTCGGCGTAGGAGATGGCGCCTTCGTGCCGGGGTTCGAAGACGTTGCAGTAGGCCTGCCAGAGCGAGTGGATGTCCTGCTCGGCAGCCGCGGTGCTGTCGGTGGTGCGGCTGCAAGGGGCAGCACGGCCGTGGCGCCCGTTTTCCAGCTTGGCCTTCATGCGCGCGATGGCGAAGGAACGGCTGACGCGCTGAAGCCTGAAATGGCCGATGGCGAACTCACCCGGCGCCGCCAGCGGATCGAGCCTCAGGCGCGAGCGCGACGGCACGCGCAGCAGCCGCTTGCAGACCTGCCCGCTACGCAAGGGCAGGCTCACGGCCTCGCTCTCCAGCTCGCCTTGCCCGGCATCGAGGTAGACCCTTGCGCGGCCTCGTGCGGCGGGCAGGGCCAGCTCGAGTTCGAGCATGTACCAGCCCGCGGCGAGGGGCGCGCTCAGGCGCATCTGGGGGTCATCGGAGGTCGCCGCGTACGCATGCGCAAGACCTTGCACGGGGTTCAGGTCCTTGACGGGCACGAGGTCGCGAATACCGCGGGTGGGGTGCCACGCGAGCAGCCAGTCGAGCGCGCGCTGCACCGCCGGGGGCCACACATCACGCTCGGTGTACACGCGCAGCGCATCGATGCGAAAGCGCCCCGGGGTGTCGCGAGGGTCGAGCCGCCAGCGGGCGCCGCTGCGCAAGGGCGGCAGGCCACCGCTGAAGCTGCGCGCCGCCGATGCCTCGGGGGCGGCATGACCGGGATGCAGCGGGCGGCTGGCCTGCGAGTCGAAGCCGCCGCGCCGGTCGGCCCAGTAGAGAACGGGCGGGGAAGCCTCGCGGTCGGTGGCCAGCTCCAGCTCCACCTGGAGCCGTGCCGCCGAGTCGATCTGGAGAAAGCGCAGTTGGGGATCGTGGCCGGTGGCGACCAAGGGCCAGCAGTGGTCCTCGCGAAACTCCACCTCGCGCAGCCCGCGCACCCCCATGCGGTACAGCGCCGCGGCGGTGAGCATGGTGACCGGCACGGTGGACTCGTCGGCGGGCACCTCGTGGACCTGCGCGCACACGCCTTCCAACATCTCCAGGGCCCGGCGGCTTCCTTGCAGCTGCAAGCCTTGCGCCGCATCGGCGATGAAGACCCAGCCGCACAGCGCCTCGCCCTCACTGCGCAAACTCACGCTCGCATCCGGCCATCGCCCAACGGCTCCACGGACGACGAGGCGCAGGCTGTTCGGCTGCACGGCGGGCGTGATTGCAAGGCGCAGCCAGCAACCGAGCGCGGGCTTCAGCCACGCGCCGACCAGCTCGCGCGTCGCTTCGGCAAGCGACGCTCCAGCGTGCACCGGGCCGAGGGTGAGGCCGGCGACCTGCGCGACGGGCACGCTGATGCTGGGCGGTGTGCAGGTCATACGCTCCCTCACAGTCCAAACAACACCTTCGCCGCGACGGCGATCTGGTAGACGATCTGGCTGATGCCGCGGGTGATTTCGACGTTCTTGGTCTCGATGCGCGGCAGCACCATGATTTCGTCGCCGGCAGCGAGTGCGGCGGGGGTGGCTTCGCTCACGCGGCCGTCCTGGCGCAGCACGAGCACGCGGGCCTTGTCGGCGCCCTGGTTGTAGCCGCCGGCCAGGCGGACGTAGTCGTCCACGGTGGCGCCGGGCTGCCAGACGAGCGCGTTGGGGAAGAGCACTTCCCCGCTCACGAGGACGAGGTTGCTGCGCTCGGGGATGCGCAGCACGTCGCCATCTTCCAGCACGGTGTCGCCGGCCATTTCGCGCTGCGCGAGCACCACCTGACCGCGGGGCTGGGTCTGGCGGGCGCGCTCGATGAACTGGGTGAGCAACTCGGCCTCGCGGGTGCGCAGCGCGGCTTCCTCGCTGGTGGCGCTGCGCGCGGTGAGCGCGTAGGTTTCGAGGCCGCGCAGGGAGTTGTCGAGCATCTCCTTCTGCCGCAGCGCGACCGACTTGCGAAACAGCTGCACCGAATCCATGTCGGCCTGCGGCGCGGGGCGCACGCGGGCGAGCGCGTCCTTGAGGCGGGCGCCGTAGGGCATGACGAGTGAACGCTCGCCGAGGTGCGCGCCGTCGATGCGCACGAGGATGGTGCCGGGGTACTTGTCGGAGGTGATGCTCACCTCGTCGCCATCGCGCACCGTGACGCCGGAAGCTTCGGACAGCGGGTGGTATTCGCTGCGGCGGTCGGCACCGACCTTGCGCACGATGCTCATGTGCGTGGCGCCCGGTTTGGGGCGCGCAAGGGCCAGCAGTTCGGTGGCCTGCACTTCGGAGCGGGCGAACTCGAAGACGTAGGGGTTCTGCACCTCGCCGCTCACCTGCACGGTGTGCTGCCGCGGGCGGGCGACGATGGTGTCGCCGTCTTGCAGCTGCACCTGCTCGATCTGCCCGTCGAGCAGGAAGCGGTAGAGGTCGATGCGCGCTCGCGGCTGGCCGGCGCGCAGCACCTGCACATCGAGGTGGCTGCCGCGCTCGGGGTCAATGCCGCCGGCACGATCGAGGTAGCTCAGGATCGAGTCGCTGCTGAGGCCGCCGTACAGGCCCGGGGCGCGCACGAAGCCGGTGACGAATACCTTCACGGGCTGGGCGGCGTCGACGCTCGCATAGATGCTGACGTTGGAGCGGAACACGCGCTTGGTCTGCGCCTCGACTTGTGCGTTGAGGTCGGCGTTGCGTACGCCGAGCACACGCACGGGGCCGACGTTGGGGATGAAGACGTTGCCCTGTGCATCGACGGGCTGCACCGCATCGAAGGTGAAGGCGCCCCACATGCGCAGCGCCACGCGGTCGCCCACGGTGACGCGGTACTCGGGGTTGAAGCCGCCGCCCTGCTCCGCCGCGAAGCGGCCGCTGAACATCTGCGAGCCGAAGACGATGGGCTGCGCGGAGGTGGCGGGGTTGGGCGGCAGCGGCATGGGGACCGCGGGGGCGCTGGGGGGGGCGGCGACGGGCGTGGCCTGGGCAGCGAGGGCGCGCAGCGCGGGCAGCTGCGTGGCGCCGCGAGGGCCGGTGCCGAGGGGGTCGGCCGGAGATTGAGCGTGGGACGCGGCGGCGAGGGCCAGCAGCGCCAGGCAGGCCAGCAGGCGGCTCTTCAAATCGAAATGGCTGCGGATGCGCATATCAGTCGTGGTGTTCGCGATCAGTCGTGGTGTTCGCGGATCGTCGCCAGCGTCAGGCGCACCACGCCATAGAGCAGGCCGCAGAGGATGAACAGCGTGACGAGGGTGTAGAGCCGGCGCGGCAACAGCGCGCTTTCCGGCAGGGAGGGCGGTTCGATGACCGCGAGGCTCTTGATCTTGCGCGTGGCTTCGATGCGCGCGTTTTCGACGGCCGTGAGGGCGAGCCTGTAGGCGTCTTGCGCGAAGGTGGTCTGCGCGGTGTGCTCTTGGTACTGGATGGCGAGCTTGTTGATGCGCTTGCCGTCGCTGCCGCCGCGCGTGCTGCGCGACTGCTCTTCCACGAGCTGGCGGCGCATGGCGTCGAGCTGGCCGCGCAAGGCAGCGACCTGGGGCGCGTCTTCGTTGAGGTAGGTGCGCAGGGCCCGCAGCTCGGTCTCCGCGCGGGTGATCTGGGCCTGCAGCTCGCCTTCGATCTTGCCGGCCACCTGCGCCTGGGCCAGGGGGTCGAGCTGGGAATTCTTCGCCTGGAACTCCAGCAGCGCCACCTGGGCCAGCTTGAGGCGTTCGCCGGCGCGCTCCATCTCGCCCTCGGCGAACTGCATCTGCTCGCGGGCCATGCGGTGCGAGAAGGAATTTACGAAGCGCTCGCTCTCTTCGAGGATGGCCTGGTTGAGAGCCTGGGCGAACTCGGGCGTGAAGCCCTGCGCGCGCACGGTGAGCAGCGAGGCGGTGTCGTCGAACAGCACTTCCACGCGGGCGCGGTAGTAATCGAGCAGCCACTCCTGGCTGGTGCCGGCATACAGGCGATACAGCGGATCCCACTTGGGCCCCTCGAAGTGGGCGCGCAGGTTGAGCCTTGCGTCGAGCTTTTTCATGAGCTCGAGCGAGTGGATGTACTGGCGCAGGTACAGCGTGTCTTCGCGCGAGGGCGGGTTGATGCCGGCGATCAGCAGCGCCAGGCCCGGTGCGCTGGCGTTGCCACCTTGCGCCTGGCGCACGGTGATGATGGATTCGCTGACGTAGCGGTCAGCGGCGAAGAAGGTGAAGTACACGATGGCCAGTGCCATCGGTACCCCGAGCATGGCCCAGGCGAGCCGGCGCGGATTGAACCAGAGCAGGTACTTCATGACTCAGCAGGTTTGGGCCGCGGCTGAGTGCGCGGGAGGGTTGACGGGGGCAGATGCGGCGGGCGCGGCAGTGGGCGCGGCGCCGGCCTTTGCGGCCACTGGCGGCTTGCCGGTGTAGGCGGCGATGCCGGCTTCCACGTCTTCGAAGAGCTGGGTTTCGCCGCCGCGCACGAGCACGACCACATCGCACAGCGAGCGGATGTCGGCCACGTTGTGCGAGACGAGGATGACCTTGGCGTGCTGCAGGCGCTGCTTGAAGACCTCCTGGCTCTTGCGCCTGAAGGCCGGGTCGCCCACGGCCATGACTTCGTCGATGAGGTAGTAGTCGAAATCGAAGGCCATGCTCAGGCCGAAGGCCAGGCGCGAACGCATGCCGGAGGAATAGCCCTTGACGGGGCGGTCGAAGGCTTCGCCGATCTCGGCGAAATCCTGCACGTACTCGACGCGGTCGCGCATGGCGGCGCCGCTCAGGCCGAGCATGCGGCAGACGAACTGCACGTTGTCGCGGCCCGACAGCGAGCCCTGGAAGCCGCCGGCCAGGCCGACCGGCCACGAGATGAGCTCGTCGGTGACGATGCGCCCCTGGTTGGGCGTTTCGATGCCGCCCAGCATGCGCAGCAAGGTGGACTTGCCGGCGCCGTTGGGCCCCAGCACGCCGATGCTCGCGCCCGGCGGAAAGCGAAAGCTCAAGTCGCGGAAGACGTACTTGCGCCCTTGGGGCGTGGGGTAGTACTTGGTGATGGACTGCAGCTCGATCATGCTTAAGCCTGCGCCATCAGTTGCTGCCTGCGCGTGTGGTACAGCGCCAGGCCCGTGGCCAGCGCCACGAGGGCGCACCAGGCCACGTAGCTCTCGCTCACGCCTTCGAGCAGCCGGTAGCTCGGCAGGAACATCGCACGCGACAGCTCCACCACGTGCAGGAGCGGGTTGAGCAGCAGCAGGGGCCAGTACTCGCTGGGCAGCACGTGCACGGGCGCCATCACGCCCGACAGCAGGTACAGCGGCAGGAAGACGATGCGCGCGAAGCTGCGCAGCTGAGGGAAGTTGCTGGTGGTGACGGCCAGGGCCAGGCCCAGACCCACGCCGCCCGCCACCACGGCCATCGCGAGCACGAAAACCTCCAGCGGATGCGAGGGCCACCACTGCATGCCGAGGGTGGAGAAGATCCCGAACATCAGGACCGAGATCACGCCATACAAGCCGATCTCCAGCAGTGCGCGGGCAACCAGCGTGTCGATGGGCTTGACTTGCCGGTAGGCGAACAGGCTGCGGTTCGAATCGATGCCGTCCATGAGCCGCGTGGCCAGGCTCCTGAACAGGTAGAACGGCACGATGCCGGTGAGCAGGAACACCGGGTAGTCGATGCCGGGCAGGATGATGCTGTGCAAGGTACCGAACAGCAGCGAGAGCAAGACGATCTGCGCCAGCGGCTCCAGCAGCGCCCAGTACACGCCGAGCCAGCGCCCGCCGAAGCGCGTCTTGAGCTCGCGCAGCAGCAGCGCGTAGAGCACGGCGTGCTGCACCGCGTATCCCTTGCGGCGCACCCGATGCGGGCGCAGGGTTTGGGCGTTCATGCGAGGTGAGCCTCGCCTTGGCCATCGCGGGCCTCGGGGCCGCTCAGCGTGTTGGCCGCGGAGTCTGTGGGGCTGAAGTCCTCAGAACCGTGCACCTCGCGCAGCACGGTGATGGACGGCTTCACATCGCCGGGCAGCGGCTGCGCGACCGTCACGTCCTTGCGGATCACCGCATCGATGCTGTAGGGGGACTGGGTTTCCAGCAGCGAGAAGCCGGCATCGGAGGCGAAGTCATTGCCCTCGGCCTGGACTTGCAGGGCCGGCAAGCTGCCGTAGAAGCTGGCATTGAGCTGCGTGCGCTTGACCACGTGAGCGCGGAAACGCTTGTACAGCGCCGGCTCCACGGGCTCCGGGTCGCGCCAGAAGGTGGCCAGGCCGCCGGTGTGCACGAGCCCCGGCATGGCATAGAGGCATTCGCCCAGCACGCACACGGGCGTGCCGTGGTACATGGCCTGCAGGCCGGTGGTGCTGTTGACGGTGACCACGCCACGGGCATGCTTGAGCAGCATCGGCAGGTGCAGGTCGTGGATATAGCGCACGCGCCCGTGCAGGCCGAGCTGGCCGGCGAGCTCGTCGATCTGGGGCGCGTAATCGCGATACGCCCGGTCCATGGGATGGTGCTTGATCACCAGCTCGGCCATGGCCGGCGCGTGTGCCGCGAACGAGGCCAACACCTCGGCAATCACCTGCTGCACGTCATCGTACGGGGAGTGCTCGGTGAGTTGCGCATCGTTGTGGACCTGCAGCGCGAGCAGGTACCAGCGCTTGCTGAGCGTGGGGCCGGTCAGTTCCGGCAGCACATGGCGTTCGGCCCAGGCATAGCGCAGCTTGCGGATGCCGCTGCGGAGCCACCGCAGGCCCTCCCTCGCGGGATGGAGGTCACGGTGGTACACGTGATGCGGGTAGCGACCGCGCAATGCAAAGGTGGCCACGGAGTACGCGGTGGCATACCAGGCCATGCGGGAGAAACGCTGGCGCGTGTCGCGCGGCCTGACCAGGTGTGGATGCGGGGCCTCGCGGTAGAACTCGGCTTCGCGCGGCAGCGAGGTGTGGCCGTTCACGCCGCCCACTTCGAGCGTGACGTAGTGGGGGCGGATGTAGCCCTCTTCGAAGACAAACACCCGCACGCCCATCTGCCGGGCCGCCTGGATGGCGCTGCGGTGCATGGCTCGGGCCTGGCCGAACAGCACGATGGCGTCGATGCGCTCTTTCAGCAGCAGGCGCCGCAGCCAGGGCACCCATTCTTCGGCCGGGAGCGTGTAACGAATGGCATCGCCCCGGCGATAGAAGAATTCGTCCCCACCATTGAACTGGACCTTGCATACCTGAAGGCCCTGCTCGACCAGATAATCCGCCAGCCGGCTGAAGAACGGACCCATCGGGCCCTGCAACAACAACGGCCGCCGACATGCGACGAGCGCGGAGAACGAATCCGGGTACATCTGCGCGTAGTCGGCGTTCCTTCGATTTACGCAGTTTACTCAGACTTGTGCTGGGTTTGATCGCTAGGAGTTGCGGTTTGAACAAAATTACCGGTTTTAGGGAGGCCGGTTCGAGGCACAGCCCCGCGTTGGACGTCGACAGCGCGATCCAGGCACTGGGCGGCAGCGAAGAAGCCTTCAGAGAGGTGGCGCAGGTATTCCTTGAGTACATGCGCGAATCGCTAGACACCCTGCCGCGGGTGGCGAATTCACCCGCGCAGGCGCAGGCGCTGGTGCATGAACTCGGCAGCTCGCTGGGGGCCGTGGGGGCGTGCGGCGCATGCCGCCGGGCACGCGAACTGGAGCGCCGCTTGCGCGAGGGTGACTCGGCAGCCGTAGGCGCAGTGGGGACGCTGGCCGCCTGTGTGCAGGAGACGGTGTACCTGCTGGAGTGCTGGCTGGACTCGCCGCCGAAAGGCAGCGGCCCAATGAGGCCTTCGAGACCTCCATCAGAGTCTTGAAGGCGATCGAGGCGCCAGCCAGAAAACAAAGAAGCCCGCTGGCGTGCGGGCTTCTTTGTTTTCAGGGGTTCGGGTATTCAGGCGTTCGCGTGTCAGCCCTTGCCATCGGCCTCGGCCAGTTCCTTGCACGATGGTGCACACACGAATTGCGTGCGGCCGAGCAGCTTGCGACCTTTCAGCGAAGAACGCGGACGATGCTTGCCGCACAGGAAGCACGACATGGTGGCGGTAGTAAACGCGCCAGCGGAACCGAAGGGCGAACCGGCGGGTTTGGAGCGGTAGCGCAGACCATCTGAATCGATGGTCGTCTTGATCTCGTCTTTGGCCATGGTGGGGGCAGTACTCCGGGAGCGATATTGTCCAAGATGCTGGCAACGCCCGGTAGTTCCAGGGATATCTTTTAAGCCTCGCACACGGCCTCAGCCCCCCGGATGGGCGGTATGCGCACGAAAGGGTTAGTTTTTGCAACTTCGTGATCGTGGGCCGAACCTTGGACGCAGGATCGGATCGACGATGCGTTGTCGCTGCACAAGGACCGTTCATGCCCCGTCAGACTTGGCCCCCCGCTACCGCCCTGCCCTTTGCCCTTTGGGCCGATCTGGCCCTGCGCGCGGGTGAAATGTTCACGGCTTCCGCGCAGGTCATTGCCCACCGGACAGGCCGGATGGCGCAAGCCGGCCATGCCCCCGGCCCACGCGATCGGCGCGAGTTCGCCCGCATGGGCCTGGAGAAGGTGGAGGCGGCCGGCGAATCGATGTGGGCCATGGGACAGCACCTCACCGCCGCCCATGCGCAGCTCGCCATGCGTGCGTGGAGGGACATGTCGGCCGCGAACAGTGCCTGGTTCGGGCTGGTCGCCAGCCGTACGCTGCCGCAATGGATGGCCGGGCAGGCCACACTGGCACGCCGCCTGAGCCAGTCTGCACACTCGGCCTCGCGGGTGTCGGACGCCGCTGCGCGCATCGCAAGCAAGGGGCTCAAGCCGATCCACGCACGCGCCACCGCGAACGCCAAGCGGCTCGGAAAGCGTGCGTAGCCGGGCCGCGGACCCTTCCCTGTCCTTCGACCGGGCGTCGCCTTTGACCCCGGTGGCATGAGGTGAAGGAGCGCCAGCCGACCCTCGTGGGCCGCCTGCTGCGCCTCCTGCGCGAGGGGCGATGGTCTGACGCGGCCTCGGCCCTGGGCCGTGTCCTGCGGCGACGGCGGCGCGCCGAGTCCATGCCGGCGATGCGTGGCATCGACGTCGAGACGCAGGCGCAGCCTGCGACACCCGAGGCGGCCACGCCTGCGCTGTCAGAGGCACCCACCGAGTTCCTCGATGGCCTCTACGCGAACGAGGCAGGCAAGCGGCCCTACAAGCTCTTCCTGCCCGGCGGGCACTACGCTGGGCCCCGGCCGCTGGTGGTGATGCTGCACGGCTGCCGGCAGGACCCTGCGGATTTCGCAGCCGGGACACGCATGAACGAACTGGCACAGGCCCGGGGCATCGTGGTGCTCTATCCCGGGCAGTTACGCCAGGCAAACCACCTGAACTGCTGGAACTGGTTCCGCGCGGAGGAACAGCAGCGCGGGCGCGGCGAGCCGGCCATCATCGCGGGGCTGACGCGCCAGGTGACGGACACGCAAGCCATCGACCCGCGGCGGGTCTACGTGGCCGGGCTGTCGGCCGGCGGGGCGATGGCCGCGGTGCTGGCGGCCACCTACTCCGATCTGTATGCCGCAGTGGGCGTGCATTCGGGCTTGCCGCACGCGGCCGCCCACAACCTCGCCACGGCCATGAGCGCCATGCGGCACGGCCCTGCGGCGCGGGCGGCCGAGCGGCGGCCGCCCGACCGCATCCCTTTGCCGACCATCGTGTTCCATGGCGACGAGGACGACACCGTGCACCCCGACAACGGCGACGAGGTGATCGCCCAGGTGCGATGGGATGTGGAAGCCACCGCCGATGCGCAGCAGGGCAACGGAATGCAGGTGGAGCGAGGCGAAGTGCCGGGGGGCCGCGCCTACACGCGCACCCGGCACCTGGACCGCCAGGGACGCTGCGACGCGGAGCACTGGCTCGTGCATGGCTCGGGCCACGCATGGTCTGGCGGCAGCGCGCAAGGGTCGTTCACGGATCCGCTCGGGCCGGATGCATCGGCCCAGATGCTGAGGTTCTTCCTGGAGCACCCGAAGGAGGAGATGCCAGCGTCGTCTCTCCCTTGTCAAAGCCCCGTGCCTACTGGTGCAGGCCCTTCGACAAGCTCAGGGCGAACGGTAGGTGGATGACCCCGCCAGGCCTTTCAGGCACGACGTCCCCACCCGTTCGGGCTGAGCTTGTCGAAGCCCCCGCAGCGGTTGCGCAGGCCTTTCGACAAGCTCAAGGCG
>CBINKC010000041.1:0-29440 GCA_966251135.1 uncultured Burkholderiaceae bacterium
GCTTCGCCATCCGCGAGGGTGGTCGCACCGTGGGTGCCGGCGTGGTCGCCAAGATTCTGGAGTAATGCCCGCATGACGACCGCGGGCGGTGTCGCCGCTCGCGGTGGTTGCAGTCTTCGCGGCTTCGAGCCGCATCGCTCTTTTCAAGGAAACGTCATGCAAAAACAGAAGATCCGCATCCGCCTGAAGGCGTTCGATTACAAGCTGATCGATCAATCGGCGCTCGAGATTGTCGACACTGCCAAGCGCACTGGTGCCATCGTCAAGGGGCCAGTGCCTCTGCCTACGCGCATGCAGCGTTTCGACATCCTGCGCTCACCCCATGTCAACAAGACGAGCCGTGATCAGTTTGAGATCCGCACGCACCAGCGACTGATGGACATCGTGGATCCAACCGACAAGACGGTTGATGCGCTGATGAAGCTTGATCTCCCGGCCGGCGTGGACGTCGAGATCAAGCTGCAATAGTAGCTATGGGTTGCGGGGTATCCCGCAACTGCTATACTTGCAGGCTTTTCCGCATGCAGCCCTTCGGGTTTGCGTGCTCATTGGTCAGCCCAGCCAATCGCTGTTGGGTATTGGAGAAAAACCATGAGTCTGAGCAATCGCCTCGGATTGCTGGGTCGCAAGGTGGGCATGATGCGCATCTTTACGGATGACGGCGATGCCGTCGCTGTGACTGTGCTGGATGTGTCCAACAACCGCGTCACTCAGATCAAGACCGAAGAAGCCGATGGTTACAATGCCATCCAGGTGGCGTTCGGTGCGCGCAAGGCATCGCGTGTAAGCAAGCCTGAAGCTGGTCACCTCGCTAAGGCGGGTGTGGAGGCTGGTGAAGTCCTGAGGGAATTCCGTGTTGCTGCTGATGTGGTGGCTGGCTTCAGGCTGGGTGCTGCTGTGCCTGTGACTACCTTTTCCGTGGGTCAGCTGGTGGATGTTCAGGGAACCTCCATCGGCAAGGGCTACGCCGGCACCATCAAGCGTCACAATTTTGCCTCGCAGCGCGCCTCTCATGGCAACAGTCGCTCGCACAACGTTCCGGGTTCCATCTCGATGGCACAGGATCCGGGGCGCGTATTCCCGGGCAAGAAGATGACGGGTCACCTCGGCGATGTCGCCACCACCACGCAGAACCTCGACATTGTCCGCATTGATGAGGTGCGTCAGTTGGTTCTTGTGCGTGGGGCGGTGCCGGGTGCAAAGAACGGTCATGTGGTCGTGCGTCCTGCGGTAAAGGTTAAGGTGAAGAAGGGAGCCCAGTGATGCAGCTCGAGCTCCTCAATGAGCAGGGTCAGGCGACGGCGAAGGTTGATGCGCCCGATACTGTGTTTGCTCGCGACTACAATGAAGCGCTGGTGCATCAGATCGTGGTGGCCTACCAGGCCAACGCGCGCCAGGGTACTCGCGCACAGCTGGATCGTGGTGCTGTGAGGCACTCGACAAAGAAGCCCTTCCGTCAAAAGGGCACTGGTCGCGCTCGCGCCGGCATGACTTCCTCGCCTCTGTGGCGTGGGGGTGGTCGCATCTTCCCGAACTCGCCTGACGAGAACTTTTCTCAGAAGGTCAACAAGAAGATGTATCGGGCCGGCATGGCGGCAATCTTCTCGCAGCTCGCTCGCGAAGGTCGTCTGGCGGTGGTGGAGTCCATCTCTGTTGATGCGCCGAAGACAAGGCTTTTGGCGCAGAAGTTCAAGGCAATGGGGCTGGACTCCGTCCTGGTCATTGCTGACGAGGTCGATGACAACCTGCTTCTGGCCTCGCGCAACCTCGCTAACGTGCTCGTCGTCGAGCCGCGGTACGCGGATCCGCTGTCGCTGGTCTTCTACAAGAAGGTGCTGATGACCAGGGGTGCGATCGAGCAACTCAAGGAGATGCTGGCATGAGCGCCACTGCCGTTCAAAAGTCGGGGAGGTTCGACGAGAGTCGCCTCGCTCAGGTTCTCGTGGGGCCCATCATCTCGGAAAAGGCGACCATGCTCGGCGAGAAGCGCAACCAGGTCCTCTTTAAGGTGCTGCGCGACTCCACCAAGCCGGAGATCAAGGCGGCCGTCGAACTCATGTTCAAGGTTGAGGTGGAGTCGGTACAGACCGTTGTGCAAAAGGGCAAGGTCAAGCGCTTCGGCCGGTCAATGGGTCGGCGCGATCACGTCAAGAAGGCGTACGTCGCATTGAAGCCGGGTCAGGAGCTCAACTTCTCCGGGGAGGTCGCGTAATGGCCGTCATTAAAGTCAAGCCGACATCGCCTGGGCGCCGTGCCGTGGTGAAGGTCGTGCATTCGCACCTGTACAAGGGGCGGCCGGAGGCGTCGCTCCTAGAGCCCCAGATGCAGAAGGCTGGCCGCAACAATAACGGCCACATCACGATGCGCCACAAGGGCGGTGGGCACAAGCACCACTATCGTGTCGTTGACTTCCGTCGCAACAAGGATGGGATCGCAGCTAGGGTGGAGCGTATCGAATACGACCCGAACCGCACGGCCCACATCGCACTCGTTTGCTACGCCGACGGCGAGCGCCGCTACATCCTTGCTCCTCGCGGGCTGGAGGTGGGTGCAGTGGTCATTTCTGGGTCGGAGGCACCGATCAAGGCTGGCAATACGCTGCCGATCCGAAATATTCCCGTCGGCTCGACGGTACATGCGATTGAGCTGCTACCGGGAAAAGGGGCTCAAATCGCTCGCTCGGCGGGTGCTTCGGTAACGCTGCTGGCTCGTGAGGGCACCTATGCGCAGCTGCGCCTGCGTTCTGGCGAAGTGCGCCGAGTTCACATCGATTGCCGCGCCACGATCGGCGAGGTGTCGAACGAAGAGCATAACCTCCAGCAGTATGGTAAGGCCGGCGCCATGCGGTGGCGCGGCATCCGTCCGACGGTGCGCGGCGTGGCCATGAACCCAATTGACCATCCGCATGGTGGCGGCGAAGGTCGCACGGGCGAAGGCCAGACTCCGGTGTCGCCATGGAACACGATGACCAAGGGTTACCGTACGCGCAACAACAAGCGCACGCAGACGTTCATCGTCTCGCGTCGCAAGAAGTAAGGGGCTGAGATGGCTCGCTCACTCAAAAAGGGACCGTTCGTCGACCACCACCTGCTGGCGAAAGTCGACAAGGCCGTCGCTGTGAAGGACAAAAAGCCGATTAAGACTTGGTCACGGCGCTCGACGATCCTTCCTGATTTCATCGGTCTGACGATCGCCGTGCACAACGGCAAACAGCACGTGCCCGTGTATGTCACCGACCAGATGGTTGGCCACAAGCTTGGTGAATTCGCGCTCACGCGTACGTTCAAAGGGCACCCGGCCGACAAGAAGGCCGCGAAGAGGTAAGGGGAGACCATGGAAACCCGTTCAATCGTTCGCGGCGTGCGCCTCTCGGCTGACAAAGGCCGGCTAGTGGCTGATCTGATCCGCGGTAAGAAGGTGGATCAGGCGATCAACATCCTGGCGTTCACCCCCAAGAAGGCCGCTGGCGTCATCAAGAAGGCGCTGGAGTCCGCAATTGCGAATGCCGAGCACAACGATGGCGCTGACATAGACGAGTTGAGGGTCACATCGATCTATGTCGAGCAGGGGGCCACGTTGAAGCGCTTTTCGGCTCGTGCCAAGGGGCGAGGTAATCGCATCAGCAAGCCGACGTGCCACATCTTCGTGACCGTAGGGGACTGAGGAAAAGACCATGGGACAGAAGATTCATCCGGTGGGCTTTCGCCTTCCCGTCACTCGCAACTGGGCGTCGCGCTGGTACGCTTCGAACCAGAACTTTGCTGGCATGCTCGCAGAGGACCTGAAGGTCCGCGACTACCTCAAGACTCGCCTGAAGAATGCAGCGGTTTCGCGCATTCTGATCGAACGTCCTGCGAAGAATGCCCGCATCACCATCTTCTCTGCGCGTCCGGGTGTGGTGATCGGCAAGAAGGGCGAGGACATCGAGAACCTGAAGGCCGAGCTCACGCGTCGGCTCGGTGTCCCGGTGGCGGTAAATATCGAAGAGGTGCGCAAGCCCGAGATCGATGCACAGCTGATCGCCGACAGCATCACGCAGCAGCTTGAGAAGCGCATCATGTTCCGCCGCGCTATGAAGCGCGCGATGCAGAACGCCATGCGCCTTGGTGCGCAAGGCATCAAGATCATGTCGTCGGGTCGCCTCAACGGTATCGAAATCGCCCGCTGCGAGTGGTACCGCGAGGGGCGGGTGCCCTTGCATACGCTGAAGGCCGACATCGACTACGGTTTCTCTGAAGCCAAGACCACCTACGGCGTCATCGGCGTGAAGGTCTGGGTCTACCGCGGCGAACGGATGGCGCATGGCGAAGGCCCTGGGCTGCAGGCGCCTCCGCAGGAAGAAGAACGTCGGCCGCGCCGTACGGCGCGGCCGGGGCCTCCTGGTGAGCGTCGAGGGGTGCCGGGCGGTGGTCGCGGGCCTCGTCAGAGTGGGGTGCCCGCCGACGGTGCTGACAAGCCGACCGAGGCTGGTCCCGATGCGACGAAGGCGCCGACGGTCAAGCGCGTGCGCAAGATCGCTGCGCCCGGCAAAGGAGAGTAATCATGCTGCAACCTGCACGCAGAAAGTTCCGCAAGGAGCAGAAGGGCCGCAATACCGGCATCGCCACTCGCGGCACGAACGTGTCATTTGGCGATTTCGGCCTCAAGGCCACCGAGCGAGGCCGGTTGACGGCTCGCCAGATCGAGGCGGCGCGTCGCGCCATCTCGCGCCATGTGAAGCGCGGCGGTCGCATCTGGATTCGAATTTTCCCGGACAAGCCGATTTCGCAGAAGCCGGCCGAGGTCCGCATGGGCAACGGCAAGGGCAACCCAGAGTACTATGTGGCTGAGATCCAGCCGGGCAAGGTGCTCTACGAGATCAACGGCGTGCCCGAAGCGCTGGCGCGCGAGGCGTTCCTGCTTGCATCCGCGAAGTTGCCGTTGAAGACGACTTTCGTGGCGCGCCAGGTGGGCGCGTAAGCGTTCGACGGGGAATATTCATGAAAGCATCTGAACTCCGCAGCAAGGACGTGGTTACGCTGGAAAAGGAAGTCGCTGAGCTGCTGAAGGCCCATTTCGGCCTGCGCATGCAAAAGGCGACCCAGCAGCTGACGAACCATTCCCAGCTCGGCAAGACCCGCCGCGACATTGCACGCGCGAAGACCATCCTTGCGCAGAAAAAGAAGGAGGCCGTTAAGTGAGCGCCGCCACTATCCAGGCTGAACCCAAGGTCAAGAACACACGCAAGCTGGTGGGCAAGGTCGTGAGCGACAAGCGCGCCAAGACCGTGACGGTGCTCGTTGAGCGCCGGAGCATGCACGAGCTGTACGGAAAGATCGTGGCCCGCTCCAGCAAGTACCATGCGCACGATGAGAAGGGCGAGTACAAGCTTGGTGACGTGGTCGAAATCGCCGAGAGCCGTCCGTTCTCCAAGACGAAGTCTTGGATCGTCAGCCGCTTGGTGCAGAAGGCTGCCGAGGTCTGACGTCCGCATCTCTCGCGGTCTCACTGCAGTCTGCGTGTGGGTCTGCGTGCTGGGAAGCCCGGCAACCTGGCCGGCTTGGCTTCGCCGCCCGGCGCAAGAAGCGGGGCGTCCGCACATCTCCCGCCAAGGTGGGGGGAGGTGTGCAACGTGTGCGTGCTGGTGTATGCCGTTACGTTGAGACGCTCGCGTCATACCTGCGAGCGTCTATATAGACGGGCTTGACACGGTGGCCGGCTGTTTGCCATAATTTCAGGCTTCGCTGAATTGCGGCTGGGGTTATGACACCCTGAGATCGGATTCGGTTTCGCCCATGCGGCTCGGGTGTTCGCAATGGCAGGCTTTGCTGTTGCGTTGGTTCGGGTTACGGGCCCAAGACTGATCGTTTGCGACCTGGAGTGGTTGTGGGCGATGCAAGTTGGGGAAAGACAATGATTCAAATGCAGTCGCGGCTGGATGTCGCGGACAACACTGGTGCCAAGTCGGTTCAGTGCATCAAGGTGCTGGGTGGCTCCAAGCGGCGGTATGCCGGCATAGGTGATGTGATTAAGGTCAGCGTGAAAGAGGCTGCGCCGCGCGGTCGCGTGAAGAAGGGTGAAGTCTATAGTGCTGTGGTTGTTCGCACCGCCAAAGGGGTGCGTCGGCAGGATGGGTCGCTGATCAAGTTTGATGGCAACGCCGCGGTTCTGCTCAACGCCAAGCTTGAGCCCATCGGTACTCGCATCTTTGGTCCGGTCACTCGGGAGTTGCGCACCGAGCGCTTCATGAAGATCGTATCGCTGGCGCCCGAGGTACTCTGAGCGCGAAGTTGAAGGACAGGTCATGAACAAGATTCGCAAGGGCGACCAGGTCGTCGTGCTGACTGGGCGCGACAAGGGTAGGCGTGCCGTTGTCGCTGCACGTGTTGACGATGAGCGTCTCCTTATTGATGGCGTCAACGTCGTTAAAAAGCATGTCAAACCAAACCCGATGAAGGGTGCTGCCGGTGGCATCGTCGATAAGGTCATGCCCATACATCAGTCGAACGTCGCCATTTTCAATCCGGCGACAGGAAGGGCTGATCGTGTGGGTGTGAAGTTCTTGGCCGACAAGACCAAGGTCCGGATCTATCGGTCCAGTGGCGAAGAGATCAAGGCGTAAGAGGACACCATGGCACAACAGCAAGGCCCCCGCCTCCAGACGATCTATCGCGACAAGATCGTCCCGGAGCTTGTGAAGAGTTTTGGCTATAAGTCCGTCATGGAGGTGCCGCGCCTGACCAAGATCACGCTGAACATGGGTGTGAGCGAGGCGGTGTCGGACAAGAAGGTGATGGAGAGCGCCGTTGCTGACCTCACGAAGATTGCCGGGCAGAAGCCTGTCGTCACCAAATCTAAGAAGGCCATTGCGGGGTTCAAGATTCGGGAGGGTATGCCGATCGGCGCTATGGTGACGCTTCGCGGCGTGCGTATGTATGAGTTCCTTGATCGATTCGTGACCGTTGCTCTGCCGCGCGTTCGCGATTTCCGCGGTATCTCTGGTCGGTCATTCGATGGTCGAGGGAACTACAACATCGGGGTCAAGGAGCAGATTATTTTCCCCGAAATCGAGTACGACAAGGTTGATGCGCTCCGTGGTCTGAACATCAGCATCACCACGACTGCGAAGACGGACGACGAGTGTAAGGCTCTCCTGTCTGCCTTCAAATTCCCGTTCAAGAACTGAGGTGGCTCGTGGCTAAACTTTCTCTCATCCAGCGCGAGAAGAAGCGTGAGCGGCTGGTTGCCAAGTTCGCAAGGAAGCATGCTGAGCTGGCGGCGATCGCTGGGGACGCGAAGAGGTCGGACGAGGAGCGCTATGCCGCGCGTCTGGAACTGCAGAAGTTGCCGCGTAACGCGTATCCAACGCGCCTGCGTAACCGCTGCGAATTGACCGGTCGTCCACGTGGCACGTTTCGGCAATTCGGTCTCGCACGCAACAAGATTCGCGAGTTGGCGTTCAGGGGCGACATCCCGGGCGTCATCAAGGCGAGCTGGTAATCGGCGCGACGATCAGGAGATATCGAATGAGCATGAGTGATCCTATCGCCGACATGCTGACACGCATTCGTAACGCGCAGATGGTCCAGAAGGCCACCGTGGCGATGCCGGCGTCGAAGCTGAAAGTTGCGATCGCACAGGTCCTTAAGGACGAGGGCTACATCGAGGGCTTCCGCGTGGCGGGCGATGCTGCGAAGCCTCAGCTTGAGGTGACCCTGAAGTACTATGCCGGCCGTCCAGTGATTGAGCATATCGAGCGGGTCAGTCGTCCTGGGTTGCGCGTGTATAAGGGCCACCTTGGCATCCCGAGCGTCATGAACGGGCTGGGGGTCGCCATTGTCACTACGCCGAAGGGCGTGATGACCGACCGCAGGGCCCGGCAGGCGGGAATCGGCGGCGAAGTGCTGTGCTACGTGGCCTAAAGTGGAGGATTGAATGTCCCGCGTAGGAAAAATGCCGATTGCCGTCCCGCAAGGCGTAGACGTTTCTATCAATGCCGAACAGATTAGCATCAAGGGAGCGCTGGGTACGCTGTCGCGTCCGGTTCACCGGCTGGTGACGGTGAGTTCAGAGGCCGGAAGACTGCTGATCGCGCCTGTTGACCAGACTCCTGAGGCTGACGCGATGTCGGGCACGATGCGTGCGCTGGTGTCGAACATGGTTAATGGCGTAAGCAAAGGCTTCGAGAGGAAGCTGAGCCTCGTCGGTGTGGGATTCCGTGCTCAGGCTCAAGGTCAGAAGCTCAATCTACAGGTCGGATTTTCGCACCCGGTAGCTAAGAACATGCCGGCTGGTATCAAGGTTGAGACCCCGACCCAGACTGAAATCGTGATCAAGGGCGCTGACCGCCAAGCGGTCGGCCAGATTGCAGCTGAGGTGCGCGCGATCCGTCCTCCCGAGCCCTACAAGGGTAAGGGCATTCGCTATGCCGGCGAGAAGGTGACCCTCAAGGAAACCAAGAAGAAGTAAGGAGCGACGACCGTGTTGAACAAGAAAGATCAGCGTATTCGGCGTTCCCGCCAGACGCGCTCGCGCATCGCCATCCAGCGGATGGCGCGCTTGACGGTGCATCGTACCAATCTGCACATCTATGCGAGCGTGATTTCCGACGATGGTCAGCGGGTGCTGGCTAGTGCCTCTACCACCGAGAAGGAGGTGCGCGAGCAGCTGGGCACAGACGGTAAGGGTGGCAACACAGCGGCCGCCGCCGTGATCGGCAGGCGCATCGCCGAAAGGGCGCGCGCTGCCGGTATAGACAAGGTCGCGTTCGACCGTGCGGGCTTCCAGTATCACGGCCGCGTCAAGGCGCTGGCCGAGGCAGCCCGTGAGGCCGGCCTGCAGTTCTGATCGCCACGCCCAAGCGACGACAAGGATTTCACAATGGCAAAGTTTCAACCTCGCGCCCAGACCGAAGGTAATGACGACGGTCTGAAGGAAAAGATGATCGCGGTGAATCGCGTGACCAAGGTCGTCAAAGGCGGCCGCACGCTGAGCTTCGCGGCGCTCACCGTCGTCGGCGATGGCGACGGGCGCATTGGCATGGGCAAAGGAAAGGCCAAGGAAGTCCCCGTGGCAGTTCAGAAGGCCATGGAAGCGGCGCGTCGCAACATGGTGAAGATTTCGCTGAAGAACGGGACGATCCACCACCGGGTGGTGGGCGAGCACGGCGCATCTAGGGTGCTCATGGCGCCCGCCAGGCAGGGCGACGGCATTATCGCTGGCGGACCCATGCGTGCCGTGTTCGAGGTGATGGGTGTGACTGACATCGTTGCTAAGAGCCACGGCTCGACCAACCCGTACAACATGGTACGTGCCACGTTGAATGCGCTGAAGGCGACCAGCACGCCGGCCGAGATTGCCGCCAAGCGCGGCCTCTCGGTCGAGCAGATCCTGAGCTGAGTGGTGCGAAGCCCGGAGAGACGAACATGAGCGACAAGAAGACGGTTACGGTGAAGCTGGTCCGAAGCATTGCCGGCACCAAGGCAAGCCATCGCGCCACGGTGCGGGGGTTGGGGCTTCGCGGGCTCCAAAGCGAACGCGAGCTTGAGGATACGCCGGCCGTGCGGGGCATGATCAACAAAGTCTCGTACTTGGTGAAGGTGCTGTGAACATGGAACTCAATACCATCAAGCCGGCGGATGGAGCGAAAAGGCCGCGCCGCCGAGTGGGGCGCGGTATCGGCTCCGGGCTGGGCAAGACGGCAGGCCGGGGGCACAAGGGTCAGAAGTCGCGTGCCGGCGGTTATCACAAGGTGGGCTTTGAGGGGGGGCAGATGCCCCTGCAGCGTCGGCTTCCAAAGCGGGGCTTCAAGTCGGCATCGTTGAAGTTCAATGCTGAGATCACGCTGAGTGACCTGCAGCGGCTTGGCGCCGATGAGGTGGATCTGTTGACGCTCAAGCAAGCCGGTCTCGTGAGCGAGCTAGCCAAGGTGGTCAAGATCATCAAGTCGGGTGAGCTGACGCACAAGGTCACGCTGAAAGGCGTGGGGGCCACCGCGGGCGCCAGGGCGGTCATCGAGGCCGCCGGTGGTTCGGTGGCCTGACCGCTCCCTCTCGCGAAACCCGGACTGACATCCCGTGGCAACCAACCCGAATCAGTTGGCCAGGAGCGGAAAATTTGGCGACCTGCGCCGCCGCTTGGTGTTCCTGCTGCTTGCGCTCGTGGTCTACCGCATCGGCGCGCACATTCCCGTGCCGGGTATCGACCCCGCTGCGCTGCAGGGGCTCTTCAAGAGTCAGCAGGGGGGCATTCTGAACCTGTTCAACATGTTCTCGGGGGGGGCGCTCTCACGATTCACGGTTTTCGCGCTTGGGATCATGCCGTACATTTCGGCGTCGATCATCATGCAACTGATGACGTATGTGGTGCCGACGCTGGAGCAGCTGAAGAAGGAAGGCGAGGCCGGTCGCCGCAAGATCACTCAGTACACGCGATACGGGACGCTTGGGCTGGCCGTGTTCCAGTCTCTGGGCATCGCGCTGGCGCTCGAGGGCTCACCAGGGCTCGTAATCTCTCCAGGTTTTGGATTCCGCCTGACGGCGGTGGTGAGCTTGGTGGCGGGAACCATGTTTCTGATGTGGCTGGGGGAACAGATCACCGAGCGCGGGCTGGGAAATGGAATTTCCATACTTATCTTCGCGGGTATCGCGGCAGGCTTGCCGAACGCGATCGGCGGTCTTTTCGAGCTGATTCGCACCGGAGCGATGAGCGTTATCGTCGCGTTATTCATCCTCGTGATCGTGGCGCTGGTCACCTTCTTCGTTGTGTTCGTGGAGCGCGGTCAGCGGAAGATTCTCGTCAACTATGCCAAGCGCCAAGTTGGCAACAAGGTCTATGGCGGACAGTCCTCCCATCTTCCGTTGAAGCTGAACATGTCGGGAGTGATCCCGCCGATCTTTGCCTCGTCGATTATCTTGCTTCCGGCTACGGCGGTGGGATGGTTCGCGACCGGTGACGGTCTCCGCTGGCTGAAAGATCTGGCGTCGGCCCTGTCGCCCGGCCAGCCCGTTTACGTGATGTTGTATGCGGCGGCGATTGTGTTCTTCTGTTTTTTCTACACGGCGTTAGTTTTTAACAGCCGTGAGACGGCGGACAACCTCAAGAAGAGCGGTGCGTTCATACCGGGTATACGACCAGGGGAGCAAACGTCTCGACACATCGATCGAATTTTGTCGCGGCTTACCCTGGCCGGTGCCATTTACATCGCGCTGGTGTGTCTGCTGCCTGAATTCCTGGTGCTGAAGTACAACGTGCCCTTTTATTTTGGTGGCACGTCACTGCTGATCATCGTGGTCGTCACGATGGACTTTTGGGCGCAGGTTCAAAGCTATGTGATGAGCCAGCAGTACGAGTCGCTGCTGAAGAAGGCAAATTTCAAGGCGAGCTGACAGCGGCTTGCTGAACCACGACGAAGCGAAGCATGGCGAAAGACGACGTCATTCAGATGCAGGGCGAGATTCTTGAGAATCTACCTAACGCAACGTTTCGTGTGAAGCTGGAGAATGGGCATGTCGTGCTCGGCCACATCTCCGGGAAGATGCGTATGCATTACATTCGCATTTTGCCGGGTGACAAGGTGACAGTGGAGCTGACGCCCTACGACCTCAGTCGGGCCCGTATCGTGTTCCGGGCCAAGTAGGACGCTCGCGGAACACAGGCAAGACACACAAGGAAAGCGGCCTGGCAAGGCTTAGGAGAACAGCATGAAAGTTGCAGCATCGGTCAAGAGGATGTGCCGCAATTGCAAGATCATTCGCCGCAACGGCGTCGTGCGAGTGATCTGCAGCGACCCGCGTCACAAGCAGCGGCAGGGCTGAGCGCCCGCCGTCCATAGCATCAGGAAGAGCACATGGCACGCATTGCTGGCATCAACATACCACCCCACAAGCACGCCGAGATCGGTCTGACGGCGATCTACGGCATCGGCCGGCCGACCGCACAGAGGATCTGCGACACAACGGGCGTTCCCTACAACCGAAAGATCAAGGATCTTACGGACGCTGATCTGGAGAAGATCCGTGAGGAGATCAGCCGGCTTACTGTGGAAGGTGATCTCCGCCGCGAGATGTCAATCAACATCAAGCGTCTGATGGACCTCGGCTGCTACCGCGGCTTCCGCCACCGGCGCGGCCTGCCCGTGCGGGGCCAGCGCACTCGGACGAACGCCCGTACTCGCAAGGGTCCGCGTAAGTCGGGTGCTATGGTCAAGAAGTGACCGGGAAAGACTAAGAGAAGGTCAACATGGCTAAAGCACCGAACACCGCCGCCCAGCGCGTGCGCAAGAAGGTCCGCAAGAACGTGGCGGATGGCATTGCTCACGTGCATGCCTCGTTCAACAACACCATCATTACGATTACCGATCGCCAGGGGGGTGCCTTGGCGTGGGCTTCCAGCGGTGGCCAGGGCTTCAAAGGGTCGCGCAAGAGCACACCCTTTGCCGCCCAGGTTGCCGCCGAAGTCGCGGGTCGCGCCGCCCAGGAGCAGGGCATCAAGAATCTCGACGTGCGCATCAAGGGCCCCGGCCCCGGCCGAGAGTCGTCGGTTCGTGCGCTCGCCTCCTTGGGCATTCGCATCAATTCGATTTCAGATGTGACGCCCATTCCGCATAACGGCTGCCGTCCTCAGAAGCGCCGCCGCATCTGAGAGGCGCTGGTAGCCGGTGTCGGCGAGCGCTCGATCGGGCCCGCCGACTTCGTCGTTGAAGACCACCGTCTGAGCGCTAGAACAATACCTGCCAGACTCGCGCCGGCCTCTCTCCGGCGTTAGATGACATCAAGGAAAGCAAGTGGCACGTTATCTTGGTCCGAAGGCCAAACTGGCCCGCCGTGAAGGCACTGACCTGTTTCTGAAGAGCGCACGCCGCGCCATCAGTGACAAGGCAAAGTTCGACAGCAAGCCTGGTCAACATGGACGAACGTCCGGTTCTCGCACGTCCGACTTCGGCCTGCAGCTGCGCGAGAAGCAGAAGGTCAAGCGCATGTATGGTGTTCTGGAGCGCCAGTTCCGTCGGTATTTCGAGGAGGCTGAGCGTCGTAGGGGCAACACGGGTGCGAACCTCCTGACGCTGCTCGAGTCACGGCTCGACAACGTGGTATACCGAATGGGCTTTGCATCGACGCGTGCCGAGGCGCGGCAACTCGTCTCCCATCGGGCGATCACCGTCAATGGCCAGATCGTGAACATCGCCTCTTACCTAGTGAAGGTGGGCGATAGCGTGGCGGTGCGGGAAAAGGCCAAGAAGCAGCTGCGTGTGGTCGACGCCATGAAGTTGGCAGAGTCGATTGGTCTGCCCGGATGGGTGCAGGTGGACGCGTCCAAATTGGAAGGCGTCTTCAAGAAGACCCCGGATCGCGATGAGTTCGGTTCGGACATCAAGGAAGCGCTCATCGTCGAGTTGTACTCGCGCTAACGCCAAGAGAGATCGCGGGCACCGGTCAATGGATCGGAGCCGTCGCCGATTGCTGGCCGCCGGGTGCAGCATCTGACCCCCTGCCCGGCACAGTCTCCATCAGCCTTATCGGTGTAACGAGCCGAGGGTATTGAGAGGAACAGGACTCAATGCAAACCAATCTGCTGAAACCTAAGGCTATCAACGTTGAGCCGCTTGGCCATAACCGCGCAAAGGTGACTCTTGAGCCCTTCGAGCGCGGCTACGGTCATACGCTGGGTAATGCCCTCCGGCGCGTGCTGCTGTCGTCGATGGTGGGTTACGCGCCGACCGAAGTCACTATTGCGGGCGTGCTGCACGAGTACTCCACGATTGACGGTGTGCAAGAAGACGTGGTGCACATCATGCTGAACCTGAAGAGCGTGGTGTTTCGCCTGCATAACCGCGACGAGGTGACGCTGGTGTTGCGCAAGGAAGGCGAGGGTGCTGTGACGGCTGGCGACATTCAGACGCCGCACGACGTGGAGATCATCAATCCTGACCACGTGATAGCGCACCTGTCCCAGGGCGGCAAGCTCGACATGCAGATCAAGGTGGAGAAGGGTCGTGGTTACGTGCCGGGCAACTTGCGTCGCTTTGGCGACGAGCCCACCAAATCCATCGGCCGAATTGTGCTGGATGCCTCGTTTTCTCCAGTTTCTCGAGTCAGCTATACCGTGGAGAGCGCCCGCGTGGAGCAGCGCACCGACCTGGACAAGCTGGTCATGGAGATCGTGACCAACGGCGCCATCTCGCCGGAGGAGGCCATCCGGGCTTCCGCCAAGATCCTAGTCGAGCAGCTTGCCGTCTTCGCGCAACTGGAGGGCAGTGACCTTGCCGCATTCGACCAGCCTGCGGCGGCTCGGAGCACACAATTCGATCCGATCCTGCTGCGTCCGGTCGATGAGCTCGAACTGACCGTGCGATCGGCCAACTGCTTGAAAGCCGAGAACATCTACTACATCGGCGATCTGATCCAGCGGACCGAAACGGAGCTGCTCAAGACGCCAAACCTCGGCCGGAAGTCTCTCAACGAGATCAAGGAAGTGCTGGCTTCCCGAGGGCTGACGTTGGGGGCTCGTCTGGAGAATTGGCCTCCGCAAGGTCTCGACAAGCGTTGATCTGCGCTTGATTCCTAGCGGCTCTTCTGGGCCCGGTGCACCCGGCAGTACCTGATACGGCTGTCGGTTCTCGATAAGGAAAGGAAAGCACCATGCGTCACCGTCACGGACTTCGCAAGTTGAATCGCACGAGCGAGCATCGCCAGGCGATGCTCCGCAACATGTGCAACTCTCTGCTCACACATGAGGCGATCAGGACCACCTTGCCGAAGGCAAAGGAGTTGCGCCGCGTCGTCGAGCCGCTCATCACATTGGCGAAGGAGGCCACCCTTGCCAACCGCAGGCTGGCGTTCGACCGCACGCGGGATCGTGATGTGGTCACCAAGCTCTTCGGCGAGTTGGGTCCGCGCTACCAGGCACGTCCTGGTGGTTACACCAGGATCCTAAAAATGGGTTTTCGCGTGGGCGACAACGCGCCCATGGCTTTCGTTGAGCTAGTGGATCGGCCGGAGCCCGCTGCTGCTCAACCTGGAGAGGCCGAAACGGTGGAGTAGGGACTGGACGATCCGGTTGCCAGAAGCGGGGCCAGCGCTTGCTGCGCACCGGTCGTAGAGCAGCCAAAAGAGTCCCAGCTGACGGTGGCTCTCGATTCCAAACCACCGCCGCCAGACACTGTGCGACTGGACGCAGGGCTCTTGACTGCTGCTGCCGCTGATGCCCGTGCTGCGGCGCTACGCGGTGAGCAGCTCGGTGAGCTTCACCGACGATACGACGCAGCGCTGAAGGCCGAGCGGCAATAGCCGCAGCAGGATGGCTGGCGGGTGGTTGCGCGCAGGGTGGTGCGGCTGCGCCGAGTGGCTCTAGTCGCGCTGTACGACTCCAGCACCGATCGCGCGGAGAACACGTGCGGCGGTGCTGGGTGACTGGCGGGAGGTCCTGCAAGCGATCTCTCCTGATATGCCCAATCGTTCCCTGATGGCATGAACACGCGGCATGTTCGGTTCACACCAGACGCCGGTTGGCGAAGATCGTCAAGGATGCGGCGTAGGTGGCGTGGCTGGACACTCACATTGAGCGCATCCCCGTCCAGCGACGGTGGATGGAAACAGACAGGTCCGGCCCGCCACCTGGGTGAACCGGTGAACTGCCGCCGATCGGGCCACATCGTGAAGCGCCGGCCGCCGCCAACGGGCGGCATCACTGGATGCCGAGTGTTCAGTGCTTCCTGATCTCTAGGGAAACGCTGAACAACTCAGCATTCAGTGAGGCCCACGGGTCGATGGCAGCGAGCGTTTCACGATGTGAGCAAAGTCAGCGGCAGTTCGTGTTGATGCGAGGCCCGGGGGCCTTGTTTTGCCCCTTTCGGGGCGTCTTGTCCGCGCTCAAGGCGCACCAGTGCCTTGAGGCACCATCGCAAGTAGTTTCTTCTTGATGATCACGAGGTTGGCCAGGCCGAAGAGGCTGTACAGCTGAGCCTTGTTCTTGGCCAGCCCCTTGTGGCGAACCTTCTTGTAATGGAACAGGTTCTTGACCACGTGGAACGGGTGCTCCACCCGCCAGGCCCGAATCGGCGTCCGCACCGATATGCGCCTTCATGCCGAAGTGCCACTCGTTGCCCTTTGTCGTCTGGTGCATCTCGGGGTCGCGCACCTTGTCTTTGTTCTCGGTCAAGTCCGCGTTGATGCCCTCGAACAGCTTGGCCGTGAGATCGTGGTCTACGAGCAGGCGGCGAAACTTCAACAGCGTCGTAGCGTCTGGCACCGATTCGCGCGACAGGTCGATGCCCACGAAGTCGCGCAGCGCCTGGCTGTCGTACAGCGCGTCCTCCAGCGCCTCATCGGCCAAGCCGTACCACTGCTGCAGGCAATACATGCGCAGCATCTTCGCCACGCCGATGGGCGGACGTCCCACGCGGCCACTCTTCGGGTACATCGGTTCGATCACAGCGATCAGCCTAGACCATGGCACGATTCGTTCCATCTCCGCGAGGAACTTTTCGCGCCGCGTGCGCTTCTTCTTCATCGCGTATTCGGCACTGGCAAAGCTGCGTTGGCGCATCGTCGTGTTGTTCTCATCGGGGGCTGCGTATCAACGGATCGCAAACTCGTGGCGACGACCGCAAAGAGAATAAATCAGCGTTTTCCTAGTTAGTTGATCCCATCTAGGGCGCCGCCGGAAAGGGTGCAACACTTGCCTGATGCAACGCAGAACGCTGCTGAAGCTCGGCGTCGGGGGTGCTACGTTTCTCGCAGTCGCGGGGGCGGGCGTGAGCTTGTGGTGTCCGGGTCTCATCCGCGGGCGGCTCTCGGTACCGGGGCTTGAGGTATTCCGAGCGGTGGGTCTTGCAGTGCTCGATGGGAGCTTACCGCGAGAACCGGCCGCACTAACGCGGGCCCTGGACCAACACCTGGGCGGCGTGGATGCCGCTATTGCGGCTCTGCCGCCAACTGCACGTACGGAACTGTCTCGGTTGCTTGCGGTGCTGTCATCTGCCCCGGGGCGCATCGTGCTGGCCGGCCTTGCCGATGACTGGTCGAGCGCGCGGGTGCCGCAGGTGCAAGAGGCACTGGAGGGGATGCGTATGTCGAGGATGACCTTGCCGCAGCAGGCCTACCATGCCCTTCGGGACCTCACGGTCGCAGCGTACTTCGGCATGCCTTCCACTTGGGAAATGCTCGGCTATCCCGGCCCGCTCGATATCTGATGGGACGACATGAGTCATTTGCCTGATCCCGTTCGCGAAGGGCTCGCCCGAGGCTGGAAGGTCTACGGCGGTTCGCACCAGCCGTTGCCCTCGGGGATGGAATGTGACGTCGCCATCGTTGGCACCGGTGCGGGAGGCGGCATCACCGCGGAACTGCTGACGAAGGCGGGCCTTGACGTCGTGCTGGTTGAAGAGGGGCCGCTCAAATCCAGCAGCGACTTCAGGCAACGTGAGAGCGACGCCTACACCGCGCTCTACCAGGAAAGCGCGGCGCGCAAGACTGCGGACAAGGCGATCAACATCCTGCAAGGACGCTGCGTGGGCGGCTCCACGACGGTGAACTGGACCAGTTCGTTTCGGACGCCGACGGCCACTTTGGCGTACTGGCGAGAGCATTTCGGGCTTGCCGAATTCACGGACGAGGGTCTTGCTCCATGGTTCGAACAGGCAGAGCGGCGTCTGCACATCGAACCTTGGGCGGTGGCACCGAACGAAAACAATGATCTGCTGCGCCGGGGAGCGATGCAAATAGGCATCCAAGCGGCAGGCATCCAGCGCAACGTGAAGGGATGCTGGAACCTGGGTTCTTGCGGCATGGGCTGCCCGACGAACGCAAAGCAGTCGATGTTGGTGACCACCATTCCCGGCGCTCTGGACCGGGGGGCGAGGCTGCTGACCCATGCACGCGCTCGTGCGCTGGAGACATCGGGCGGCAAGGTCACGAGTCTGGTGTGCGACGTTGTGGGCGCAGACGGCGAGCCGCTCGCGGGTGTGGCGACGCGAATCTCCGCTCGGCACTACGTCGTTGCTGGCGGGGCGATCAACTCGCCAGCACTGCTGCGGCGCTCCGACCTCCCTGATCCGCACGGCCTGCTCGGCACGCGCACATTCCTTCATCCGACCGTGCTGTCGGCCGCGACGTTTGCCGGTCTTGTGAAGGGCTGGCAAGGCGCGCCGCAAACGATTTGCAGCGACCATTTTCTCCACACCGAGCCGATTGATGGACCCCTCGGCTACAAGATCGAGGCGCCCCCCATTCATCCCGTGATCTTTGCGACCACGGCCCCGGGGTTCGGACCGGAGCAGGCGAAAGCGCTGCGCAAGCTGCCCCACACGCACGTGCTGATCGCGCTGCTGCGCGACGGGTTTCATGGGCACTCGCCAGGTGGGACGGTTTCGTTGCGAGGGGACGGTTCGCCGACGCTCGACTATCAGCTCAACGAGTACATCATGGAAGGTGCGCGCCGGGCGCTGCTGAGCATGGCGGAAATCCAGTTCGCGGCCGGTGCACAGAGCGTGCAGCCCGTGCACGAGCTGGCGCGTCCCTACACTGACTGGGGACAGGCGCGCCGGGCGATTGCAGGGCTGCCGATGAAGCCCCTGCTGACCCGCGTGGTGAGCGCGCATGTGATGGGGGGCTGCCGCCTAGCGGCAGATGAGCGGCTCGGGGTCGTGCGGCCGGACGGGACGCATTGGCGGTTGGAAAACCTGTCGGTGCACGACGGGTCCTTGTTCCCGACGAGCATCGGCGCGAATCCGCAACTGTCGATCTACGGCATCGTCAACATGCTGGCCACACGCCTCGCCTGGCGGCTCACGGGGCGTGCGGTGACGCTCGCCTGACGAGTGCGCTCTGCCTCGTCTCGCATGCTCGCCCGCCTCCTCCAAGCCACCACGCTCGGCCTCCTGGGGGGAGCCGGCGCGTGGGTCGCGTACTTCCTCTGGCAAGAGGACCCGGCCTGGGCGTTGGGCGGCGCGTTCCTGATCCTCTTCTTCTACGCGTTCGTGCTGGGTCTGGAGTTTGTGCTGATGTGGCTCGTGGGTCGTGCGGATCCTGCACCTCGGGCGACGTCTTGGCAGATCCTGAAGGCCTGGTGGGGCGAAGTTCTGACCGCGCCCCGCGTGTTCTGCTGGAGTCAGCCATTTCGCTCGACGGCCGAGCCCGACTACCTGCCAGCCGGCGTCCCGCGCCGAGGGGTCATCCTCGTGCATGGCTTCTTGTGCAACCGGGGCGTGTGGAATCCGGTGATGCGGCGGCTGCGCGTGTACGGGATTCCTTTCGTGGCCGTGAACCTCGAGCCGCCATTCTGTTCCATCGACCGCTATGTCGACGCGGTGGAGGCCGGGGTACGCCGTTTGGAGCTGGCGACGGGGCTGCCGCCGGTGGTGGTGGCGCACAGCATGGGGGGCCTCGCGGTGCGGGCCTGGATGGCCGCCCGCTGCGCGGATGACCGCGTGCATCGCGTCATCACGATCGGATCGCCGCATCACGGGACCTTCCTCGGGCGCTTCGGCTACGCGGTCAACGCGCGTCAGATGCGCATGGGGTGTGCCTGGCAACGCGCACTCGCGGAGGGGGAGCCTGCGCAGCGATTCTCGCGCTACACGTGTTTCTACGGGCACTGCGACAACATGGTGTTTCCCGCGGCCAATGCCACCCTCCCGGGAGCCGACAACCGCCACATCGCTGGGGTGGCGCATGTCCATATGGTGGATCACCCACAAGTCGTGGCCGAGATCCTGCGCAGAGCAGCCTCTGAGGAGGCGGGGCCTCCGCGAGCCGCCGCCGGCATCAGCTGACGGGGATGTGCGCATCTCCTGGCAACACGGCACCGGCTTCGATATCCCGGAGTGCCCGGACTTCGCGGTAGATGGGCGTGAAGTCCGGGGCGGTGGCGTCGAACAGCTGCCCGAAGGAATCGATGACGAAATAGGCGGCCTGGTAGGTGTCGATCTTGTAGCGGGTACGCATGATGCGCTTGAGATCAAAGGCCAACCGAGCGGGCGCGGGGCTGCTCACGCTGTAGCGCAGCTCCCCTGAGGACGAGAGGATGCCCGCGCCGTATGCCCTGACGCCGCAAGGCTCGCGCAGCAGGCCGAACTCCACCGTGTACCAGTACAGCCGCGCGAGCAACTCGCAGGCGTCGAGCCCACTGGCCTTGAGCCCGCCTGCGCCATAGGCCTGCATGTAGTCGGCGAACAGGGGGTTGAAGAGCAAGGGCACGTGTCCGAACAGGTCATGGAACACATCGGGTTCCACGATGTATTCGAATTCATCGGGACGGCGCAGCCAGCGGGTGACAGGGAAGCGACGCCGGGCGAGTAGCGCGAAGAACGACTCCTCGGGGATCAGGCCCGGCACCGCGACCACCTCCCAGCGTGTGAGGCGATGGAGCCGCTCGGAGAGGTCTTCGAAACGGGGGATGCGATCGGGGGCGCCGAGGCATGACACCGCGTCGATGAATTCGCGGCAGGCGAGGCCGGGCAACTGGGCCGACTGCCGCTCGTGCAGCTGTCGGTACAGCTCGTGCTCGGCAGCGGTGTAGGCGGGCCAGTCCTGCTCGCAGGTGTAGTCGGCGCGGGCGCTGGCGTAGTCGCCGCGTGGGGGGCGATCCCCCTGCCCGTAGGTGATCGGGGCGACACCCCGGTTCATGGCTCTGCTGTCTTCCATCCTGGCCTCACGCTTGGATTGGATTGGGTTGGATCGCGCGTCGAGTTGAAGTTCGCTTGCGCGTGTCTCAGCTGTCCAGATCCTGCAGCAGGGACCGTACAGACGCATCAGAGAGATTGAGCAGCGCCCCGATGTCGCGCACGTCGTCCGGTAGCGCGGCGTTGTCCCAGCCTTGGGCGGTGTGGCGTGCCAACCGCACCGCCAGCATCACGGTACGGGTGCCGGGGTGCTCCGCATGGCGATCGTCGGTGACGCGCTTCAGGCGCTCGGGCAGGTCCCAGCCGGCCATGAGCTGCTGCTGCAAATCGGACAAGGTGATATTCAACACCTCGCGTTGGACCCCGGCGGAACGCAAGGCTGGGTCGGCTTGTTGCGCCCGGCGTATGCGTATCGCCAGCGCGGGGGCATGGCACCAAAGCAGCATTTCGGCGAAGTCATGCAGCAGGCCGGCGTGGTGAAGCACCGCGGCCTCCGGGTCGGTGCGGTGCACTGCGAAGCCGAGGGCGAATCGAGCGGCCCGGTGCGCCCGCCGCAGCACGTCATGCACGCCCTCCAGGGCGTCGGGCTGGTCGTGCAGCCGATCCTCGACAGTGGGCAGCGGGCCGAAGGCACGGAAGAACGGGCCGATCCCCATCATGACGACGGCGGCGGTCACGGTTTCCGGTGCAGTGAGCACGCGCGCAGGACGCTGTGACGAGGCCTGCACGAGCACCCGCAGCGTCATGAGCGGGTCTCCCGACATCGTTTCGCCGACCAAGTTGGCGTCGACGATGTCTTCGGCCTGACGCAGTTCCTCCAGTGCCTGCGCGGTGCCGGCCAGCACAGGAATGGGGGCGCGACGGAAATGTGCGCTCCATGCGGCCAGGTCGCGCAGCGGGCTGCTGAGGCGGTCAGTCTCCATACGGATTCTCTGTCCCGGACGATCTGGATGTCGTCTCCCGATTTTCGGCCGTGCCGGCGGCCACCTTGATGCGGGACTACCCGCCGTGACCGGCGTCGGCGTCAGGCGCGTACGTAGGTCGCTGTACCGGGCGTGGCGTGACGTGGCCACCGGGATGGTGCAGCGCAAGCCTTGCAGGCCGGGGAACCGCGCTGAGTCTTCATCGTCTCCAAGCGGGCTGCCCGCACAGGCGCACCTGAGCCGCGCGCGTGCGGCATACACGCGCAGCCTTGCAACGCTTGGATCTGGGCCCCGGGGCAGGCCCCACTTCCCGCGGCGGCCAAGGGGCCGATCTCGGTGGGCAGGCCCTGGCCGGGGCCGTCTTACTTGCGCTTGCCGATCTGGTTGCCGACCACGCCGCCTACCGCGGCGCCGCCCACCGTGCCGGCCGCGCTTCCGTCGGTCAGCACGGAGCCCGCAACGCCACCGATGGCCGCGCCGGCAGCCGTGGCCTTGTCGCGGTGAGACATGTTCTCGCAGCCCGCCAGACCGAAGGCCAAAGCCGTCAGCAAGGCCGTGCTCGAAAGGGCTCTTGTGATGGTATTCATCTGCGCTACTCCTGATCAAGCCAGCTCGTCTGGATGCGTTTCCAGGGCGTCTGTCCAGGGCGTCTGTCGTCTATAGACGAGCATGGCGCAACGCGGCCGCTACGTCGGTCGGACGTGGTGGCTACAGGATGTCCGGCAGTTCCTACACCCCTGCGCTGTGGCCCCCCCGCTACTCCTCTTCCTTGACCTTGTACTGGCTCGTCAGCTGATGCTGGATGGAGGGCGGAACCGCTTCGTAATGGCTGAACTCCAGCGTGTAGCGGCCCTCGCCGCCCGTCATGCCGTTCAGCCGTGCCTGGTAGTTGTTGAGTTCCGAAAGCGGTACCTGACCGCTCACCGTCATGGTGCCGGGCTGCAGGGCCTGCGTGCCGCTGACCTGACCTCGCTTGGAGGAGAGGTCGCCGGTGATGTCTCCCATGGCGCCCTCCGGGCCGGTGATCTCCACCTTGACGATGGGCTCCAGCACGATGGGCTTGGCCTTCAGCACCGCATCGACGAAGGCTTTGCGACCGGCGGTGCTGAATGCGATGTCTTTGGAGTCGACCGAGTGCGATTTGCCGTCGTACACGGTGACCTTCACGTCCTTCACGGGAAAGCCAGCAATGACGCCGCTGTCCATCGCCTGCCGCACCCCTTTCTCCACCGCCGGGATGAACTGCGTGGGGATGGCACCGCCTTTCACCTCGTCGGCGAACTCGAAGCCCGCGCTGCGCGGCAGGGGCTCGACGCGCAGGAAGACCTCGCCGAACTGCCCGGCGCCGCCGCTTTGCTTCTTGTGCCGGTAATGGCCCTCGGCGGGGGCGGTGATGGTCTCTCGGTAGGCGATGCGCGGAGGGCGCGTGCTGACCTCGCACTTGTAGGTGTCGGTCATGCGCTCGAGCAAGGTACGCAGGTGCAACTCGCCCAGGCCATAAACGACGGTCTCGTTGGTGGCCGCCGCATGCTCCACCTTCAGGCACGGATCCTCGTCGACAAGCTTCTGCAGGATCTCCCACATGCGCTGCTCATCGCCGCGCCGCCTGGGCTCGATGGCCAGGCCATGCACGGGTACCGGGAATTCGAGGGGCTTCAAGTGCAGGTGGTCGTCTTCGGCGGCGTCGTGCAGCACGGCGTCGTAATGCATCTCGTCGACCTTCGCCACGGCACAGATGTCGCCCGGCACGGCCCGCGCCACCTCGACGTGGTCCTTGCCCTGCAGCATGAACAGATGCCCCACCTTGAAGGGCTTGCGGCCATCGCCGATGTAGAGCTGGCTGTCCTTGGTCACCGTGCCCTGATGGACGCGGAAGATGCCCATCTTGCCGACGTACGGGTCCACCGTGACCTTGAAGACGTGTGCGATCACGTGCTTGCCTCCATCGGGCTCAGCGTGCAGCGGCACGGCTTCAGGGCCCTCGCCTTTGTAGAACTGCGGCGGGTTGCCCTCGGTCGAGCTGGGCAGTAGCTTCTCGAACACATCGAGCAACTCGCCCACACCGGCGCCGTTGCGTGCCGAGACGAAGCAGATGGGGATGAGATGGCCTTCGCGCAGCGCCTGCTCCAGGGGCGCGTGCAGCTCGGCCGGGTCGACGTCGCCCTCGTTGAGGTAGCGCTCCACGAAACCGGGATCGACCTCCACCACCTGTTCGACCAGCGCGCGGTGCGCCAGCTCCACGGACGAGAAATCGGCCTCGTGCCCTGGGCTGGCAGCCGGGTTGAAGAAGCAATCGACCACCTCGGTGCCGCCGGCGGCGGGCAGGTTCAGCGGCAGGCACTCCTTGCCGAACTGCAACTGCAACTGGGCCACGAGGGCGGGCAGATCGACGCCCTGGGCGTCGATCTTGTTGACGATGATCATGCGACACAGGTTGCGCTTGCCGGCCCACTCCATCATGCGGCTGGTCATCATCTCGACGCCGACCTGCGCGTTGACGACGACGGCTGCGGTGTCCACGGCCTCCAGCGCACTCAGCGACTGCCCGACGAAGTCGGCATACCCGGGCGTATCGATGAGGTGGATGCGTGCGCCGTGGTGGTCGAAGTGCACCAGCGCCGAGTTGAGCGAATGCTGCGCGCGCTTCTCGAGTGGGTCGAAGTCGCACACGGTCGTGCCGCGCTCCAGGCTCCCCTGCGTCCCAATGGCCCCCGCCTTGCAGAGCAGCGCCTCTACCAAAGTGGTTTTGCCCGCCGCCGCCTGTCCGACGAGGGCGACCGTTCGGATGCAGTCGATCTCCGGATTCGCTGTCGGCATGGCGCTCTCCTGCGGCAGTCCCGAAGGTCGAGCGTACGGGATCAGGCGACCGTGGGCAATGCATATGCGCGCCCCCCGAATTGCGGCATGGACACAAGGCTGTAAAGAGATTGAAGCTGTGTCGGCCCCTTGCCACAGGGCCGGTTTCCGATCGTCCTACAGCAGGTCGCCGGGCCGGCCGACAGACAGGATGGCTTGCGAGGGGTACCTTGGGATTCGTTCCATGGGCACCGCAATTGCAGAGGCTGTCGCATGAACCACGCGCCGCGCCGGCTGTGCATCACGCACCATCAGGTGCCTGGGGCACAGCTTGCACGCCGTGGATGCGTGGCCGGTGCGCTGACCCTCCTGTGCTGCGGTGCGCCACTGGCCCAGGTGGCGCCAGAGCCGAGGAAACCGGCCGAGATGTCCGCGGCGGTTCTGTCCGCGCCGACCGGCGCGACGTGGTCACCCGAGCTGAGTACCGAGCGGATCCGCCTCGTGCCATCGGGCACCGCACCGCTCGCGCAGGACGGCACGGCGGTCCGCCAGATGGCGGCGGTCGACGTGCGGTGGTGGCTGCAGCGCGGCCCGGCCAGCGTGCGATTGGGCGTGGGCACGCTCCAGCTGCTGCACCCCGCCACCGAAGCCGTGCCGCAGCCCGGCGCGGAAGCCCAGCCGCTCGCGCCGACGGTGTCTGTGGGCATGCGGGTACTGATGACCCGGCAGTCGGCCTTGTACGCCGATGCCTCCGGTGCGGTCGGACTGCCTACCGACTCTGGCCTCGGTTACGTACGAACCAAGGTCGGCCTGGAATGGAAGCCGGCGAAGTCGCGCCTGGGGCTCGACCAGGGCAGGGTGGGTATCCAGTTCGACTCGGGCTACCGCCTGTCGCTGCGCTTGCGGCGCGGCGGCGTGGGTGTGTACCTGCGTGGCCAATTCTGATGTGAGGAGCACGCAATGCCGAAGTCCACGAAGCACGATGCGGGCCATGAGCCCTTGCCGCAGCAACGCGACCAGCGCGGCGGTGTGGGCGGCGTGGAGGAACAACGGCTGGGCACGACGCGGCGCGAGCGCCAGCCCGCGCCCAAACTGCCACATGAGCGCGACGAGGCGACGGGGCCCGACGCAACCGGCTCGCAGACCGGCGAGGGCAACAGCGAGTTGATGCGACGCGCGCAGGAGGACATCGAACGCGGCAGAGAGGACACCGACCGTGGGCCGGTGGCCGACAGCACCTACCACAAGCTGCGCAAGGGAACCTGACCGCCGGCGGGTGCCGATTTCACTGGAAGGCGACTTCGGCGAAGCTGCGTAGCTTGCGGCTGTGCAGCTGGTCGATGCCGGCTTGACGCAGCAGCTCGATCGCGCGGATGCCGATGCGCAGGTGCTGGTCTACGCGTTCGCGATAGAAGTGGTTGGCCATGCCGGGCAGCTTGATCTCGCCGTGCAGCGGCTTATCGCTCACGCACAGCAAGGTGCCGTAGGGCACGCGGAAGCGAAAGCCGTTGGCCGCGATGGTGGCTGATTCCATGTCGAGGGCGATGGCGCGGCTCTGGCTGAAGCGGCGTTCCGGCGTGCGTTGGGGCAGCAGCTCCCAGTTGCGGTTGTCGGTGCTGGCCACGGTGCCCGTGCGCATGATGCGCTTGAGCTCGCGCCCGGTGAGTTGTGTGATGTCGGCCACGGCGGCCTGCAGCGCGACTTGCACTTCGGCCAGCGGCGGCAGCGGAACCCACAGTGGGAGATCCTCGTCGAGCACGTGGTCTTCGCGCACATAGCCGTGCGCCAGCACGTAGTCGCCCAATTGCTGCGTGGTGTGCAGGCCTGCGCAGTGGCCGAGCATGATCCAGGCGTGTGGCCGGAGGACGGCGACGTGATCGGTGATGGTCTTGGCGTTGGCCGGGCCCACGCCGATGTTGACCATCGTGATGCCGGTGTTGTTGTCGCGCACCAGGTGGTAGGCCGGCATCTGCGGCAGGCGTGGCGGGGGCGCGCCCTGGTCGTCGCCCGGGCGCATCGGCAGGCCCGCGCGGCGCGTGACGACGTTACCTGGCTCCACGAACGCCACATAGCCGTCCTGGGTGTCGGCCGAGGCCATGGCTTCGTGGCCCAGCCGCACGAACTCGTCGATGTAGAACTGGTAGTTCGTGAACAGCACGAAGTTTTGGAAATGCTCGGGCGCCGTGCCCGTGTAGTGGCGCAGGCGGTGCAGCGAGTAGTCCACGCGCGGGGCCGTGAACAGCGACAACGGCTGAGCCTCGCCCGGACGGGGCTCGTGCGTGCCGTTGGCGATGCCGTCGTCCATGGCGCCGAGGTCAGGCAGGTCGAACAGGTCGCGCATCAGCAGGCGCCGGCCGGCATCGAGCGAGCCTTCGAGATGGTCGTTCTCGGCCAGGGAGAAGTGCACGGGGATGGGCTGCGTGCTGGTCCCGACCTCCAGGGACACTTGGTGATTCTTCAGCAGGAGCTGGAACTGCTCCATGTAGTAGTTGGCGAACAGGTCGGGCCGGGTGAGCGTGGTCTCGTATGTGCCGGGACCCGCCACGAAACCATAGGAAAGCCGCGAGTCGGCGCGCGCCACCGTATCCGTGTGAACACGCACGAAGGGGTAGCACGCCCGAACGTGCCGCTCCAGCGGCTCCCCGGCCACAAAGCGCTGCAGGGCCTCGCGCAAGTGGCCCACGCTCGCGTCATAGATGGCGCGCACCTGGCCCAGCGCGGCCGTGGGGTCGCTGTAGCGGGCGGGCGCGATAAAGGGGGGTGCCGAGGACATGCGTCTCCTTGCTGGTATGCATCCATTCTGCCCGCACGCTGCGTCGGCTCCATGACGGCGGGGAGGCAAGGCTGCACAGGGCGGCGCGCCGCGTAGCGGAATCGGTTGATCCCGCCAAGGGTGGTGTTCGCGGTGTTTCGCGCCATCATGGCGGCAGTGCTGGCCGTCGCTGGCGATGCGGAGGACCTCTTGGCCAAGACCCCCGGGCGCATCCGTGTCGGTGTCGGCGGCTGGACTTACGAGCCGTGGCGGGACACCTTCTATCCCCAGGCACTCCCGGCCAGCCGCGAACTCGAATACGCGTCGCGGCAGCTCACGACCCTGGAGATCAACGGCACTTACTACAGCACGCAAAAGCCCGCCACCTTCGCCAAGTGGCGCGAGCAGACGCCAGAGGACTTCGTCTTCTCGGTGAAGGCCTCTCGCTACACCACCAACCGGCGCGAGCTGGCCACTGCCGGAGAGTCCATCGAGCGTTTCATTGGCAGCGGCCTCGCTGAACTGGGTCCCAAGCTCGGCCCCATTCTGTGGCAGTTCATGCCGACCAAGCGCTTCGATGCCGAGGATTTCGCAGCCTTCATGCGACTGCTGCCGAGCAAGGTGGATGGGCTGCCGCTGCGACACGTGATGGACGTGCGCCACGAGAGCTTTCGTTGCCCCGAGTACGTCGCGCTCGCGCGTCGCCACGGCGTGGCCACCGTCTTCGCGGATTCCGACGACTACCCTTCCTTCGCCGACCTCACCGGCGATCTCGTGTACGCCCGCCTGATGCGTGCGCAACCGGACGTCGAGACGGGCTACGCTCCGCAGGCGCTGGACCGTTGGGCCGAAGCGGTGCGCGTGTGGGCGGACGGCGGCGAGCCGGCGCTGGCGCTGGCGCGGGTCGGGGGCGAGGCACCGCACCCGGCGCCGCGCGACGTGTACGTTCTGTTCATCAACGGTGCCAAGGAGCGTGCGCCCGCCGCAGCGATGGCGCTGCTGCGGCGGCTCGGCTAACCCGGCCGAGCATCTCGACACGGGCCGGGCGACCCGCGTCGGGCCCCACTGCCCGGCCGCCCCGTTTGGGGCCACAATCGCCCGCGTCGAGGCCTCCAGCCCAAGGCTATCCACGATCGCCTTCTTTCCCCGTCGCCATGCCCTGCATGCTCCCTCACCCGACCGTGCCACGCCGATGAGCTTCCTGGCGATCGACGTCGGCAACACCCGGCTCAAATGGGCCCAGTACGCCTCGCCGCAGCCGGGCGCCAAGATGCTCGCGCACGGAGCGGTCTTCCTGGAACAGATCGACCGTCTCACCGAGACAGACTGGAAACACCTCGATCCGCCGTCCAGCATGCTGGGCAGCATCGTCGCGGGCGAGGGCGTGAAACGCCGGGTCGAGGAGCAGATGGAGATTTGGGACATCACGCCTTCCTGGGTGGTGTCGTCGCCCCATGCGGCAGGGGTCGTCAACGGCTATGACCATCCCAATCGCCTGGGCACCGACCGGTGGGTCGCGTTGATCGGAGCGCGCCAGCGGGTGCTCGCCATGGGCGGTGTGCCGCGTCCGGTGCTGGTGGTCGTGGTGGGCACGGCAGTCACCGTCGATGCCCTGGACGAGACCGGCCGTTTCCTCGGCGGGCTCATCCTGCCCGGGTTCGGCCTGATGCTGCGCGCGCTCGAAATGGGCACTGCCGGGTTGAAGGCGCCCACCGGCGAGGTGCGCGACTTCCCCACCAACACGAGCGACGCACTCATGAGCGGCGGGGCCCACGCTATCGCCGGCGCGATGGAGCGCATGCACCGCCGCCTTCGTGCGCACACCGGCCGCGAGCCCCTCCTGCTGATGAGCGGCGGCGCGGCAGTCAAGCTCGCGCCGATCACCGACTTGCACTTCGAGATGGCCGAGATGCTCCTGTTCGAGGGCCTGCTGGCGCTGCAGGCGCACCGGCTCGCGCTCTAGGTGGAACATAAAACCGCGTCTTTGCCACCCTGGCGTCGTTGCAAATCCTCGCGATGCCACTGGGCATCGCTGCGGTTTGCGCCTTGCCCCGAAGGCGAATCCGCGGGCCCATAAGCGTCGCTCAGTGCGAAACACTGCACTGCGAGCGGCCCTCGGCAGCCTGCTTGCTACTTCTTTTGCTTGACCGGGCGCTTCCAGCCCGGCAGCGTCAACTGCTTGGCGCGTGCCACGGTCAGCTCCCCGGGCGGCGCGTCCTTTGCGAGGGTGGAGCCCGCCCCGATGGTGGCGCCTTCACCCACGGTGAGGGGAGCGACCAGCACGCAGTTGCTGCCCACGTGCACGTCGGCGCCAATCACGGTGCGGTGCTTGTTGGCGCCGTCGTAGTTGGCGGTGATGCTGCCCGCGCC
>CBINKC010000042.1:0-29131 GCA_966251135.1 uncultured Burkholderiaceae bacterium
ACGGTTCGAAGACCGCAGCACGGGTCGCCTGACTAGGCGTGCCGCGCGGCTCAGGGTGGGCCCCTGCGCAAGCGGCGCAACAACGGCAGGCGACCCGTGCCGCGGTCTTCATGACGCTTTGTTCCGCGCAGAGCACTAGTGTGCGATGCTCACTTTGACAGTGCCGTCATGCTGTGCTGCACTTGGCATGACGCGCCTGACTTGGGTGTCGGCAGGAGAACAGCCATGCGCAACGCCACGGACTTGCTGGTCCGGTACGCCGCGTACCACCGCGACCGCCGCAACATCACGACGCACTTCATCGGCATCCCGCTGCTCGTCTTCTCGGTGGGGGTTCTGCTCTCCAAGCCGCAATTCGAACTTGCCGACTGGCTGGTCACCCCGGCCTGGCTGGCGTGGGGATGGACCGCGCTGTGGTACTTGACCCGCGGCAACTTCGTGCTCGGAGTCACCGTCAGCTTCATGAATTTCCTGCTGGTGCTCTTGGCGCACCAGGTGCCGGCGGCCAGCACGGCGGCCTGGCTGACGTGGGGCCTGGGGTTCTTCGTGTTCGGCTGGTTGGTCCAGTTCGTAGGCCACTTCTATGAGGGCCGCAAGCCGGCCTTCATGGACGACGCGGCGGGCCTGCTCGTGGGGCCCATGTTCGTGGCCGCGGAGTTTCTGTTCAGCCAAGGCTGGGGCAAGGCACTGCTGGAGGAGATCGAGCGCCGGGTAGGCCCGACGATGCTGCGCGACTTGGCGCATCCGTAGGATGCCTGTGCGGATGGCGGGCGTTCAGCAGGACGCTTACCGGCCCTGGCCGCGCTCACCGCGTGCCAGCGCCGGATCGGGGGCGCGCTCCGGCTGGGCTTCAAACCGTTCGAATCCGCAGTAGCAGATGAAGTGGCGGTGAGTGGCCCGCCCGAACAGGGCCAGTCCCAGCTCGGTGGCGAGTTCGTAGCCCATCTGCGTGATGCCGCTTCTCGACACCACGATGGGCACGCCCAACTGCGCAGACTTCATCACCATCTCGCTGGTCAGGCGCCCAGTGGTGTAGAAGATCTTGTCGCCGCCTTCCAGGCCTTGCAGCCACATCCAGCCCGCAATGGTGTCGATGGCGTTGTGGCGACCCACGTCCTCCACGAACATCAGGAGTTCGTCCTGCCGGAACAGCGCGCAGCCGTGCACCGAGCCGGAAGATTTGTAGGTGCTCTCCTGGCGGCGCATGGCTTCCAGCAAACGGTACAGGGCACCCTGGCTCAGGCGGGCCGAGGCATGGCCGGCGGGGGGCAACTGGAGCGCATGCAGCTGCGTCATGAGGTCGCCGAACACCGTACCCTGCCCGCAGCCGGTGGTCACGATGCGGCGCGAGGTCTTCTGCTCGAAATGCTCGATGCCGCGGCGCGTCTTGACGGCTGCGGCCTCCACGTCCCAGTCGACGGTGACCGAGTCGATGTCGGTCACCGACCCCACCAGCCGCTGGTTGCGCAAATAGCCCAGCACCAGCAGCTCGGGGGCGGCGCCCAGCGTCATGAGCGTGACGAGCTCGCGGTTGTCGACGAAAACCGTGAGCGGCCGCTCGGCGGGGATGGTGATGCGGCGGCGCTGGCTGAACTCGTCGAGCACCTCCACTTCGTGGATCAGGGGCGCGTGCGCTTCGGTGAGTCGGGGCAGTGAGGGCATGCGGCGGGGCCCGGGCAGGCGGGCCTTTCGATCGTATCGGGCGAATCAAGCCGCTGCGGCCGGCGACCTCGAAATCATGGCTTGGCGCCCTGCGTCTGGGTCTGCGTGGCGGGGCTCACGCTGGGCGGGCTGGTGGCCGTGGCTGGCGGGGAATGGGCGCCGGAGGCCTCGATGGGCTTGGTGGCCGCGGGGGCCGCCGCGACGAACGGGCCGGGGTCGGTGCACGGGGGCGTGGGCATCGCCGGCCGCGTCTCCTTGCCCGCCGCCTTGGCGTTCGCGCGGTAGCTCTCGGCCACGCGATCCATGGCCCGGCACAGCTGATAGGCGGACACCTTGTCGGTCCAGGAGGCCTTGGCCTTCGCCTCGTCGGCCTTGGCCTGCGCTTCAGGCGAGAGCGGCGGCAGCTTGGCGTGCGCCAGTGCAGCGCCGATCGCGCAGCCCAGGGCGATCATCGCGGAAGAAACGGCATGCCTCATCGTCGTTCCTTTCATGGCTGCTGCACGGCAGGGCGTCCGCGCGCCTCGTTGGAGGTGCGCTGCGCCGGAATCCTGCCGGCTTCGATGTCCTGATGCCACAGGGCATGGTGCTCGCGGGCCCACGCGTCGTCGACGTAGCCGTCGCGCATGGCGCGCCAGGCGCCGCGCACGCCCACCGTACCCAGGTAGATGTGCAGGGCGAACACCACCATGACGAGCACCGCCGACACCGAGTGGATCATGTGGGCGAGCTGCATGTCGCTGCGCAGGTAGGCCAGGCCGGGCACGAGCTTGTCGAGCACCAGCCCGGAGCCGACAACCACGGTGCCGAGCGCAAACACGCCCAGCCAGAACACCAGCTTCTCGCCGGCATTGAAGCGGTGGGACGGCACTTCCTTGTCCCCAAAGACGCCGCCGCCCTTGGCGATCCACTGCAGGTCGCCCTTTTGCGGCAGGTTGTCGCGCACGAAGGCGATGAAGATGACGACCAGTGACACTGCGAACAGCGGCCCGAAGAAGTTGTGCAGCGTCTTCAGGGCATAGCTCAACCAGCCGTGCAAGGTGAGGCCCATCACCGGCAGCAAGAAAAACTTGCCGAAGGCCATGACGATGCCCGACAGGGCGAGCACGCTGAAGGCGATCGCGTTGACCCAGTGCGCCGCACGCTCGAAGTACGTGAAGCGCTCGATGCGGCGCACGCCGGTATTGCCGGCGTGGCCCAAGGGACCCTTGGCGAAGTACAGCAGCGCAAGCCCCGCGAGCGCGATGAGCAGCAGCGAGCCACCGTAGGGAATGACCCAGCGGTTGCGCACCTGCCGCCAGGCTTCGCCTGCGTTCGTGTAGCGGGAGCCGGGGTACTGCACGAAGGGCTGCACGAGCACACCCAGCTCCGTGCCGGGCAAGTTCACGGTGCCGGCCTGCCTGCCGGAGTCGTGCACACCGCGCCAGAAAGGCGCGTTGTTGCCGGGCTGGGTCTTGGCACGCTCGGCGTTGGTCTCGTCGGCGCGTGGCAGCGGCGCCGGGGCCACCTGCGCGGGTGGCTCGAAACGGGCGGGCGGCGCGGTGTCGGTACGTTCCTGTCCCCACGCCACGGCGGCGCACGCAGTGGCGGCGGCAAACAGCGCGGTGCGGATCAAGCGGCGCATGGCATCTCCTCGATGGGGGGCCGGCCCCTTCCGTTCACACCTCAATGCACGCGGTAGTACTCGTTCTGCGCCTGGGCGCGGGTGCGGATCTGCTCTTCCCAGCTGGTGCGGTCGCCCGCCTTCCAGCCCGGCGCCGCATAGGGGTTCTCGACACCTTGCCAAGCCACGGTGTCGCGGCCGCGCGGGTTGGCGGTCTGCTCGCGCTCGGCGCAGGCCGCCAGCACGAAGCCGCCTGCCGCGATGCCACAGAGGATGAAAGTTCTGGCACTCATGACTTCCGTGGCTCCTTCACTTGCGGCGCAACGGGACTGCCTTGCGTGGGGCGGCCGTAGGCCGTGCCCCAGCCCCATATTTCACTGCCCTTGCCACGGCTGAGCACGCGCATGCGGAAGATGTCGGCGACGACATCGCCGTCACCGCCCAGCAGGGCCTTGGTCGAGCACATCTCCGCGCACGCGGGCAGCTTGCCCTCGGCCAGCCGGTTGCGCCCGTACTTCTCGAACTCGGCCTGGCTGCCGCTGGGTTCGGGCCCGCCGGCACAGAAGGTGCACTTGTCCATCTTGCCGCGCAAGCCGAACGTGCCATTGGCCGGAAACTGCGGCGCGCCAAAGGGGCAGGCATAACTGCAGTAGCCGCAGCCGATGCACACGTCCTTGTCGTGCAGCACCACGCCCTCCTCGGTGCGGTAGAAGCAATCGACCGGACACACCGCCATGCAGGGCGCGTCGCTGCAATGCATGCAGGCCACCGAGATGCTGCGCTCGCCGGGCACGCCGTCGTCGAGCGTGACGACGCGACGGCGGTTCACGCCCCAGGGCACTTCGTTTTCCTGCTTGCACGCGGTGACACAGCTGTTGCACTCGATGCAGCGCTCGGCGTCACAGATGAATTTCATTCGGGCCATGTCAGCTCCTGGGTAGGGCACTGGCAGCGTGTCGTGGGGGGCGTTCGCGGAGGTTGTGCAGGCACTTCGACAAGCTCAGTGCGAACGGAGGGTGGTGGATGTGGCGCGGGCCCTTCGACGGGCTCAGGGCGAACGGGAGGTGGACGGGGGAACTACCCTTCGACGAGCGCAGGGGAAGCGGTGCGCGGCTGCGACGTCTCATGCCTGACCCGACAACCCCTTCGGGCTGAGCTTGTCGAAGCCTGACCCCGTTCACGTCACACCGCCCTCTCGATCTGGCACAGCGTGGTCTTGGTCTCTTGCATCATCGTCACGCTGTCGTAGCCATAGGTGGTCGCCGTGTTGACCGCCTCACCGCGGACCACCGGGGCGGCGCCTTCAGGGTAGTAGGCCTTGAGGTCCACCCCCTGCCACCACCCGGAAAAATGGAACGGCAGGAACACCGTATCAGGCGCCACCCGCTCGGTGACGAGGGCCTTCACCTTCAGCCGCGCGCCCGTGGGCGTGCTCACCCACACCATCTCGCCGTGGCGGATGCCGCGGTCGTTGGCCGCGGTCGGGTTGATCTCGACGAACATGTCCTGCTGCAGCTCGGCCAGCCAGGGGTTGGAGCGCGTCTCCTCGCCGCCGCCCTCGTACTCCACCAGCCGGCCGCTGGTCATCACCAGCGGGAACTGCCGGCCGATGTCGCGGTTCTTCTGCTGCACGCTCTTGTAGAGCGTGGGCAGCCGCCAGAAGGCCATCTTGTCGTCGTGCGTGGGGTACTTGTCGATGAGATCCGGCCGGTTCGAATAGAGCGGCTCGCGATGCTGCGGAATCGGATCGGGGAAGTTCCAGACCACCGCGCGTGCCCGCGCATTGCCGAAGGGATGGCAGCCGTGGTTGACCATCGCCACGCGGATGATCCCGCCGGAGGGATCGGTCTTCCAGTTCTTGCCTTCGGCCGCGGCGCGCTCGGCTTCGGTCAGCTCTTCCCACCAGCCCAGCTTCTTCAGCAGCACGTGGTCGAACTCCGGGTAGCCAGTGGTGAGGTCAGCGCCCTTGGAATGCGAGCCGTCGGCGGCGAGCAGCGATTGCCCGTCTCGTTCCACGCCGAAGTTGGCGCGGAAGTTCCCGCCGCCTTCCATCACGTGCTTGGACGTGTCGTAGAGGTTGGCCGAACCGGGGTGCTTCATCTGCGGCGTGCCGTAGCAGGGCCACGGCAGGCCGAAGTAGTCGCCGTCGAGCTTGTAGCCGGTCAGCTTGTCCACCCCGCCCCGCGCGCGCAGCGTCTTCACGTCGAAGACGTTCATGTTGCGCATGTGCGCCTGCAGGCGCTCGGGGCTCTGGCCCGTGTAGCCGATGGTCCAGACGCTGCGGTTGATCTCGCGAAGAATGTCGTCGGGCAAGGGTTCGTCCATGCCCTTGACCTTCTGCATGCGGTAGTTCTTGACCAGTTCGTTGCCGAAACCCAGCTTGGCCGCGAGCTGGTACATGATCATCTGGTCGGAGCGCGACTCGAACAGCGGCTCGATCACCTGCTCGCGCCACTGCAGCGAGCGGTTCGACGCCGTGACCGAACCACTGGTCTCGAACTGCGTGGCCGCGGGCAGCAGGTACACCGTGCGCTTCGGGTTCAGGTCGTCGGGCTGGCCCGGCATGGCGGCCATCGCCGCGGTGGCCGAGGGATAGGGGTCGATCACTACCAGCAGGTCGAGCTTGTCCATCGCCCGCTTCATCTCCAGGCCGCGCGTTTGCGAGTTGGGCGCATGACCCCAGAAGAACAGGCCGCGCAGGTTGCTGTCCTGGTCGATGAGCTCGTTCTTCTCCAGCACACCGTCGATCCAGCGCGAGACCGTCATGCCTGACTTGGTCATCATGCCGGGCGCGAACTGCTTCTTGATCCACTCGAAGTCGACCTTCCACGCGTTCGCGAAGTGCTTCCACGAGCCTTCGGCCAGCCCGTAGTAGCCCGGCAGCGAATCAGGGTTGGGGCCGACATCGGTGGCGCCCTGCACGTTGTCGTGGCCGCGGAAGATGTTGGCGCCGCCGCCCGATACGCCGATGTTGCCCAGCGCCAGCTGCAGCAGGCACGAGGCGCGGACGATCGCGTTGCCGATGGTGTGCTGTGTCTGGCCCATGCACCACACCACGGTGCTCGGCCGGTTCTCGGCCATGATCTTCGCCACCTTCAGGCAGGTGGCTTCATCGACACCGCAGGCCTCCTGCACCTTGTCGGGCGTCCACTTGGCCATGATGTCGTCGCGCACCTTGTCCATGCCCCAGACGCGGTCGGCGATGTACTTCTGGTCTTCCCAGCCGTTCTTGAAGACGTGGTACATGACCCCGAACAGGAACGGAATGTCTGAACCGGAGCGGATGCGCACGTACTCGTCGGCCTTGGCCGCCGTGCGCGTGAAGCGCGGGTCCACGACGATCATCTTGGTGCCCGTCTCCTTGGCATGCAGCATGTGCAGCATCGACACCGGGTGCGCTTCGGCAGCGTTGGAGCCGATGTACAGCGCCGCCTTGGCGTTCTGCATGTCGTTGTAGGAGTTGGTCATCGCGCCGTAGCCCCACGTGTTCGCGACGCCCGCGACCGTGGTGGAGTGGCAGATCCGCGCCTGGTGGTCGCAGTTGTTGCTGCCCCACAGGCTCACCCACTTGCGCAGCAGGTACGACTGCTCGTTGTTGTGCTTGGACGAGCCGACGATGAAGATCGAGTCGGGCCCGCTTTGCTTGCGCAGTTCGAGCATCTTCGCGCTGATCTCCTCCAGCGCCTGGTCCCACGTGATGCGCCGGTACTTGCCATCGACCAGCTTCATCGGGTACTTGAGGCGGTACTCGCCGTGGCCGTGCTCGCGCAGCGCGGCTCCCTTGGCGCAATGCGCACCCAGGTTGATGGGCGAATCGAACACCGGTTCCTGGCGCACCCAGACACCGTTTTCCACCACGGCATCGACCGCGCAACCCACCGAGCAGTGGCCGCACACCGTGCGCCGCACCTGCGGAGCCGGCCTGCCCTGTGCCGGCGCGGGCTGTGCGGCCTCGGCCTTGCGCACGAGGTTGAGCTGCGAGGCCGCGAGGCCCGCGCCCACGCCGAGGCCCGAGCGCCTGAGGAAGGCCCGCCGGTCCATGGTGGGGAACGCGCGCGACACTCCGCGCGCGAGGCTGGATACGAGTGAAGACGACAAAGAGGACACGGCCGGCGCCGCGTCCTGCGACTTGCGCGTGAGCAACATGGACGCTCCTCGGGAGTTCGTCGCGAACTCAGGATCAGAAGGGGTGAATGAATCCGGCTTCATAAGCGGGCATGTCGGACTCGCTCACACCTTCTCAGCCTCTCAGACTTTCGCGGTCTCGTAATACCGCAGCACGTGCGGCGAGAGCCGATAGCCGGCCTGTCCGCCGTCTACCGCCCGGGCCGCTGCAACGGCGACCTCAGCGGGTGCCACCGGCACCGCACGGGCCGCCACCAGGGCGGTGCCGGCGGCTCCTGCACCGAGCAACAGGGTGCGGCGCGGGAGAGCGGCACCCTGGGCGTCGCGATCGGTGGGACGTGTCATGCTGACCTCCGTAGGGCAATGCTGCCCGCGACGCTCACCTGCACCCGGGTGCAGGGGGGCTGGTTGATTGACTTTATGCACCGCATTGCACGGGGTCACTAGGGTCTGCACCGACGTGAAGCGCCAAATCAAGCCGCACGGCCCACGCATGTGCGCATTGCGCTCTCAAGGAAACGCCGGGCCGCCCCAAGTTTCCTTGTCCCCCGCGGGGGCGGGCTGGGCGCAGCCCGGCCCTGGGGGCGCTTCACTCCAGGAAATCGAAAGCCTGCGACTCGATGGCCAGGAAGGCCTGTGCAAAGCCCGCCACCGCCCGGTAAAAGCCGGCCGCGGGGTACCCGGCGATTTGCGCGCACATGGCATCCGTCCAGCCTCGCAGGTGCGCGTCGAAGAAGCGCCTCTGCGTCTCCAGGGTGCTGACGGTGCTGACGGCGAGGTCGTCGCCTGCAATGAGGTAGCGCATCACCTCGCACAGGTAGGCGAAGTGATCCTCGGTCTCGGCCATGTCGTCGGCGCGCGTGAGCCCCAGCTGGCGCAGGGTGTCGCGCAAAGTCACGAGCGGCTTCTCGTTCAGCGCGCCGGCCAGATGATGGGAAGCGTAGAGGAAGACCTCGGGCTTGCCGATGCCCTGGAACAGCGCGTCGTACTCGTTGGCGACCTGCTCGCGCTCCAAGCGTCGCGCGGCCGCCACCAGCTCGCGCCAGCTTGCTTCGAGGAAACCACCGGGGACCGGCGCCTGCGTGGGCGCGCCGCGGATCTGCTCGTACAGCGCCTGCGATGGCGGCGCATGAAACAACTGCGAGAGCAAGCCGTAGACCTCGGCGCGGGCCAGTTCTTCGCGGTCGTCGGGGACCGGAGTGAACGCGAGGGGTGGGCTCGACATGATCAGCGCCCGCCGGTAATGCGCACTTCGTCGCCGCGGGTGTGGATGTCGATCACGCGGCAGTCGCCGCACATCTTCAAGCGCTCGGCCGCCTCGCCCTGGAACATGGCGTGCCCGGCCAGCTTGCCGAGCATGAGCTCGATGGCCTTGCGCGTACCGAAGGGCTTGCCGCAGCGGACGCAGCGGTACGGCTCCACCTCGTGGAGCACGCGCGGTTGCCGTCGGGCGCGGCCCTCGTCGGCCAGCCACAGCCGCGGCTGCAAGGTGATGGCGTCTTCCGGGCAGGTGACCTCGCACAGCCCGCACTGCACGCAGTTCTTCTCCACGAAGCGCAGCTGCGGGCGTTCGGGGTTGTCCAAAAGCGCACCTGCCGGGCAGGCACCGACGCAGGCCAGGCACAGCGTGCACCGGCCGGTGTCCACCGCCACGCTGCCCCAAGGGCTGCCGGCGGCGGGCAGCGCGATGGACTCGCGGCGAGCAGGGGCCTGCTCCACGAGATGCTCGATGGCAAGCTCCAGCGTGGCGCGCTTGTCGACCTGCACCGCGAAGCCCGCGCGACGGGTGAGCGCCCCGGCGGCCGGCTGCTGCAGGGCTGCATCCAGCGCCGGCAGATCGCGTGCATCGCGGGCGGCGAGGAGCGTCACCCGACCGGCATGGCCCAGGCCTTCCATCAACGCGTTCGCGACCTCGGCCTGGGCCTGCAGGGCCTCGCGGTAGCCCGGCGCTTCTTCGTCGGTGAGGAGGATCCACACATCGGCCGCGCCATAGGCGAAGGCGGCCAGCCACAGGTCGAGGCCGGCGCTGGCGGTGTGCCACAGCGCCAGCGGCAGCACGCGGGCGGGTACGCCCTGGATCTGCGGGTCGACGCGCGCCGCGCGGCCCAGTTCTTCCAGCAGGCGCCGGCCCGCGCCCTCGCTGTGCAGGAGCAGGGCCGGCGCCGGGGTTCCACCGGCGCGCGCATAGGTCTGCAGCAGGGTACGCAGGCGCAGCCCCTGGTGCGGGGCGGCCGGGGCGGCATACGCGAGCGCACCGCTTGGGCACACGGTGGTGCAAGCGCCGCAGCCCACGCACAGATGAGGCTCGACGCGGATGCCGCCGCCTCCGGTGGCCTCGCTCGAGATCGCGCGGGCCGAGCACACCTCGATACACGCATCGCACCCCACCTGCTCGTTGCGGCTGTGCGCGCAGAGCTGGGCCTTGTACTGCACGAACCTGGGCTTCTCGAACTCGCCGATCAGTTCGCGCAGCTGCAGCACTGCATCGGTGAGCCGGCGCTCGTCGGCGCCCGCGTGGAAATACCCCTGCGGCAACGCATGCATGGCGAAGGCCGGCGAGGAACGCAGGTCGAGCACGAGGTCGAACACCTCCTGGGCCCGCTGCGGGGGGCGCTGGAAGTCGATGGCGCCCGCGGCCTCGCACGACGCCATGCAGGCACGGTGGCTGCGGCAGCGGTCCAGGTCTACCTGGTAGCTGAAGTCGATCGCGCCTTCCGGGCAGGCCGCAATGCAGGCATTGCAGCGTGTGCACAGGTCGAGGTCGATGGGGTTCGCGCTGTCCCATGTCGCCTCGAATCGGCCCAGCCAGCCGGTAAGCGACAGCAGCCGGCCCGCGTGGACCGCCAGCATCCGCTCCTGAGGCAGGCTGCCGCCGGGCTGGGTGAGCAGCAAGCTCACGTCCAGCTTGTCGGCCAGCAGTGCCGCTGCGCGCAGGCCGGCATCGGCCGCACCGATCACCAGCACGCGGCCGTGGCTGCGGTAGCTGACGGCAGGCACGGGATCAGGCTCGGGCAGCTGTGCGGCGGCCAACAGCGCAGCGATCTTGGGCATGGCCTGGCGCGCATCGCGCGACCAGCCCCCGGTTTCGCGGATGTTCACGAAGCGGATCGGCCGCTCCTGCACGCCGGGTGCCCCTTCGGTGTGTGCATTGAGATCCAGGAAGAGCCGGCTCTCCTGCGTGCAGGCGACCACCAGGTCGTCGCCGCTGCGAGCCGCGCGCTGGAACGCCGCGGCCTCGCGCCGGCACAGCGTGCTGTGCAGCGGCGACAGGCCCTCGGCGGCTTCAGGCGGGAGGGCGCTTTTCAGCGCCGCCGCATCCAGCGGCATCGTCCTGTTGCAATCGCAAATCAGGGTCTTCATCGGGGGGTACTGCGGGGACTTCCGGTACTTCAGGGACTTCCTGCGCCGACTGTGACGGGCGCGCGGGTGCGGCGCCATCAGGGGATGCCTGATCCGGCGACGCCTCCTGGTCGAACAGCCCCAGCCCCCGCGCCTGCACCAGCTGGCGCAGCAGGGCGGCGGGGATGGGGTGGGGCTGGCTGTAGTCGTCGATGTAGACGTCCAGGCCGTCCATCACATTGAAATGGGGGTCGGCGAAGAGCTTCTTGAGCGCGGCGTTCTTCACCATGGGATCCGTCGTGGCGGAGACGAAACGGCTGAAGTCGCTCTCGGGGGTGAGGTGGGCAACGTCGTCGAGCGTGGGCGGCAGCGGCGCCGGCGCGCCGCCATTCCCCGCACCCTCATCCTCACCCTCGGCCCCTGCCCGGGCAGGATGGAGCGAAGCCCCGGGCAACAACGTCTTCCCGTCGTCGGGGATTGGAACGGAGTGAGGGGCCTCAGGCGCGCCACCCTGGCCCTGCGCCTTGAGGCGCGACCACCGTGCCAGGAACCCTTCGTCGGGCATCACTGCACCTCACCGCTGGTCCGGCGAGCGGAACGACGCCGGCCGGCGTCGCTGCTTCGGCTGCGGCCGATAGTGCTCGTCGACGAAGGCCTGCAGCCACTGCCGCACGGCCGGCGGCATGGGAACGTTATCCACCCGCTCCTGCGCATCGAGCCACCGCCCGGCCTCGTTGTAAGACAGCGAAACCACTTCGGGCCTCGCCACGGAGGGATCGGCCTCGTCCAGGCGCCACATCACGAACCACACGGGCGAGCCGGAACTCAGGTTGAGAAAGTAGCCCTCGGCCTCGTCGCGAAACAGCTCCAGCGTGTAGCCCGGATGCAGCGTACGCCGACGCCGGCCGTCGTCGCGCAGCACGCGCTCGCCAGCACCCGCGAAGCCGCCCTCGTCCACCACCACGTCGATGACCGTGAACCGCCAGTCCTCCCAGGCGTTGGGCTGGGCCTCGCGCTCCATCACCACCGCCAACTGCAACGCGGGGCGATCCGGGCTCATATCAGGTCGTCTTGGAGATGGTGATGGTGGGGAACTTGGCGGAGTAGTCCTTGGCGCGCTGCGCGATCTTCACCGCCATCTGGCGCGCCACCGCCTTGTACAGGCCAGCGATCTCGCCCTCGGGATCGCTCACCACGCTGGGCCGGCCGCTGTCGGCCTGCACGCGGATGGACAGGTTGAGCGGCAGCGCGCCCAGGTAGTCCATGCCGTACTCGGCGGCCAGCTTCCTGCCGCCCTCGGCGCCGAAGATGTGCTCTACATGGCCGCACTTCTCGCACACGTGCACGGCCATGTTCTCCACGATGCCGAGGATGGGCACGCCCACCTTCTCGAACATGCGGATGCCCTTCTTCGCGTCGAGCAGGGCGATGTCCTGGGGCGTGGTGACGATCAACGCGCCGGTGAGCGGCACGCGCTGGCTAAGCGTGAGCTGGATGTCGCCGGTGCCCGGCGGCATGTCGACCACGAGATAGTCGAGGTCGCGCCAGTTGGTCTGCCGCAGCAGCTGCTCCAGCGCCTGCGTGGCCATGGGCCCGCGCCAGATCATGGCACTGTCGGGCTCGACCAGGAACCCGATCGACATGACCTGCACGCCATAGTTTTCGAGCGGCTCCATGGTCTTGCCGTCGGTCGACTCGGGCCGGCCCTCGATGCCCATCATCATGGGCTGGCTGGGGCCGTAGATGTCCGCATCGAGGATGCCGACCGAGGCGCCCTCGGCCGCCAGTGCGAGCGCCAGGTTGACCGCCGTGGTGCTCTTGCCCACGCCGCCCTTGCCCGAGGCGACGGCCACGATGTTCTTCACGTTCGGCAGCAGCTGCACCCCACGCTGCACGGCGTGTGCAGTGATCTTCGTGGAGAGGTTAGCGCTCACGTTCTCCACGCCGGGTACCGAGCGCGCGGCGGCAATGAGGCTCTTGCGCAGCCCCGCGACTTGGCTCCTGGCCGGATAACCGAGTTCCACGTCGAACGCCACATCGCTGCCTTCGACCTTGAGATTCTTCAGTTGGCGGGCCGAGACGTAATCCTGGCCGGTGTTCGGATCGACCACGCCCTTCAAGGCGTCGAGCAGTGCGGATTCGGAGACGGACATGAAACTAATTGCATCCAGTGGAGGGGCGCGGGGTTCAAACGAGTCTAGCGCACGACTCAAACCCTCGCCGGAGTTACAAAAATCCACACTGTTTGCGAGGCTCACGCCCCTGTTCGCGGGGGGCGTCTTGGGCGATGTGCAAACGATTGCACGGATTGCATTTTTTACACACCCGCGCCGGACCGGCATTTACTACATTGCCACGCAAATACATTGAGTAGAGGGGTCGTTGGGATGAGGAAGCGCGGCATCGTCGCGGGCTGGGTCATGGCCGTTGCAGCCACAGGCTGCAACTTCGGCTCCACCAGCACCACGGTGGCAGAGACTGCGGGCAGCAGCGCGGGGGGCGGAACGTCGGTGACGCCCCCCGCGGACCCGCATAGCCAGGAAGGCACCACCACGACCGCACCGACGGTCACCATCAAGGCGTCGCCCGGCTGTTATGCGGCCAGCGCGCCGAGACGCCTGACACGCACGCAGTTCATCAACGTGCTGTCGGACACCAGCCGAATGCTGCTCAACGGCGACGGCGCGGTGGCCGAGCTGGTGCCGGGCATCGTGCTCGACCAGGGTCAGTTCCCGCCCGACCAGCTCATCAACCCGGACAGCGCGCGCCACAAGGGCTACGAGCGCATCGACCAGGCGCTCAACTCGCGCCAGGCTGCCGCGATCCACGCGACGGCAAAGGCGGTGGCAGGGGCGCTGACGGCCGACAACAACCGCGTGACCGCGCTGCTGGGCAGTTGCAGCAACACCGCGGACTGCCTGGATGCCTTCGTCCGCCGTGCCGGCCGGCTGCTGTTCCGCCAGCCGCTCACCCAGGCCGAGGTCAACCTCTACAGCGCCGCTGCGGGAGGCTCGGTGGCGCCTGCGGCGCTCGCGAAGGTGCTCGCCACCATGATGGCGTCGCCCAAGACCTACTTCGTGGTCGAGCGCGGACAAACTTCCGAGGAGGGCGCGAAGTGCGCCTCGCTCACGGCCCACGAGCTGGCCACGCGGCTGGCACTGCATTTGTGGGACTCGGTTCCCGACACTGCACTCAACCAGGCCGCCGATGACGGCTCGCTGCTGCAGCCCGCCGTCTACACGGCGCAGGTCACGCGCATGCTGGCCGACGCGAAGGCCGACCGCGCGATGCGCAGCTTCTTCCGGCAGTGGTTCCGCCTCGATGAGCTGGTCGCGCTCGACGGCAAGGTGGGCAATGCCAAGTTCGATGCGTTCGCGGCGGGCTACAAGCCCCTGCCCACCTCGCGCGATGCGGCGATCAACGAGGTGCTGGATCTCGTGTCCTACCTCGCCAACCAGAACGGCTCCCTGCAGCAGGTGCTGACCGACCGCCATTCGTTCGCTCGCACGCAGGACATCGCCACGCTCTACGGCACGCCGGTGTGGGCGGGGGGCTCGGCGCCACCGCCCCTGTTCGCCGAACCGGCGCGCGTGGGCCTGTTCACCCGCGTCGCACTGCTGGCCAACGGCGCGTCCGACACCACGCTGCCGATCCAGCGCAGCATCCGCATCCTGGGCGGCCTGACCTGCCAGCCCCTGCCTCCGCCGGTGATGGACCAGAGCAACAAGATGGCCGACCTGTCGGGCGTGCTGACGACACGCGAGCGCACCGAGCGCGTGACGCAGATGGACGGCACCAGCTGCGTGGGCTGCCACAAGGCGCTGATCAATCCGTGGGGCTTCGTGTTCGAGAACTTCGATGCGCTGGGCCGCGTGCGCGGCACCGAAGTCGTGCGCAACGACAGCGGACAAACGCTGGGAGAAAAGGCGGTCGACACCTCCGTCACCACCAAGCTCGACGGCATGGCCGCGCGCCCGATGTCGACGGCAGTCGAAGCCCAGCAGTACGTGCTCGAAAGCGGCTCATTCGAGCGCTGCTTCGCGAAGAACCAGGTGCGCTATGCCTTCGGGCGACCCGACACGGAGGACGACGCCGAGGTGATCGACTGGCTGCGCATGCAGGCGGCCAACGGCACCAACCTGCGCAGCCTGTTCAGCGCCATCGTCCAGCGTCCCGAGTTCAAGTCCATCGCGAGGCCCCAATGAAGCCGATCTATGACAAGGTGTCGCGCAGGCAGTTCCTGCGCGGCGCAGGCGGAGCCGTGCTCGCCTTGCCGCTGTTGCCTTCGCTGCTGCCCCGCGAGGTCGAGGCGCAGGCCCTGGCCCAAGCTTCGAGCGAGCGCTACTTCGTGCACATGACCACCTGGCACGCGGTGTTTCAGAAGTCCTACTACGGGGCGCTGCTCGACACAGCGCCGGACGCCACGATGGACCACGGCGGCATCGCGGTGCGCAGTGCGCGGCTGCCCTGGCGTACCGAAGGCAACCTGACGGTGTTGAGCGACATCCTGCGCGCGCCCTCCACCCTCTGGACGGAGCGGCTGCGCGGCCTGACCAACGTCATCAACGGGCTCGACTTCGCACGCGGCGTCGGACACAACCGCGGCGGCTCGCTGGGCGGCAGCGACACCGACCCGACCATCGACCAGGTCATGGCGGCCGCCAAAAGTTTCTACCCGAGCACCGTGGCGCAGCCGGTCATCGTTCGCAACCCCGTGTCCAGGAGCCGCTACGACAAGAGCACGGTGGAGACGCAAGCCGCGGCCGAGAGCAACGTCAAGCTGTTCGACCGCCTCTTCAAAAACGCGAGCAGCAGCACCACCACCAGTCCCCCGGCGCAGGAGGAGGTGGTGCTCGTCGACCGCGTGAGAGAGCACGCCAATCTGGTGATGAACGATCCCTCGTGCTCCGCCGATTGCCGCACGCGACTGGGCGACTACCTCGACATGCTGTCGCAGGTGGAAACCAAGGTGCAGGCCACGGTGACGAGCAACTTCCAGCGCCCGGCCACCGACACGCAGGCGCTGGAGCAGGCGGCTGGCTTCTACGGCACGCCGTCCATGCAGGTGCAGTGCGAGCAGCTATGGAACGACATCGTCGTGGCGGCCTTCGCGGCAGGCATCAGCCGCATCTACGTGTGCGGCCCCGCTACCTACACCTTCGGCCCTGAGCCTGAGCACACCTGGCACGGCGCGTACGCGCACAGCCAAGACGACCCGGTCATGCTCGCCGGCTTCAATGCGGCGGTGCAGCGCCAGTTCCAAGGCGCCGTGCTCGACATGGCCTCCAAGCTCGACCAGGTGAAGACCGCCGACGGCGCCACGCTGCTCGACAAGGCGCTGGTGGCCAGCAGCTTCGAGATGGGCAGCGGCGGCCACCCCGGGCACCACCACAACCGCTGCATCCCGACCGTGAGCATCGGCAACGCCGGCGGCTACTTCCGCACCGGCCTGTCGCTCGACTACCGCGACATGAACTCCTTCTCGTGGTCGTCGGATCCGCACTGGTGGGGCGGCCTGCTCTACAACCAGTGGCTGGGCATGGTGCTGCGCGCCATGGGCGTGAGCAACGCGGACGTCGACACCGGCCGCTACGGCTACCCGGCTGCACGCGCCGACAACACCGACCACACGGACGCGACGTGGGCGGTGGCCGGCCAGGACCTGCCATGGCTGAGGGCCTGACGCGATGAACCGATACCTCGGCCCGGCCCTGACCCTTGCGGCGCTCGCACTCGCCGCCGCGCTGCCGGCAAGAGCGCAAAACGCCGCCAATGGCGAAACGCTCTACAACACCCCGGCCGTGGCGGGCAAGCTCAGTTGCTCGGCGAACGCCTGCCACGGCAACCTGACCAACCCGCAGAACCGCATCGCCAACGGCATCCAGGCCAAGACGATCGAGTCCGCCACGATGCGTGTCGCGCAGATGCGCTTCCTGGAGGGCCAGCTCTCCGCGGCACAGTTCAACGACTTGGCCGCCTATGTCGCCGGCAAGCTGGGCGGCACGCCCAGCTACATGGACGTCACCGCCATGCCGGTGCCCACCGTGTCGGCGTCCAGCCTGAACTTCGGCGCGATCGACCTCCTCGTCACCAGCGCCCCGCAGACGCTGACGGTGACCAACGCCGCATCCGCCACCGCGCCGCTGGCGCTCGGCGCGATCAGCACCACATCGGGCAGCGACTTCTCGGTGGCTGGCGGCACCTGCAAGTCAGGTGACAGTCTTCCCGTCGGCGCCAGTTGCACCGTGCTGCTGACATTCACGCCCACCATGTCGGGCACGCGCTCGGGGCAGTTGAGCGTGTTCCACAACGGCTCTGCCCAGGTCCACACCGTGACGCTGACGGGCACCGGCACGGGTGACGCGCCGGTGGTCTCCATCACGCCCTCGGCACTGAGCTTTTCGCAGACCGTGGGCACGACGTCGCCGGCCCTGAGCGTGCAGATCGCCAACACGGGCAAGGCCAGCTTGCAGCTCAGCTCGCTGGCCTTCACGGGCACCCATGCGAGCAGTTTCGCCCTCACCTCCTCCGGCACCTGTGCGGCCGGCTCGGCGCTGGCCGGCGGCGCAAGCTGCACGGTGTCCGTGACGTTCACGCCGAGCGCGGCCGGCGCACGCAGCGCCTCGCTGGTGATCGGGCACAACGGGCTGGGCGGCAGCTCCACGGTCGCGCTGAGCGGCTCGGGAAACAGCACACCGCAACCCGGCCTGATGGTCGATGCAAACCGGCTCGATCTCGGCGAGCAGGTGGTCGGCGCGCCCGGCACCGCACGCACGGTGACCCTGGTCAACAACGGCCAGGCAGCGCTGTCACTGAGCAGCATCGCCGTGCAGGGCAGCCAGACTTCCGACTTCAGCGTCGGCGGCACCTGCGCGGTCGGCACCCCGGTGGCCGTGCAGGAAAGCTGCACGATCGCGGTCACCCTGACGCCCGCCGCCCTGGGCGCCCGGGCAGCCACGCTGGCGATCGCCTCCAACGCACCGGCCGGCACCGTGAGCGTGGCACTGGCCGGCACCGGCGTACCGACGCCCACTCCCGTGGTGCAGCTGTCGCAGGCTGGCTTGAACTTCGGCACGGTCACCACCGGCAGCAGTTCGGCCGCACGCACGGTGGTGCTCACCAATGCAGGCAATGCGGCGCTGGACCTCGCCAGCATCGCCGCCAGCTCGGCCGACTTCCGTGTCACCCACGACTGCCCGGCCAGCCTGCCGGCCGGCGAGGCGTGCTCGCTCAGCGTGGTGTTCAGCCCGAGCAGCGCGATCCTGTCGGAAACGCTGGTCATCCGATCCAACGCGGCGAGCTCGCCGAACAGCATCGTGATCAGCGGCCAAGGGACCAGCACCTCGCTGCCCGTGCTCGACTGGACGGAAGGCAGCGCGCCCCTGGCGTTCGACACCACCGCGGTGGGCGCAGCGAGCACGGCGGCGCTGCGCACGCTGGTCAACCGCGGCCCGGGCAGCGTGAAGCTCTCCGCGTTCACCCTCGCCGGCACCGACGCCAGCTCGTTCGTGGCCGGCGGCGGCACCTGCGCAGCCGGCACCACGCTGGCCGCCAACGCCAGCTGCACGGTCGGCCTGCGCTTCGCGCCCTCGGCGCTGGGCGCGCGCCGGGCGCTGCTGCAGGTGAGCACCACCGGCAGCAACCCGCCGGAGTTGGCGATGTCGGGCACCGGCGAGGGCCATGCGGTGGCGCAGGCCCCAGTGACGACCGAGCCGGCTGCGCTCGACTACCGCTCCGGCACGCTCGTCACCGGCACGCGCAGCGCCCCGCTGGGGGTGAGCATCACCAACAGCGGCAGCACCGATAGCACGCTGAAGGCGGTCACGACCACCGCCGGCTTCGTGGTCCGCCCGGCCTCCGGCAGCGACGCGTGCCCCGGCGTGCCGTGGACGTTGGCGCCCGGGGCGTCGTGCAAGGTCGCCGTGGAGTTCGCGCCCGCCACCGGGGGCGAGACACGCGGCACCCTGAGCGTGACGACCACCGCCGACCAGACCACCAGGGTGGAGCTGACGGGCGAAGCCACCTCGGTGACGAGCAACGAGGGGTACGCCGGCACGGGTGCCGGGGCGTTCTCGCCGGCGTGGCTCGTGCTGCTCGTGGCCGCCGTCGCCGCCTTGCGCACCGCACCGGCCGCCGCGGTGGAACCGGGCCAGCCCGCGCCACAGGTCAGGCTCGACATCCCGGGCGCGCCCAACCTCGACGCGCTCAAGGGCCAGGTCGTGTACCTCGACTTCTGGGCCTCCTACTGCGGCCCGTGCCGGCGCTCCTTCCCGTGGATGAACGAGATGCAGGCGCGCTACGGCACACGTGGCCTGCGCGTGATCGGCGTCAACCTCGACGGCAAGCGCGCCGACGCCGAGCGCTTCCTGGCGCAGGTTCCCGCGCAGTTCGCGATCGCGTACGACCCGAGCGGCGACTCGCCGCGGCGCTACGCGGTCAAGGCCATGCCGACGTCGGTGCTCATCGGCCCCGACGGCCGCGTGCTGCGCGTCCATTCGGGCTTCCATGACGACCAGCGCGCCGAGCTGGAAGCCGCCATCGTCCAGGCCCTGGGCCACCGTTGATCCCTTCCCTCCATCGCACCGAGGACTCGCTTGAACCCGATACATCGCATTGCGGCGGCCGCCGCGCTCGCCGCCCTGGCCGGCTGCGCGCAACTGGACGCCATGGCCCCCAAGCCCTGGGAGAAGGACGTGCTGGCAAAGCAGGAAATGACGATCGAAGGCGACGCGCACGAGACCCGGCTCAGCCAGCGGGTCTACCCCAGCAAGGAGACGGCCGTGGGCGGCTACGGCGTGGGAGGAGGCGGCTGTGGCTGCAACTGATCCGGTCATCAAGGGCGCGATCGTCGCCGCCGCGCTGGCGCTGCCCGGCGTGATGCCCGCGCCGGCACAGGCCCAGAGCGCGCCCGAGCAGGGCAGCGTGTCGCTCAAATACCTGGCCTATCGCGACAGCCAGTCGGTGGACGTGCAGTACCCGCAGTACACCGGGCGCGAAGTCGACCGGCTGCGCCGCATCACCGTCGACGCGCCCTCCTTTGCCGTTGTCGTGCCCATGGGGCGCTGGGCGCTCGACGGCTCGCTGATCGCCGAACAGGTGTCGGGCGCCTCGCCGCGCTACTACAGCGACGTCTCCGGCGCCACCGTCTCGCCCGGCATGAGCGACAAGCGCACCGGCGCCGACGTGAAGCTCACCCGCTACTTCGAGCGCGCCTCGCTCGGCTTGGGCGTGGCGGGCTCGACGGAGAACGACTACCGCTCCGCTGCCTTCTCGCTGGACGGCCGAGTCTCCACGGAGGACCTCAACACCACGTTCAACTTCGGCGTCGGCGTTTCCAACGACCGCATCCAGCCGGACGACGGCAGCAACCTGCACGAGAAGCGTCGCACCGGCGAGCTGATCGCGGGCGTGACGCGGGCGCTGACCCGCCACGATATCGCGCAGCTCAACCTGACCTACAGCCAGGGAAGCGGCTATTACAGCGACCCGTACAAGCTGTTCGACAACCGGCCGTCGCAGCGCAAGCAGGGCACCGGCCTGCTGCGCTGGAACCACCATTTCGCCGGCCTGGGCAGCACGCTGCGCAGCGGCTACCGCTACTACCGCGACAGTTTCGGCGTGCGCGCGCACACCTTCGACGCCGCGTGGGTGCAGCCACTCGGGCACAGGCTCTCGCTGACGCCCAGCGTGCGCTACTACACGCAGAGCGCCGCCTTCTTCTACTACGACCCGGTCACCGACATCGCGATCTACCCGGGCTATACGGGCACGCGCAAGCACTACTCCACCGACCAGCGGCTGTCGGCCTTCGGCGCCGTCACCGTAGGGTTGAAGGCGGAGCTGCGCCTGGGCCGCTGGACCACCGATGCCAAGGTGGAGCAGTACGAGCAGCGGTCCGGGTGGCGTATCGGCAGCAACGGCTCGCCGGGCCTGGATGCGTTCCACGCGACGATCTTCCAGGTCGGCGTGGCGACCCACTTCTGACGAGGAAGGCGCAGCCATGAACGGGTCCTTGCCTGCAGCGTGGCTCGTGGCGGCCACCCTGCTGTCGGGCTGCGGCGGGGGGGCAGACAGTGCCACCACGACCGACACCACCGGCAGCACTCCCACGGCCGTGCGCTGGCGCGGCGTGAGCCTGGCCGGCGCGGAGTTCGGCGAGGGCAACCTGCCCGGCACCTACGGCTCGCACTACATCTATCCCTCCGTCAGCAGCGTGGCCTACTTCAAGGCCAAGGGCATGAACATGGTGCGCCTGCCCTTTCGCTGGGAGCGGCTGCAGCCGACCCTGATGCAGGCCTTCGACGCGACCGAGCTGTCTCGCCTGGCCGCCTTCGTCGACGGCGTCACCGCCACCGGCGTGACGGTGCTGCTCGACCCGCATAACTACGCCCGCTACCACGGCGACCCCATCGGTTCCGGCGCCGTTCCCCATGCCGCCTTCGCCGACTTCTGGTCGCGGCTGGCCGCTCGCTTCAAAGGCAACGACAAGGTGGCGTTCGGGCTCATGAACGAACCCCACGACATGCCGACCGAGCAGTGGCTGGCCGCCGCCAACGCGGCGCTCGCCGCGATACGCGCCACGGGCGCCGGTAACGTCGTCACCGTGCCCGGCAACGCATGGACGGGCGCACACAGCTGGTCGCAGAGCTGGTACGGCACGGCCAACGCCACTGTGATGAAGGGCATCGTCGATCCCGGCTCGAACATGATCTTCGAGGTGCACCAGTACCTCGACGCCGACTCCTCCGGCACGTCGTCCACCTGCGCGAGCACGACCATCGGCAGCGAACGCCTGGCGGACTTCACCGCCTGGCTGCGTGCCAACGGCTACCGGGCATTGCTCGGCGAAGTGGGAGCCGCCGCCAACGCCACCTGCCATGAGGCACTGACCGACATGCTGACCTACGTGCAGGCCCATGCCGACGTGTGGCACGGCTGGACCTGGTGGGCCGCCGGCCCCTGGTGGGGCTCCTACATGTACTCCCTCGAGCCCGACGGCGCGGCCGACAAGCCGCAGATGACGACGCTCGCCCCCTTCCTCAATTAACACCAAAGAACATGCTTCGATCCAGAACCCTGCATGTCCTGCTGTTGTCCGCCGCGCTCACCGCGTGCGGCGGCGGATCAGGCAGCAACACGACCTCGTCGGCAACGGAAGGCTCCTCTGCAACCGCACCCGGCAGCAACAGCGGCAGCACGACCGGCGGATCGGGCTCCACGGGTGGAACGGGATCGGGCTCCACGGGTGGAACGGGATCAGACTCCACAGGTGGAACAGGATCGGGCTCGACAGGCGGAACGGGGTCCGGATCCACGGACGGCGCCGGCTCGACTGGCGCGGCAGCGCCGCTGATCACCACCGGCAACCCCTTCGAGAGCGCGCTCCTCTACATCGACCCCGACTACGTGGCGGCCGTCGATGCATCCCTCTCGAAGGTGGCCGCCAACTCCGCCGATGCCGCGCGGATCCAGGCGGCGCGCAGCTTCCCCACTGCCGTATGGCTCGACCGGCTGGCCGCCATCGACGGTGCCGGCGGCGCCATGGGCCTGGTCGACCACCTCGACGCCGCCCTAGCGCAGCAGAGTGCCGGCAGCGGCAGCGGCGCACTCAAGCCGATGACCGTGCAGATCGTCGTCTATGACCTGCCCGACCGCGACTGCGCCGCACTGGCCTCCAACGGCGAGCTCAGTTCCGCCATGGGCGGCCTGGACACCTACAAGACGCAGTACATCGACCGCATCGCCGGCATCCTGGGCCAGGCCAAGTACGCCGGCTTGCGGATCGTGGCAGTGATCGAGCCGGACTCGTATCCGAACATGGTCACCAACCTGCATTTGGCGAAGTGCGCCACGGTGAACCAGAACAACATCTATCGCGACGGGCTGCGCTACGCCATGTCCAAGCTGGCACCGCTGCCCAACGTCTACATGTACCTGGACATCGCGCACTCGGGATGGCTGGGCTGGGACAACAACCGCAGCAAGGCCGTCGAGGCTTACAAGGCGCTGGTTGCCGGCGCCACACCGAGCGGCGACTTGTCCATCATTCGCGGCTTCGCGACCAACATCGCGAACTACTCGCCGCTGGACGAGCCGTACTTCGACGGCACGGATTCGGTGGTCAGCACAGGCGGCACGACGCAGTTCTACGAGTGGAACCGCGCCGTCGACGAACTCACGTACATCGACAAGTTGCGCACCGAGTTGGTCGCGGCCGGCTTCGCCCAGGACCTGGCCTTCATCGTGGACACCGGCCGCAACGGCTGGGGCGGCCCCAACCGCCCCACCGCGGCCGCTGCAGACGTCGACGATATGCGCATCGACCGGCGCGCGCACCGCGGCAACTGGTGCAACGTGAAGAACACCGGCATCGGCGAGCGTCCGCGCGCCAAGCCCGATGCCACGCGCAGCCACCTGGATGCCTACGTGTTCATCAAGCCGCCCGGCGCCTCTGACGGCACCAGCGACAGCACTGCCACGACACCCAACGATGAAGGCAAGCGCTTCGACGCCATGTGCGGCAGCAGCAACGTCGACGCCCTGCCCAATGCACCGCATGCCGGGCACTGGTTCCACGACCAGTTCCTGATGCTGCTCGGCAATGCCTACCCGCCCCTGAACTGACATGCAAACGCCACCCCACGATCTTTCTCCTGCCGTCAGACGGGTGCTGCGCCGGCTGGCGCCCCTGGCCCTGGGCGCCATGCTGGTCGCCTGTGGCGGTGGCAGTTCCCCGCAGGTCGCCTGGAACGCCAACAGCGATGGCTCGGCGCTCGGGGCAGTGAGCGCACCAACCACCCCGGGTTCCGGCACGGGTACCGACACAGGCACGGGTACTGGCACCGGCTCGGGTACTGGCACCGATAGTGGCTCCGGCACAGGCTCGGGCTCGGGCACCGGAACCGACACGGGGTCCGGAACCGGCACGGGCACCGGTTCCTCCACGCCGACGTCCGGCTGCTCATCCGGCACGTACCTCTTCTGCGAAGACTTCGAGTCCTCAGCCAGCGGAGCGGCATCGAGCGCGAACTGGAACATCGACACCAACGGCACCGCCAGCATCGATGCCACCCATGCCCGCGGCAACAAGGCCCTGCACCTGCACACGACCGACAACGGCCGCGCTTTCCTCTTGCCCAAGAGCTTCGCGCCGCCGGGCAACAGCTTCTTCGGCCGCATGTGGATCTGGGTCGATGCCTTTCCGACCAAGCCCGACTACGCGCACTTCACGATGGTGGAAGCATGGGGCACCGGCAACAACACGCTGGTGCGCCCGATCGGCGGCCAGTACATCCCCGGCATGGGCAACGGCAATGCGCTGTGGGGCGTGGGCAGCGACGGCGGCCCCACCGGCGACTGGACCAACTGGAAGCCCTCGGCGCCCACCAGTGGCACGAAGTGGACGTGCATGGAGTGGCAGATGAACGCCGCCGACAACAGCGTGAAGGTCTGGATCGACGGCGTCGCACAGCCCGACCTCAGCGTGTCGACAACCAACCACGGCGGCGCCCAAAACGCGGACTTCGTGTTCCCGATGTTCAACCAGATCAAGCTGGGATGGCAGCTCTATCAGGGCGGCGCCACGCCGGGGCAGTTCGACGTGTGGCTCGACGACGTCGCGCTGTCGAGCGAACGTATCAACTGCGGTGCGAGCAGCGGCAACAGCGACGCGGGCTCCGGCTCGAACACGGGTTCGGGCTCAGGGTCGGACACGCCGCCCACCACACCGGTCGCCTGCTCGGGCATGACCTTGTGCGACGACTTCGAGTCCCCCGCGGCAGGCTCGGGACCCGATTCCTCGCGCTGGAAGATGGTCCCGCCGAACTGCTCCAGCAACACGGGCAAGGCGGTCATCGACGACGCCGTGTTCCACAGCGGCGGCAAGTCCATCCGCATCGACAGTGGCGCCGACTACTGCGGCCACACCTTCCTGTTCAGCAACCTTGTGGCCTCGATGGGCAACACCGTCTATGGCCGCTTCTACATGCGGCTGAAGGACGCCCTGGGCGATCCGCACGTCACCTTCATGGCGATGTGCGACAGCACGGACTCCGTCGCGGATGGCAGGAACTGCAGCTTGTCGATGGACGGGACGCTGCAAAACCAGGACCCCAGGGACGTGCGCCTGGGCGGGCAGTCCGGCGTCGTGATCTGGAATCGTCAGCGCAGCGATCCCACCGTGCCTTCGCTGAGCCCGACGGGCAAGACGCTCAGCACCGCACTCACCCCCAACGCATGGCACTGCATCGAGTTCGGCATCGACCAGTCGGCGGGCACGCTTCGGACCTGGGTGGACGGCGCATCGATCCCGGGCCTGCAGATCGACAGCACGCCCACTACCGACGTGGATGCCTCGTGGCTGACAAACGCCTGGAAGCCGGTTCTCAAGGACTTCAAGCTGGGCTGGGAGCAGTACAGCGGCAGCGGCACCACCGTCTGGTACGACGACGTCGCCCTGCACACCAGCCGCATCGGTTGCGGCAGCCCTTGAACCCGGAAGCCTCCCTCTTCTCACGGGACTCGACCCCGGGTTCCACCATGACGCAGCGCCGACACGAAAGGCAAAGGAACATCGTGCGAAAGATGAATCGACTCACCCTGGCGGCCGGCGCCGTCGTTTCCTTGATGTACGGAACGGCTCCCCCCGCCATGGCAGCCGACTGGCCCAGCGGGTTCTCCAAGTGCGCCAACGAGGGCAAGACCTGCAAGGTGCCCCAGACAAGCAAGGTGTCGTTCGGCATCAAGGACCACTGGGTCGTCGCGACGCTGCCGGCTGGCAAAGTGGCCTGCAAGGCAGCCACCTTCGGCAGCGACCCGTACCCGGGCAAAAAAAAGAAGTGCGCCATCGGACCCGCCGTCGCGGCTCCCGCTCCCGTACCCGCACCTACACCCACGGCTGCTCCCGCACCTGCATCCACATCGGCGCCCGCCCCGGCACCGACAGCGACGCCTGCGGTCGACAACAGCCTCGACACGGCGCCCGTCGACGGCTGGGCCAGCCAGAACGGCGGGACAAGTGGCGGATCCGCGGCCACGGCGAAGAACGTCTACAAGGTCAGCTCCGCCTCGCAGCTCGCCAGCGCCCTGTCGGCCGCGGGCGACGCACCCAAGATCGTGAAGGTGTACGGGACCATCGACATGGCGGCGGTCGACAACGGAGGCGCCTTCAGCAGCGCATCGGACCAAGCCGCACGCAACGTCGTGAAGCTGCCGTCCAACACCACGCTCATCGGTATCGGTTCGAACGCCGGCTTCGTCAACGCGCGGATTTCCATCAAGGACGTGAGCAACGTCATCGTGCGCAACCTCACCGTCATCAACCCTTGCGACATCGCACCGACGTGGGATCCCAACGACGGCTCCAGCGGCAACTGGAACTCCGAGTACGACGGCATCGTGGTGGAGAACTCGAAGAACGTATGGATCGACCACAACGTCTTCACCGATGCCCCACAGACCGACGACCTTGCACCCGTCGAGAACGGCAAGCTCAAGCAGTGCCACGACGGTGCGCTGGACATCAAGAAGGGCGCTGACTTCGTGACCGTCTCGTACAACGTGTTCGACCGGCACGAGAAGAACAACTTGGTCGGTGCATCCGACAGCACCACATCGGATGACGGTCATCTCACCGTCACCTTCCATCACAACCACTTCACCGCCGTCGGGGAGCGTGCCCCTCGTGTGCGCTTCGGCCGCGTGCACGTCTACAACAACTACTACGAGGGCAACCGCTCAGCCTCGGCCTATGCGCATCAGTACAGCATCGGCGTGGGGTACAAGGCGCAGATCCTGTCGGAGCACAACGCGTTCGACATTGCCGGCGCCACTGCATGCCCGCATGTGGTCAAGAACCCCGGCTCCTCCAGCAAGACCGGCGCGATCTCCGACACAGGTTCTCTGCTCAACGGGGCCCCGCTGAACCTTGCCTCCGCCTGCAGCTTCGCCTCGGCCTCCTGGACGATTCCGTACTCGTACAGCGCCATACCGGCAGCACAGGTCAAGGCCTGCGTCGTGCAGCAGGCGGGCGTCGGGAAGCTCAAAGTCAACTGACGCTCAACTGACGCGGACGGCCAGATGGATGCCACCGAACTTGGCTTCGAGTTCCACGCCATGGGTACGGCGTGCCGGATCCGTCTGGCCGGTTGCAACGAGCAGCAGGCGCAGGCCGCGGCCGATGCCGCGATCGCGGAAGTGCGCCGCATCGAGACCAAGTACTCGCGCTACCGTGACGACAGCATCGTCTCGCGCATCAATGCGGCAGCGGGCAGCGGCGTGCCGATGGAGGTCGATCCGGAAACGGCCGACCTGCTCGACTTCGCCGACCGGCTGCATGCCTACAGCGAAGGCCTGTTCGACATCACGACAGGCGTGCTGCGCAGCGTTTGGGACTTCCGCAGCGCACGCGTGCCCGACCCCGCCGCCGTGACAGCCGTGCTCGCGCGCGTGGGATGGCAGCACGTGCGCTGGCAGCGGCCCCACATCGAACTCACACTCCCCGGCATGGAGCTGGACTTCGGCGGCTTCGGCAAGGAGTACGCGGCCGATCGTGCCGGCTCGCTGCTCGTCGAGCGGGGCATTGCAGGCGGTCTGGTCAACCTGGGCGGCGACATGAGGGTGATCGGCCCCCATGCCGACGGGCGCCCCTGGTCGCTGGGCATTGCCCATCCCCGCCGCACGGGCGAGGTGATTGCCGGCATCGAGCTCAGCCGCGGTGGCCTGGCCACGAGCGGCGACTACGAGCGCTATTTCGAACGGGATGGGCGCCGCTACTGCCACATCCTCGACCCTCGAAGCGGCTGGCCGGTGCAGCACTGGCAGTCGATCAGCGTCACGGGCCCGGCCTGCCTGGCCGCCGGGGCGCTGAGCACCATCGCCATGCTCAGCGGCGCGCGAGCTCACGCGCTGCTGCGCAGCCAGGGCGTCGGATTTTTGACCGTCGATTCCGCAGGCCGCGTCCATCAGGAAGCCACCTAGTCCACGAGTTCAACCCGCGATACGGAACGGCCATGCGAACCATTCGTCTGACTCTCATTTCGCTCACTGTCGCCTTTTCAGCGTGCGGGGGCAGTTCACCTGATAGCGAGGCCGTGTCGACCGCTGCGCCGACGACCGAGACCTCCACCGAGACCTCCACAGGAACCTCCACAGGAACCTCGACCGAGACCTCGACCGAGACCTCGACCGAGACCTCGACGGGGACCTCGACGGGGACCTCGACGGGAACCTCGACAGGGACGCCAGCCGAAGCATCGCCATCTGCCAGCGAACCAGCACCTCTTTCCAGCAACAGCAACGGCTTCGCCGGGGAGGTGACAGGCGGCGGCACTGCAACCCCCGTGACGGTGACAACCGCGGCAGCGATGCAGGCAGCCATCGATGCCTACGACGGCAGCAGCGGCCTCGTCATTCGCTACAACGGCACCTTCGACTTCGCGTCCATCCCCGACCCCTGCGCGCAGTGGCAAAAGCCCGCGGGCGCCATCGTGGAGGTCAAGAACAAGAGCAACGTCACCATCGAAGGCCTCGACGGCTCGGCTGCGAACTTCGGGCTGGCCATCAAGGCAGCCGCCACCAACATCGTCATACGAAACATGACGATCGGCCTGCTGCCCGGATCCATCGACGCCATCGGCATCGAGGGTCAGAGCGGCAAGTTTCCGAGCCACATCTGGATCGACCACAACACGCTGTTCAGCAGCATGGCGGAGTGCGCCGACGCCGGCGACCTGGAGTTCGACGGCCTCGTCGACAACAAGGCCGGCGCGCACCACATCACCTACTCGTACAACCACCTCCATGACCACCACAAGGTGGGCCTGATCGGATCGAGCGACAGCGATTCCAGCGATCGCTACATCACCTTCCATCACAACATCTACGAGAACGTGGGTTCGAGGCTGCCCCTGCAGCGCGGTGGCTACACGCACCTGTACAACAACCTCTACAGCCACATCGTCACGTCGGGCGCGAACATCCGCATGAACGGCTATTCGCTGATCGAGGGCAACTACTTCGAGAACGCCAAAAACCCGGTGACCTCGCGCGACAGCACCGCGATCGGCTACTGGGAGCTGCGCGGCAACAACATCGAGAGTCCCGCCGACTTCAGCCGCTACGGCATCACATGGAGCGCCAGTTCCTCGTCGCCGTCGCGCGATGCCACCGACTGGGTGACCACCGCCACGTTCCCCATCTCGATCCCCTACGCCTACGTGGTGCATGACCCGGCTTGCGTGAAGCAGAAGCTGCCCACCGTGGCCGGGGCCGGAAGAACGCTCGCGACCTTGAGCTGCGATTGAAGCCTGAGAGGCTGAGAAGCAATCCGACATGACCGCTCGTACCCTGCCAATGGCGCCACTAGTCTCTGCAAACGCTCGCCATAGCCCGGGCTATGGCTGTGCT
>CBINKC010000043.1:0-28757 GCA_966251135.1 uncultured Burkholderiaceae bacterium
GGCCGACGATCCGGTCGCCGGGCGGACCGACGAGCAGCGGCTGGCCGGCCTCGATCCCGTGGTCCATCCCGAGGTGGGGCGGCTCGCCGCCGTGTCGCCGCTCAAGCGCTTCCCGCTCGGGCTCAACGCGCACCGCACGTTGACCGAGGGGCGCACCGTGCGCATCGGCAACGCCGCGCAGACGCTGCATCCGGTGGCGGGCCAGGGCCTCAACCTCGGCTTGCGCGATGCCTTCGAGCTGGTGCGGGCGCTGGCCAGGTCGGACGACATCGATGCTGTGCTGCGGCGGCTCGAATGGAAACGGGGGCCGGACCGCTGGATCATGATCGCTGCCACAGATTTCCTCGCGCGCAGTTTTACCTGGCGGCTGCCCGGCGCCGGCGCGGCGCGCGGGCTCGGCATGCTGGCACTGCAATCGCTGCGGCCCGCCAAGTCGGCGCTGGCGCGCCAGATGATGTTCGGGTCGCGTTGAAGTGGGCCCCCAGGAAACGTCCATCGACGTTTCCGCCCCCCGAGGGGGGTGAGTCAACTTGGGACGGCCCGGCGTTGACTCAAGATCGCCCCCAGGAAACGTCTGTAGACGTTTCCGCCCCCCGAGGGGGGGTGAGTCAACTTGGGACGGCCCGGCGTTGACTCAAGAGACGCAAGTCGTCCCCGTGCATCGAAGTTGCTGACTCCTTCCCTAACCTTGGGGGCATCGTTTTCGCCGCATGGCGTTGACGCCTCGCTAAACGCGCGCAGCATGGCGCCTCGTCACGCGCGCCCGCCGCCTGCCCTGGGCGTCGGGGCGGCGTGAACCAACCAGGGAGAACTACATGCACCGCGCGCTCAAGCAGCTCGCGGGCGCAGCAGCTTTGCTGCTTGCCGCCTGCGGGGGAGGATCGGATACGCCTCAGCCTTCGGAATCGCCCGCCACCCAGCATGCGAGCGTCGTGGACGACAGTGCTGTGCGGCGGCTCGCCTTGCCGGCCCGTGTCGACGTCATCGACGCCCGGCTCGCGCGACAGCAGGGACCGGTCGATGTGTGGGTTTCGTTCGAGGCGCCTTCGGTGGCGGAGTACAAGAGCGCGCGCCTCGAAGCCCTCGGCGAGGCCCGGCAGGCGCATGCGCTCGATGCCACGAAGCAGGCGCCCGGTGTCCGGGCGCTGCGTGAGGAGGCGCGCAGGCACCGAGAGGCACTGCGCGTGCACCAGGACGCGGCCATGGCCCAGCTGGACGGGCTGGGGGCCAAGGAGCTGGGGCGCGTGACCATCGCGCACAACGCCCTTGCCGTGCGCCTGGACGCCGCCCAGCTCGCTCGCGTGGCTGCGCTGCCCGGCGTGGCGCGGGTGCGGCCCGTGGTGCATTACGAGACGTCGCTTGCCTCCGTCGTGCCCTACGTCGGATCGGCTGCCGTCCGGGCCGCGGGGTTCGACGGCACGGGCGTGGTGGTGGCGGTCATCGACTCGGGCATCGACTACACCCATCGCCACCTCGGCGGCCCGGGTACCCCCGAGGCCTACGTGGCGGCCTACGGCGCCGGACCGGGCGATGCCCGCAGCACCTCGCGCGACGGCCTGTTCCCCACCGCCAAGGTGGTGCGTGGCCACGACTTCGTCGGCGAGCAGTGGCCCCAGTGCGCAGAGGGCGTCGATTGCCGAAGCGAGGACGACGACCCCATCGACCACGAGGGCCACGGCACGCACGTGGCCGACATCCTCGCCGGCCGCAGTGCCGACGGCCTGCACCAGGGCGTCGCTCCCGGGGCGTCGCTGGTGGCCCTCAAGGCCTGCAGTTCGGTCAGCGCGAGCTGCCACGGCGTCGCCTTGCTCAAGGCCATGGACTACGCGCTCGACCCCGACGGCGACGGCGACACCAGCGATGCGGTCGACGTGATCAACCTCTCGCTGGGTGCCGGCTACGGCCAGCAGGAAGACGACCTGGGTCATGCCGCGGCCAGCGCGGTCCGGCTCGGGGTGGTGGTGGTCGCGGCGGCCGGCAACGGCGCGAACCGGCCTTACATCGTGGGTTCGCCAGCGAGCGCCTCCGGCGTGATCGCGGTAGCCCAGACCGAGGCGCCTGCAACCACGGGCTTCCCGCTGGTGGTGGACGAGCCGCCAGCCGCCGCCGGCACGTACTCCGGAACGGCCACAGTGAGCTGGGCGCCCATCGGCCCCGAGGGGTTCTCCGGGACCGTGGCTGTGGTAGGCCGGGGGTGTCCCGCCACTCCCGGTGTTCCGGAAGACGCGTACCTGGAAAGCCCGGCCGGGAAGGTCGCGCTCATCGACCGCGGAGACTGCCCGGCGAGCCTCAAGGTGGAAAGAGCGGCGAAGGCAGGTGCCAAGGCGGTGTTGCTGGCCCTGGCGTCACCCGGCGACCCCCTGCCGTTCGCGCCGGGCGGGGGCACGCAGTTCGTCCCCACGCTGGTGATCCCGCAGTCGCTGGCCGAACTGATCAAGGCGCACCCGGACCTGCCCGTGCGGGTGCATGTCGAGGGTTCCGGCGTGCCGCTGCTGGGAAGCATGGTGGCCACGTCGTCGCGCGGGCCCAGCGTCAGCGAGTCGGCCATCAAGCCGGAGATCGGCGCACCCGGCACGGCCCTGTCTGCCGTGGCGGGCACGGGCGACGGCGAGGCGCCATTCGGCGGCACCTCGGGGGCGTGCCCCGTGGTGGCGGGCGCCGCCGCGCTCCTGCTGCAGGCGTATCCCGCGCGCACGCCGCTGCAGATCAAGGCCATGCTGATGAACAGCGCGCAGGCCGACATCTACACCAGCAGCCTGCGGCGTCCCGGCGACCTGGCGCCGGTGACGCGCATCGGCAGTGGCGAGCTGCGCGTGGACCGTGCGCTGCGGCTGGGCGCGATTGCGCATGACGTCCAGGCGCAATCGGCCGCGCTCTCCTTCGGTTACCACTCGGTGAGCACGGCCAAGGTGCTCTCGCGCCGTCTCACGCTCGAGAACTTCTCTGGGGCGGCCCGGCGTTTCAGCATCACACCGGTCTTTCGCCATGCCGACGACGAGGCCAGCGGCGCAGTGACCGTGCTCGTGCCGAGCATCGTGCCGCTGGCTCCGCACGGTCGGCAGGAGGTGGACGTGGTGCTCCTCATCAATGGTCGCAAGCTGCCCGATTGGCCTCTGGACGGCGGGCCCGACAGCGGCAACGGCGCGCTGTTGGACGGGCCCGAGTTCGATGGCTACCTGAAGATCACCTCCGCCGGGGAGACGTTGACGGTGCCGTGGCATGTGCTGCCGCGCAAGTCTGCCGCCCTGGCCACGCTGGACAGCCGCGTGCGCGCCGGCGACAGCCTGCGGCTGGCCAACCTCGGTGTGGCGCCGGGCGCATTCGATGTCTTCTCGCTGGTGGGCGAGAGCCCGCGGGCGGCCGCCGCCGAACTGCCGCAGCCGGGCGACGAACACGCCTTCATCGACCTGCGCGCACTCGGTGTGCGGCTGCTGCAGCCGGGCATCCTGCAGTTCGCGATCAACACCTTTGGTCGCCGCGCCCACCCAGGCTACCCCGCGCGCTTCTCGGTGGAGATCGACACCAATCGCGACGGCGCGGTGGATTACGTGGTTTTCAATGTCGAAGAAGGCGGCTTCGCTGCGACGGGCAGCGCCATCGTGGTGGTGCACGACATGGCCACCGGCATCGTCACCCCGGCGTTCTACCTGGATGCCGACCTGCAGTCGGCGAACGCCATCCTCACCGTGCCGACCGCGTTGCTGGGCATGACCGACAGCACGACCTTCGATTTCACGGCGCAGGTCTACGACAGCTACTTCAGCGGCAGGATCACCGACCGCTTTCCCAAGGTGACCTATACGCCCGACCGGCCACGTTACGCCGTCATCGGCGTGCCGCCAGGGCCGCTCGCGCCCTTCTCGGCGACACGCCTGGGGACCGAGGCCGTGGCCGGCGGGGACACGGCTTCGCCCTCGCAGTCGGGCCTGCTGCTGATGTATCGGCGCGACGCCGGCCGTGAGGCGCAGATCATCCGCATGCATTGAAGTCGTCTCCACGCCCGAGGGAGTCACCCTTGGGCGGCCCGACGCTGGCTCAAGAGAAGAGAAGAGAAGAGAGGAAGAGAAGGGAAGGTCTGCACGCATCCCAGGTGGGCAGGTAACCCTCTCAGTCCACCTCGTCGCGCAGCCGCAGCCGCTTGCAGCTCGGGTGCGCGTACCACCGGGCTTGCTCGCAGAGCTTGGTCATGCAGCGGTACAGCGAGAACTGCGTACGGTTGCCGCACATCTCGCGCGGGCTCTGGGGTTCGCGGGCCGCAGTGCGGGAGGCGGCTGCGCCCTTGGGGCGCGCCGTGGCGGCCGCCAGGGTGCCCGAGCTGCTGACGCTCGTGCTCGTCCCGGCTGATCGGGCCGCCGTCTGCGACGCGGGTAAGGCGACCTCCTGCTCCGTGTCGGCCGACGCGGAGGCGGTGGTTGTCTCGCCAGGCTGTGGGCCCGAGGTCGGCGCGGGCGACTTGCCTGGCGGGGCGGCGCCGCTGGGTGTCGGCGCCACTCGTGGGGGTGTTGCGGCCGCCACGGCCGAGCCGGTGTCCGTAGGGGCCGCCGTGTCCGTCGCGCTCGCGCCGCCGCCTGCCGGGCTCGCAGCCACCGCCCTGTCGTCTGCTGCCGGCTCATACGGTGCAGGTGCGGCTTGCTCGGGCCGTGGCGCGGGCTGCGGCAACCTGGAGGTCAGGCCCTCCTCGCGGGCCGCGCGTGCGAAGTTCGACTGGGCTTCCTGGGCGTCGCGCTCGCGCTCGACCAGCCAAAGGCTCGTACCTACGGCCGCGGCCAGGGCCACCGCACCGCCGGCCATCATGCGGCGCCGACGTCGCAGCGCAGCCTGGCGAAAGCCCGAGATGCCGAGGGCGCCGAAGCTGTCGAGCCGGCGGTCGGCGTACACCCCGGTGTTCCGGCCCGGGTCGCGCCGAACGTCGCTGTGCGACGTGGGAACGGGTGGCCCGGTGTCGCGTCCCGGTTCGCCGCGTGTCGCGGGCGCTGCGGCGGGCGGCGGCGTGGGGCGCGATGCGCGCGCTGAAGGCGAGGGCTCGTCCTCCCCACTGATGCGGCCCCAGCCGGTCTCGCGCACGCTTTCAACGGCATCCACCCCGTCGTCGGGCACGGCCTCAGCGGCCGGGTGGTCGTCGAGCAAGGCGCGGAACTCGGCCACGCTCTGCGGCCGATCCTGGGGGCGGGGCGCCAGCGCCGCCTCCACCGCGCGCACGAATGACGGGCTGAACTGCAGTGCCTCGTCGGTCTGCTGCATGCGTGCAAGCATGCGGCTCAACGGCTCTTCGTTCGGCGCGGCCCGCAATGCGGTGGCCGGCGGGAGCTGCCCGCTGATGCAGTAGCGCACGATCGCGGCCAGCGCGTACAGGTCGGTCCAGGGGCCGATCCGCCGCTCGGGGCCGGGTCGGACCTGCTCCGGCGGCGCGAACGATGGTGCGAGCAGATACATCAGTTCGCGCGCCTGGTCTCCGACGATGGCTCGGCGGGCCGCTCCCCAGTCCATGAGGACCGGACGGTCGTCGGGCAGCAGCATGATCTTCGACGGTGTGATCTCGCCATGCACGCAACCCACCTCGTGCAGCATCGCCAGCGCTTCGAGAAGCCCGTCGAGCAGCGCGCGCAGCGAGGCTTCGTCCGGCGGCGCGTCCATGGACTGGCGCAGCTGCAGCAGCGACTCGCCCGGGTAGTAGGGCATCGCGCGGTACACGGTGCCGTGCGCTTCCCAGTGGCGCAGCACATGCACCAGCGAGGGGTGGTGGCAGCGCGCCAGCATCTGTGCCTCCTCCACGAAGGCTCGCCGGCCGCGCTCGAAGGCCTCGGCATTGGAGTCCGCTCGCAGCAGCACCCGGGCGCCGTCGGGGGCGCGCACGACCAGCGTGTCAGGCAGGTATTCCTTGATGGCCACGCGGCGCTGCAGGCCCAGGTCGGTGGCCACGTAGACCACGCCAAAGCCGCTGGCGCCGATCACGCGCTCGATCTGGAACTCGTCCAGCCGGGCGCCGATGGCTAGCGCGTCATCGCGGGAAGGTGGGGTATCGGCGGCGCTTTGGGGGGTTGGCGCGGCAGGGCCGCGGCCGCCCGGCTCCGGGCGCTCCGTCCGCGGTAGGGGTTCCATGGCATCAACCTTGTACTGCGGACCCAGTGGACCACGTCCCGACGTGAGCGTCTGTTCCGTTTTGTGAAACTAAGGCGCGTCACCGTATCGGTTTGAGCCCGTGACGCAAGTCCCACGCGCCGTGAGAGGGTTATCGGCGCCGGGTCCATCGGTCGCCCATGCCCGGCTGGATGCGGTGTGACAATCGGTTCCCATGACCTCACCCGACCTCCAGGCCACGATCGCCCACATGGGCGCGGCCGCGCGCGCGGCCAGCACGAAGATGGCTGCCGCGTCGGCGGCGGCGAAGAACCGGGCGCTCCTGGCGCTGGCGCGCCGCCTGCGCGGCGAGGCCACCGCCCTCGTGCCGGCGAACGCGCAGGACATCGAGGCCGCCGAAGCCGCCGGCCTGTCCGAGCCCATGGTGGATCGCCTGCGGCTCACGCCCAAGGTGATCGAGACCGTGGCCGAAGGCTGCGAGCAGATCGCCGCCATGCCCGACCCCATCGGCGAGATCACGAACCTGCGGCGCCGGCCCAGCGGCATCAGCGTGGGCCAGATGCGCGTGCCGCTGGGTGTGTTCGGCATGATCTACGAGAGCCGGCCGAACGTGACCATCGAGGCGGCGTCGCTGGCCATCAAGAGCGGCAACGCCTGCATCCTGCGTGGCGGCTCCGAGGCCATCCATTCGAACCTCGCGTTGTGGAAGCTCGTGCAGGCCTCGCTGGTCGAAGCCGGCCTGCCCGCCGACGCCGTGCAACTGGTGCAGACGACCGACCGCGCGGCGGTGGGCCACCTCATCGCCTCGCCGGAAGCGGTGGACGTCATCATTCCGCGCGGCGGCAAGGGCCTCATCGAGCGCATCAGCCGCGAGGCGCGCGTGCCGGTGATCAAGCACCTGGACGGCAACTGCCATGTGTACGTCGACGCACCAGTGGACCTCGCCCTGGCGCTCACCGTCACCGACAACGCCAAGACCCAGAAGTACAGCCCCTGCAATGCGGCCGAGTCACTGCTCGTGCATGAGGCGGTGGCGGCCGAGTTCCTGCCGCGCCTGGCGGCGCTGTGGGTGCCCAAGGGCGTGGAGATGCGCTGCGATGCGCGGGCCCTGGCGCTGCTGGAGCACTTGCCCAACGCGGTGGTCAAGGCCGCGTCCGAGCAGGACTGGTACGAGGAGTACCTGGCGCCCGTCATCAGCGTCAAGATCGTGTCCGGCTTGGACGAAGCCATCGTCCACATCAACCGTTACGGCTCGCACCACACCGATGCCATCCTCACCGAAAGCCACACGCACGCGATGCGCTTTCTGCGCGAGGTCGATTCCTCCAGCGTGATGATCAACGCCTCCACGCGGTTCGCCGACGGCTTCGAGTACGGCCTGGGCGCCGAGATCGGCATCAGCACCGACAAGTTCCACGCCCGCGGCCCGGTCGGGCTCGAGGGGCTCACGTCGATGAAGTGGGTGGTGCTGGGCCAGGGGGAAGTCCGCACATGACCGATCCTCGCCGCGCCCTGGTGCTGTTTTCCGGCGGGCAGGATTCCACCACCTGCCTGGCATGGGCGCTGGAGCACTACGCTCGTGTCGAGACCATCGGCTTCGACTATGGGCAGCGTCACAGCGTCGAGCTGGAGTGCCGCTTGGCCGTGCGGGCGCAGATCCAGGCGTTGTTTCCCGCCTGGCACGAGAAGCTGGGCGAGGACCATCTGCTCGACCTGTCGCTGCTGGGGCAAATCTCCGATACCGCGCTCACCAGCGAACGCGCCATCGAGATGCAGGCGAGCGGCCTGCCGAATACCTTCGTGCCGGGGCGCAACCTGCTGTTCTTCACCTTCGCGGCCGCCGTCGCGTACCGGCGCGGCCTCAAAGTGCTCGTGGGCGGCATGTGCGAGACCGACTTCTCCGGCTACCCCGACTGCCGCGACAACACCCTCAAGGCACTGCAGGTCGCCCTCAGCCTCGGCCTCGACACGCCGCTCACGGTCGACACGCCGCTCATGTGGCTCGACAAGTCGCAGACCTGGGGACTCGCGGCCGCCGTGGGCGGTGAGCCGCTGGTCGAGCTGATCGTCGAGCACACCCACAGCTGCTATGTCGGCGACCGCACCCGGCTGCACGAATGGGGCTACGGCTGCGGCCAGTGCCCGGCCTGCTCGCTGCGGGCGCGCGGATTCTTCAGCTGGCGTACGCGGGGCGCCGGCCGCTTCGAGGACACCGAGTCCTCACTGCACTAGTCAAGAGGCCCAGGCCCATGCCGCATCGTCCCATCAGGAGGCGCCCGCTCGGCGTTCCCCGCTCATGACATCCGCCCAAATCACGAGTTCCGTCGTCGCTGCGGTTTTGGTGTTCTGGGCGGTGGGTGCCTACAACCGCCTCGTCAGCTTGCGCAACGAGATCGCACGTTCGTTCACGCCGGTGGAAGCCCAGATGCGCGTGCGCCACGGCTTGCTGGAGCGCTGGGTGGAGGCGCTGCGCCCGGTGCTGGTGCACGACCCCGAGGTGCTCGATGCCGCCATCGGAGCCTGCGGCCAGTTGCTGGCCGCCTGCGACGTGATCCGCGGCCGGACCAGCGAAGCTCGCCCCATGGCTCGCCTGCGGCTGGCCGAAGACACCCTGGCCGAAGCGCGACATCGCATCCAGGCTCGCCTGGTGGCAGCGGCGACGGTGCCCCAGAATCCGGCTTACTCGGCGCTGGCCGACGAGATGGCCAATGCCGACACCACGCTAGCCTTCGCGCGCCGGCAGTTCAACGAGGCCTCGCAGAACTACAACGACGCCCTGGATCAGTTCCCCACCTGGGTGATCGCCGGGCTGTTCGGCTTTCGCGGAGCGGGTTCGCTATGACACTTTTCATGACGCCACCTGTGACGGTCACGCTCTTGCCCGACGAGCACGAATCGCTGTCGCGGCTTTCCGGCGTGCACGGTTCCCGCGAGTTGTCTGCGGTGATCCTCGCGCTGATCATGGCTGCGGGCAGCGAGGCCTCGCATGCCGCGTGGGCCCGGGAGACGGAAGGGCTGCCCGAGGCCGAGGCCCTGTGCAAGGATGCCTGCTCGCTCGGCGAGGCCGCCCGCCTGCCTTGCCTGGAGGCCCTGCTCAAGCGCATGGGGTCCTTGCCCAGGTCCGACAGGCGCACGCTCCTGGAGGCGACCCGGCGCGTGATGGCGGCCCACCGGCCGATGCGTCCACTGGACCGCTTGCACTGGCTCGCGATGCGCCGGCACTTCGGCGACCTGGCGCCCACGTCCATGCCGCAGAAGGAGAAAGATCCCGCGCAGCTGCCGCCCGAATCGGTGCCGCATGTCGCGCACGTCACGGCCTACCTGTCGCGCCTGGTCCCCGGGCTGGACGACGCCGCCGCCCGGACCTGGTATGCGCAGGCCCTGGGACGGCTCGTGCCGCCCGGCATGATCACGCCCCACCAACCTCCTGACGGCGAAGGGCTGGTCCATGCGCTGCAGGAAGTGGAGTGCCTGCCCTGGATGACCCGGCCGGTACTCGTGCGCGCCTGGGTCGCGGCGGCGATCGCCATGTGCCCGCATGGGTGTCTGCCGGCCGAGGCTGCCGACGCGCTGCGGTTGGTGGCCGGCCTGCTGGATTCCCCGTTGCCTCCCGAACTGGCTCGCCACTACATTGAGTTGCCTTGGGCACCCTGATGGCCGTGGGAGATGCCGATGAAGCCGCTTGCCGCTTGCGCCTTGATGCTGGTGCTGGCGCCCGCCGCCGCGCAGGATGCCGCCGCATTGCGCACGCGCACCCTGGCTGCCACCTGTGCCGCCTGCCATGGCACCGATGGCCACGCGCTTGCGGGCGCGGCCGTGCCCGGCCTGGCGGGCCGGCCTGCCGGCGAGCTGGCTGAGCTGCTGCGCGCGTTCCGGCGCGGCGAGCGGTCGCCGACCGTCATGCACCAGATCGCCAAGGGGTACGACGACTCGCAGATCGACCGGCTCGCGGCCTACTTCGCCGCGCAGCGTTGAGGAGGCTGCCATGGACCTGCACCGGCGTCGATGGATGCAGCAGGTGGCCGGCGCGAGTGGCGCCTGGGCGACCCTGGGCCTGCTGCCCGGCTGTGCGCACCTCAGCGCGGCCGGGCCCGGCAAGGCGCGTGTCCTGGTCGTGGGTGGCGGCTACGGCGGCGCCACGGCGGCCAAGTATCTGCGGCTGTTGTCCGGCCATCATCTTGATGTGGTGCTGGTCGAACCCGGCGAGGCCTTCGTTTCCTGCCCGTTGTCGAACCTGGTGCTGGGCGGCAGTCGCGCGCTCGCGGACCTCACCGTGCCCTATGCCGGACTGGCCCGCCGCCACGGCGTGAAGCTGGTGAAGGACATCGTCGCGCGCATCGACCCGCAAGCCAAGACCGCCACCCTCGGCTCTGGCACGTCGATCCGCTATGACAAGCTCGTGCTCTCGCCCGGCATCGAACTCATGTGGGACAGCATCGAAGGCCTGAAGGCGGCCCACGACCAGGGCCGCATCCTGCAGGCCTGGAAAGCCGGGCCCGAGACCGTGGCCCTGCGCCGCCAGCTGGAGGCCATGCCCGACGGCGGCGTCTATGCCATCACCATCCCCGAGGCGCCTTACCGCTGCCCGCCCGGCCCGTACGAGCGCGCCTGCCAGGTCGCCAGTTACTTCAAGGCCGCCAAGCCGCGAGCGAAGGTGCTCGTGCTCGATGCCAACGCCGACGTCACCTCCAAGCCGGCGCTGTTCAAGCGGGTGTGGGCCGAGCAGTACGCGGGCATCGTCGAGTACCGGCCGCAGCACCAGGCGGTGGCCGTCGATGCCGCCACCCGCACTGTCAAGTTCGAGCTGCACGACGACGAGCAGGCCGACGTGCTCAACGTGCTGCCCGCCATGCGTGCCGGCGCCATTGCCGTGCAGACCGGGCTCGCGGACGTCAACGCGCGCTGGTGCGGGGTCGACTACCTCGACTTCCGCGCCACGGCCGCTCGCGACATCCACGTGATCGGCGATGCCATCCAGATCGCCCCGGCCATGCCCAAGAGCGGCCACATGGCCAACGGCCACGCCAAGGTGGTGGCCGCTGCCATCGTGGCCGAGCTTGCGGGCTGGGAGATCGATCCCGCGCCCATGCTCACCAACACCTGCTACAGCTTCGTCGATGCGACGCGCGTGATCCACGTGTCGAGCGTGCACCGGTACGTGCCGCAGGAGCAGACCTACAAGGTCGTGGCCGGTGCGAGCGGCGTATCCAGCGCACCCAGCGAACTGGAAGGCCGCTACGCCTGGAACTGGGCGCACACCATCTGGGCCGACGCACTCGCGTGACGCGAACCGCCGCATGACCGAGCGCGATCCGCACACGATCTCCCGGCCCGAGCCGCTCGTCGACGAACCATCGCGCTCCATCGTGCCGGTCGCCGTGGATGTGCGCAGCATCACACTGGGCGTGCTGGCCGTGCTGGGCGTGGTGTTCACGCTGAAGTGGGCCAGCGCGGTCTTCATCCCGCTCATGATCGGCGTGATGTTCAGCTATGCACTCGACCCGCTGGTCGATCGGCTCCAGCGACGCCGCGTGCCGCGCGCGATCAGTGCGGCGGTGCTGCTGGTGGCCATCCTTGCGGGCGCCACGGCCATGGTGTACTCGCTGGCCGACGATGCCAACGCCCTGGTCGAATCGCTCCCGCGCGCGGCGCAGAAGTTGCGCGAGTCCCTGCGGCGCACCCCGGCCACCGCCAGCCCGATCGAGAAGGTCCAGGAGGCCGCCAAGGAGATCGAGCAGGCGGCGACCGAGGGCGCCGCGCAGCCCCGGCTGCCGCGCGGCGTGACCCGGGTGCAGGTGGAGCGGCCGCCCTTCAACATCCGCGACTACCTCTGGACCGGCACCATCGGCCTCATCGCCTTGCTGGGCCAGGTGGGCATCGTGTTCTTCCTCACGTTCTTCATCCTGACCTCCGGCGACGCCTTCCGCCGCAAGATGGTCCGCATCGCCGGGCCCGACTTCGCGCAGAAGCGCCTCACCGTGCAGGCCATGGATGAGATCACCGGGCAGATCCAGCGCTACCTCCTGGTGCAGCTGTTCACCAGCACGGTGGTCGGCCTGAGCACCTGGCTCGCCTTTCGCTGGATCGGCGTGCAGTACGCCGGGGTGTGGGGGCTGCTCGCCGGTGCGTTGAACTTCGTGCCCTACCTCGGCGCGATCGTGGTCACCGGCGGGGCCGCGCTGGTGGGCTTCCTGCAGTTCGGCAGCCTGCAGATGGCGCTCGTCATCGGCGGCACTTCCTTCCTCATCCAGACGCTGGAGGGCTACGGCCTCACGCCCTGGCTTACCAGCAAGGCCAGCCGCATGAGCCCGGTGGCCATCTTCGCCGGCGTGCTGGCATGGGGGTGGCTGTGGGGCGGCTGGGGCCTCATCCTGGGCGTGCCCATCCTGATGGTCGTCAAGACGGTGTGCGACCGCATCGAGGACCTCAAGCCCATCGGCGCACTGTTGGGCGAGTAGTGGCGCGGCGGCTCGCCCTCAGAGGGTGAGAGGCAATCCGGCGTGACCGAGCAGGCCCAACGAAGGCACCCGGTTTAGGCGCAAATGCTCGCCGTAGCTCGAGCTACGGCGAGCATTTGCAACGACAAGCGGGTGCCTTCGTTGGGCATGAGCGGTCAAGTTGGCGTGCCTCTCACCCTCTCAGGCCGAGCAGTCGATGGCCGCCGTCTGCACCAGCTCCTCGAACAGCGCCAGCGTGGCCTGACCCGTGAGCTGATACGGATCGAGCACCGGGCGCTCCGAATACTTCAGCACCGTGCCCGGATTCAGCCGCGACAGGTTCGCCTGCCCCATGGCCCAGCCGGCGAAACGGCGCTCCGCCACCTCGTCGTAGGCCAGCAGCACCAGGTCGCTGTGCCGCGCGTCACGCGCGATGCGGTTGTACAAGGCGTTGACCGCGTTGCGCCCGCCTTCGAGCAACTGCAAGAACACGCCGTCGGCGAACACGAGCACGCCCGTGATTCCCGCAGCGGTGTTGTGCGCCCGAGAGACGCGCAGGATCGGGTGCAGCGTCTCCGGGGTGATGGGCCTGGCGGCCCGGCTCGTGTAGATGAGTCGCACCAACATGGGATCAGCTCCCGCTCTTCTTGCTCAGCAGCGCGAGGAATTCGCGGCGCAGGTTGGCGTCCTTCAGGAAGGCGCCGCGCATCACGCTGTTGGTCATCATGGACTCGTCGTCCTTCACCCCGCGCCAGTGCATGCAGAAGTGGTCGGCCTCCATCACGATCGCCAGCCCGTCGGGCTTCACGCGCTCTTGCAGCTCGTTGGCGAGCATGGTCACCGCTTCTTCCTGGATCTGCGGGCGGCTCATGATCCAGTCGGTGATGCGTGCGTACTTCGACAGCCCGATCAGGTTGGAGTGCTCGTTGGGCATCACGCCGATCCACACTTTGCCCAGGATGGGGCACAGATGGTGCGAGCACGCGCTGCGTACCTTGACCGGCCCCACGATCATCAGCTCGTTGAGCCGCGAGAAATTGGGGAACTCCGTCACTGCGGGCATCGGGACGTAGCGGCCCCTGAATACCTCGTGGATGAACATCTTGGCCACGCGCATGGCCGTGTCGTTGGTGTTGTGGTCGCTGTCGGTGTCGATGACCAGCGACTTCAGCACCTCGCGCATCTTCGACTCCACCTCGGTGCGCAGCTCGTCCAACTCGCCGTCCTCGATGAACTCCGAGATGTTGTCGTTGGCGTGGTAGCGGCAACTGGCCGAGACCAGGCGGTAGCGGATGCGCTCCGACACCGGAGCAGCGGGGGCCGGGCGCGGCCGCGTTTGCGCCTCGACTTCAGCGTCGGCCTCGCTGGGGAACATGGGGTGGGATGTCTCTCGCAACATGGCACGCTCCGGGGACGTAGGGGCCGAGCGTAACAGCCGCGGGCAGGTGGCGTGCCCGGCGGGAATCCCTCGGCCAGTGCTCGATAGACTCCCGCGGTGACTGCCCCTGCCATCTCCTCCTTGCCGCTAGCCCGGCTCCTCTCGCACGCCGCCGACGCGGTGCAGGCCGTTCGCGCTGGCCGCTCCCTCAACGATGCTCTGGCTGCCTGCCCGGCGGATGCCCGCCCCGGCACGCAGGCGCTGGCTTTCCACGCGCTGCGCTGGCTGGGCAGTGCCCAGGCCGTGCGTGCCCGCCTCGCGCCCAAGACGCCTGCGCCGCCCGTCGACGCCTTGCTGCTCACCGCGCTGGCGCTGCTGTGGCCGCCCGGCGAGCCCCCCTACCCGCCGCACACCCTTGTCGACCAGGCGGTCAGTGCCGCGCGCCAGCGCGAGAAGGCGAGTGCCGGCTTCATCAACGCGGTGCTGCGCCGCTTCCTGCGCGAGCGCGGTGCCCTGGTCGAGTCGCTCCTGCAGGATCCCGCAGCCGCGTTCAGCCACCCCGCATGGTGGATCGATGCGCTGCGGCGGGACTGGCCCGAGCACTGGCAGGCGCTCCTGACGGCCAGCAACCGGCGTGCGCCCATGTCGCTGCGCGTGAACACGCGCCACGGCACGCCGGCTCAGTATGTCGAGCGTCTGGCCGAGGCCGGCTTGGCGGCCCGGGCTGTGGGCGGGCAGGCCGTCGTGCTCGCCGAGCCCTGCCCGGTGGGCCGGCTGCCGGGATGGGCCGATGGCGACGTCTCCGTGCAGGACGTGGGCGCCCAGTGGGCCGCGCCCTTGCTGCTCCATCGGCCCGGTCCCCAGGGTGAGTCTCCGGCCATGTCGTCCGGCGGCTGGCACCTCGCGCCCAACGCCCGCGTCCTCGACGCCTGTGCCGCGCCGGGCGGCAAGACGGCGCACCTGCTCGAACTCGCCGATGTCGACGTGCTCGCGCTCGACAGCGACCCCGGCCGCCTGCGCCGGGTGGACGAGACGCTGGTGCGCCTGAAGCTGCGGGCTCGAACCCTGTGCGCGGATGCTGCCGACACCGCGGCATGGTGGGACGGCCGGCCCTTCGACGCCATCCTGCTCGACGCGCCATGCAGCGCCTCGGGCATCGTGCGCCGCCATCCCGACGTGCGCTGGCTGCGTCGGCCGGCCGACATCCCGGCCCTGGCGCACACGCAGGCCCGGCTGCTCGATGCCCTGTGGCCCACTCTCGCGCCCGGCGGCCGGTTGCTGTATTGCACCTGCTCGGTGTTCAAGGCCGAGGGCCAGCGACAGATCGACGCTTTTTTGCAACGCCGGCCGGAAGCATCCCACGTCCTGGAGCCTTGTGCGCCCGGTCACATGCTTCCGCTCGCTGACAATGACTCGCAGGCGCCCGCCGCGCCCGCCATCGGCGCCAGTCCCGACGGTTTCTTCTACGCCCTGCTCCAAAAGAACTGAAGTGCCCGTCCTGCCGTCGCCTCGACCGGATACGCATCTGTGCCCCCGGCCCCGTGCGACGCACGCGGTGTGGTCCGTTTGGTTCGCCGGCCTGTTGCTCGCGCTGCTCGCCATCTTTCCCGCGCGGGCCGACGGGCCCGAGTTCACGGAGTTCAATGTCTCGCGCACCGGCGAGGGCGTCTTCCTCGACTTCGCCTTGCGCTTCGACTTGCCGCGCAACGTGGAAGACGCGCTGCAGAAAGGCGTGCCGCTGTATTTCGTGGCCCAGGCCGAGGTGTTTCAGCCGCGCTGGTACTGGCGCGACCGCCGAATCGCGCGTGCCACGCGGGTGTGGCGCCTCGCCTTCCAGCCGTTGACCCGAAAATACCGTGTGACCTTCGGCGGCCTCAACCAGAGCTACGACACCCTCGCCGACGCGCTCGCTTCCGTGCGCCGCGTGGCGGACTGGAAGATCGTCGAGGAAGGCCAGATCGAAGAGGACGAACGCCACTACGTCGAGTTCAGCTACAGGCTCGACACGACCTTGCTGCCGCGACCCATGCAGATCGGTATTGGGGGCCAGCCGGAATGGACACTCGTTTTGGAGAGGGACCAGCGGTTCTAGGGTCCGCCCACCCAGCGGGCGCGTCCGTCCTGTCGTGTCGACAAGGCCCTAGTGCAGTGTTCGACACCATGTGGAACATACAACCGCGTCTTTGCCGCCCGGTGCCGTTGCAGATCCATCGGGTCCTGAAGTTCCACAGGGTGTCAAACACTGGCACCAACTCCATGAAACGCGAGCCGGAGGTTCCGTGACCAAAGCCAAACGCTGGGCCTGGATCATCTCGCTGGTCGCCGTGACCGGCGCGGCGCTGGTGCTCGCGTTCCTCCTGTCCATCGCCACCAACAACCGCGGTTTCTACGAGCGCCACTACGCGTGGCTGTTCTGGATGAACGTGTCGGTGGCCGCCTTCCTCGTCTTCGTGATCGGCGTCGGCGCGGTACGTATGCTGCTGCGCGTGCAACGTGGCAAGTTCGGCAGCCGCATGCTGCTCAAGCTGGCCGCCATCTTCGCGCTCGTGGGCGTGCTACCCGGCGTGCTCATCTACACCGTGAGCTACCAGTTCGTGTCGCGCTCCATCGAGAGCTGGTTCGACGTGAGGGTCGAGGGGGCGCTGGATGCCGGCCTCAACCTGGGCCGCTCCACCCTTGAGGCTCAGCGGGCGGATCTGGCCGACAAGGCGCGGTTGGCCGCCGAGCGGCTGGCCGATCAGATGGGCGGCCTGAGAGGTCGCGTGCAGCCGCTGCAGCTGGAGCGGCTGCGTGAGCAACTCGCCGCGCAAGAAGTGGCCATCGTCGGCGCGAGCGGCCAGATCCTCCTGGCGGCCGGCAGCTCGCCCACCTCGCTGCTGCCCGACCGGCCCTCGGCGTTGCTGCTGCGCGAGTCGCGCATGAGCCGGGTGGTGAGCCAGGTGGAAGGCCTGGAAGAAGATGCATCCGCCGCCAGTGCGCGCATCCGCGCGCTGGCCTACATCCCGAGCACCAACTTCGATCTGGCGCAGCAGGACCGTTACCTCATGGTGACCCAGGCCGTGCCGCATACGTTGGCTGTCAATGCACTGGCCGTGCAGTCCGCCTACCGCGAGTACCAGCAGCGCGCCCTGGGTCGCGAAGGGCTGCGCAAGATGTACATCGGCACGCTGACGCTCACGCTCATCCTGGCCGTGTTCGGCGCGCTGCTGCTGGCCATGTTCCTGTCGAACCAGCTCGCACGCCCCCTGCTGCTCCTTGCCCAAGGCGTGCGGGAGGTGGCGCAGGGCGACCTCAGCGCCAAGCCGGTCTTCGCCTCGCGCGACGAACTCGGCGGTCTCACCCGCTCCTTCGCCGACATGACGCAGCAGCTCTCGGAGGCACGCGCCATGGTGCAAAAGAGCGTGTCGCAGGTGGAGAGCGCGCGCGCCAACCTGCAGACCATCCTCGACAACCTCACCGCCGGTGTGATCGTGTTCGACCATGGCGGCCACATCGAGACGGTCAACCCGGGAGCCACACGCATCCTGCGCGTGCCGCTGTCGGCCTACCGCGGCCGGCTTCTGACCGGCGTGCCCGGCCTGGAGGTCTTTGCTCACGCCGTGTTGCAGCGCTTCGACCTGCACGACGCGAGTCCCGAGGCCGGCGAGCGCGACCACTGGCAGGACTCCTTCGAGGTGCAGACCGCCCAGGACCGCGATACCCAGACGCTGCTCGTGCGGGGTGCTGCCATGCCGCACGGTGCGCGCCTCATGGTGTTCGACGACATCAGCGAAATCGTGTCGGCCCAGCGCAGCGCGGCCTGGAGCGAGGTGGCGCGGCGCCTCGCGCACGAGATCAAGAATCCGCTCACGCCCATCCAGCTCTCGGCGGAGCGGCTGCAGCACAAGCTCGAACCCAGGCTCGAAGGTGCCGAGCAGGCGATGCTCGTGCGTTCGGTGGCCACCATCGTCAGCCAGGTGCAGGCGATGAAGACGCTCGTCAACGAGTTCCGGGACTATGCACGCCTGCCGGCCGCTCAGCTGCGGCCACTGGACCTCAACGCGCTGGTGCGCGAGGTGCTGGCGCTCTACGTCCAACAACAGGAGGCCGGCCGGCTGCGCTGCGAGCTTGCCGGCGACCTGCCTCCCATCCTGGGCGATGGCAGCCAGCTGCGGCAGGTCATCCACAACCTGGTCCAGAACGCGCTGGACGCCGTGGCCGAGCGCGCTGACGGTCATGTGAATCTGAGCACCGAAGCCACGCGCACGCCCGACCATGGCGGCGTGCGCGCCGTGAGGCTGCAGGTGGTGGACAACGGGCCCGGCTTTCCCGACAAGGTGCTCAAGCGCGCCTTCGAGCCTTACGTCACCACCAAGAGCAAAGGCACCGGGCTGGGCCTCGCCGTGGTCAAGAAGATCGCGGACGAGCACGGTGCGCGCGTGCGTATCGCCAACCTGCCGCCTGCTTCGGCGCCGGACCCGGCTTCCGTGCATGTCGCGGGGGGGGCACAAGTTTCGCTATCATTTTCCAAGCTGGCGCCTGCCGGCAGCACGACCACCTCCCTGCCCGTCGCCACGGCCGCCCCGAACTCCTCGTCCTCGGCGGCATCGCGCACACACTGAGTTGACCGACGGTTCATGGCCACCATTCTTGTTGTCGACGACGAACTGGGCATCCGGGCCTTGCTGAGCGAGATCCTCTCCGACGAGGGCCACACCGTTGAGCTCGCCGAAGACGCCGCGCAGGCCCGCACCTGCCGCGACCGCCTGCGGCCCGACCTCGTACTGCTCGACATCTGGATGCCTGATGTCGATGGCATCACCCTGCTCAAGGAGTGGGCTGCCGGCGGCTTGCTGAACATGCCCGTGATCATGATGAGCGGGCACGGCACCATCGATACTGCAGTGGAAGCCACCAAGCACGGTGCGATGGCCTTCCTCGAAAAGCCCATCACGCTGCAGAAGCTTCTGCGTGCCGTCGAGCAGGGCCTTGCCAAGCCGGGCGCCCGCCCCGCCCCGGCAGGCAGCGCGCCACGTCACGACAACGGCCATGCCGGCGAGCCGGTGCTTTACAACCACGCCGCTCACCCCATCCTGCCCGGGGCCGTCGTGCCGTTGTCGCTGGGCCCCCAGTCCGAGCAGTTGTTCGACCTGGACCGCCCGCTGCGTGAGGCGCGCGATGCGTTTGAGAAGAGCTACTTCGAGTTTCACCTCGCCCAGGAAAACGGCAGCATGACCCGCGTGGCCGAGAAGACCGGCCTCGAGCGCACCCACCTCTACCGAAAGCTCAAGCAGCTGGGGGTCGACCTCTCACGCAACAAGCGCAGCGGCGCCTGAGCGTTCCCAGGACGCAGACGCCGCGCTGCTATACTGCGCGGCTCACGGCCAAGTAGCTCAGTTGGTAGAGCAGCGGATTGAAAATCCGCGTGTCGGTGGTTCGATTCCGCCCTTGGCCACCAGACACGAGTCCCGGGGAATCGGACCGTCCCGGGAAGTCAAAAAAGCCCTAGAGAATCAACGCTCTAGGGCTTTTTTCATGTCCCTCCCGGTTCGTGCGGAACCGTTGTGATCTGGTCGGCGCCGCAGTAACTCGACTGCCGCTGCTCAACTCCTGTCGGATGCGTTGCGCGATCGCAGTGGCGGCGGTGATGGTAGTCATGCTATGCAGTCCGCCGTGGGGTTGGACAGAGCGCCTGCGACGCATCCTCTTCGGCCGGCGGCTGTGTCGGCGCACGCGCCTCAATGCGGTTGGTGACGGGCTGAATGTCGGCGTTGAGTGCCGTGCTTCCCGTGTTCTAGGCTCATGCCTTCGCGGAAGTGGCTCAGCGACACCCTTCCGCAGCAACGCATCGATGGATCTGCATACGTCACTGCTTCGGTGCACACGAACGTGTTGAGCGCTTGTCGGGTCGAACGTCTTTCCATGTTCAATAGCGAACAATTAAATTGTTCGCTATAGTCAATCCATGCCTAGCCGCAGCCTGCATCCGGATGAAGCCCTCCTGCTGGACAACCAGCTCTGTTTCGCGCTGTATTCGGCGTCGCTGGCGATGACCAAGCTGTATAAGCCGTTGCTGGAAGAACTGGGTCTCACTTATCCGCAGTACCTCGTGATGCTGGTCCTGTGGGAATGCGACGGGCTGATGGTTTCCGAGCTCGGGCAGCGCCTGTGCCTGGACTCCGGCACGCTCACGCCGCTGCTCAAGCGCCTGGAAGCGGCTGGGCTGGTGAGTCGGGTGCGCGACGCGGCCGACGAGCGCCGCGTGTGCATCCATCTGACCGCTGCAGGTCGCAGGCTGAAGGCCCGTGCGGCAAAGGTGCCCGCCTGCGTGTTGGCCGCCACGCAGTTCTCGCTGCATGACCTAAGGCAGCTCACCGGGCAGGTGCGCGCCCTGCGCGAGCGGCTCTCCCCCTGATCCTTTTCCCGTCCCGCTTCTTCGGAAGCACCTTCTCTCCTTCTCTTTTTCTTATAAGGAACTCGCATGCCTACTTCCCTCGACAAGGTCCTCTACACGGCCAAGACACAGGTCACCGGTGGCCGCGAAGGCCAGGGTCGCTCTGATGATGGCCGCATCGAAGTCACGTTGTCCTCGCCCGGCGGCGCCGGCAAGGGCACCAACCCCGAGCAGCTGTTCGCGATCGGCTACTCGGCCTGCTTCATGGGCGCCATGAAGGCCGTCGGTCCCAAGGTGGGAGTGCCGGTGCCTAGCGATGCCGCCGTGGACGCGGAAGTGGACCTTGGCCCGACCTCGCTCGGCTACGGTATCGCTACTCGCCTGAAGATTAGCCTGCCCGGTGTGGAGCGCGGCAAGGCTGAGCTGCTGGTACAGGAGGCGCACAAGATTTGCCCCTATTCCAATGCCACGCGCAACAACATCGACGTGACGGTGGAGGTCGTCTGATCGCCTGAGTTCGGATGACGGCGGCCAATAGGCATTCTCAATCGATGGGATTTTGTCTATCAAACCACGAAATGAATGGGGGCCCGCAGAATTCATCCCGTCAGATCCTTCTGGCCCCTCTCTAACCCTCAAGGAAACCAACCATGTCGATCGTCAACACCCAGATCCAACCGTTCAAGGCCAATGCATTCCACAACGGCAAGTTCGTCGAGGTCACCGACGAGGCCATGAAGGGCAAGTGGTCCGTGCTGATCTTCATGCCGGCTGCGTTCACCTTCAACTGCCCGACCGAAGTCGAGGATGCGGCTGACAACTACGCCGCCTTCAAGGAGGCCGGTGCCGAGGTCTACATCGTCACCACCGACACGCACTTCTCGCACAAGGTGTGGCACGAGACCAGCCCGGCTGTGGGCAAGGCGAAGTTCCCGCTGGTGGGTGACCCCACGCACCAGCTGACCCGCGCTTTCGGCGTGCACATCGAGGAAGAAGGCCTCGCGCTGCGCGGCACCTTCATCATCAACCCCGAAGGCGTGATCAAGACGGCCGAGATCCACGACAACGCCATCGCGCGTGACGTCAAAGAAACGCTGCGCAAGCTGCAGGCCGCCCAGTACGTCGCGAAGAACCCGGGCCAGGTGTGCCCGGCCAAGTGGCAGCAGGGCGCCAAGACGCTGACGCCGTCGCTGGACCTCGTCGGCAAGATCTGAGCCGTCATTGCAGACTGCCTCTGGGCAGTCGGTCAGTCCGCCGGCGGCTCGCCCGCCGGCGGCTGGAGTCTCTTTGCCCTCAAGGACACCGCCATGTTGGACGACAGCCTCAAGACCCAACTTGCCGCGTATCTGCAGCGCCTGCAGCAACCGGTGGAACTGATCGCCTCGCTCGATGAGCGCGAGGCCTCCACCGAGATGCGCGAGCTGCTTGAAGAGATCGCGGCGCTCAATCCGCTGATCCGCGTGCGGCTCGACGGCGGCGATGCACGCCGGCCATCGTTCCAGATCACCCGCGCCGGCGACGACCTGGGCGTGCGCTTCGCGGCCATCCCGATGGGGCACGAGTTCACCTCGCTGGTGCTCGCGCTGTTGCAGGCCGGCGGCCATCCGCCGAAGCTGGAACCCGAGGTCATCGAGCAGATTCAGGCGCTCGAAGGCGACTTCGCGTTCGAGACCTACATGTCGCTGACCTGCCACAACTGCCCGGATGTGGTGCAGGCGCTCAACCTGATGGCGGTGCTCAACCCGAAGATCCGCCACGTGGCCATCGATGGCGGCCTGTTCCAGAGCGAGGTCGAGTCGCGCCAGGTCCTGGCCGTGCCGATGATCTACCTCAACGGCCAGCCTTTCGCCTCGGGCCGTATGGAAATCGGCGAGATCCTCGCGAAGATCGATACCGGCTCGGCGGCCCGTGAAGCCGCCAAGCTGGCGAAGAAGGACGTGTTCGACGTGCTGATCGTCGGCGGCGGTCCCGCCGGCGCGGCCGCAGCGGTCTACGCGGCGCGCAAGGGCATACGCACCGGCATCGTGGCTGAGCGCGTCGGTGGCCAGACGCTGGACACGCTGGGCATCGAGAACTACATCTCCGTGCTGGAAACGGAGGGTCCCAGGTTCGCTGCGGCGTTGGAAGCCCATGCGCGCCACTATGGCGTGGACATCGTGAGCGGCCAGCGCGTCGAGAAGCTCGAGCCCGCGGCGCAAGCCGGCGGTGCCGCCGCGATCACGCTCGGCAACGGGGTGCAGCTCAAGGGCAAGACGATCATCCTCTCCACCGGCGCGCGTTGGCGCAATGTGAACGTGCCGGGTGAGGCCGAGTACAAGACCAAGGGCGTGGCCTATTGTCCGCACTGCGACGGGCCGCTTTTCAAGGGCAAGAAGGTCGCGGTGATCGGCGGCGGCAACTCGGGAGTCGAGGCGGCAATCGATTTGGCTGGCGTGGTGCAGCACGTCACCCTGATCGAGTTCGCCGAACAGCTCAAGGCCGATGCCGTGCTCGTGGCCAAGCTCAGGAGCTTGCCGAATGTGACGATCCACACCTCGGCGCAGACGACCGAGATCGTCGGTGACGGCCAGAAGGTGACCGGCCTGCGCTACAAGGACCGCGCGAGCGGCACCGAGCACATGATCGAACTCGCCGGTGTGTTCGTGCAGATCGGTCTGGTGCCCAACACCGAATGGCTCAAGGGCGCGGTGGAGCTGTCGAAGTACGGCGAGATCATCGTCGACGCCCGCAATGCCACCAGCGCATCCGGCGTGTTTGCGGCCGGCGATGCGACCACGGTGCCCTACAAGCAGATCATCATCGCCGCGGGCGAGGGGGCGAAGGCGGCACTATCGGCCTTCGACCACCTGATTCGCCACAGCGTGCAGGCGGCTTGAGGATCGACTCGGTGCAGGGCCGAACAGTCGCGGCCAGGGCGTGCTACGCCAGCCGCTACTGCAGTAGATCCGCCACGGTCCGTGCCACCACCTTCGTGGCGCGTCGCAGGTCTTCCAGCACAAGGTGCTCGTCGGCTTGCTTCGCGCCGCTCTCCACGACCGTGCGCGGCCCTGCGCCGTAGAGCACCGCGGGAATGCCTTGCGCGCTGTATAGCCGCGCGTCGGTGTATAGCGGGGTGCCGACGGCCGGTGCCGGCTCGCCGAGCACCGCCTGCGCATGTCGCTGGAGGGCCTCGACGAGGACTCGCGCACCGGGCAGCGGCCTGAGCGGATGCGCGAGAAGCAGCGGGCGGACGGCCACGCGGACGCCCGGCACATGTGCCGCCGCGTCATCGATGACGCGGCGGATCTCGGTCTCGACGTGGTGGGGGTCTTCCTCCGGGATCATGCGGCGGTCCAGCTTGAAGACGACCTTGCCGGGCACGACGTTGGTGTGCGTGCCGCCCTCGATGCGCCCCACGTTGAGCGTAGGGTGTGAGATGCCGGGCACGGAGGATGTTCGCTCCCGGTAGGGCGCGTTGAGCGCGTACAGCGCGTTGAGGATGTGCACGGCGCCCTGCAGCGCGTCGATGCCGGTGTCGGGCATCGCCGCGTGGGCCATCTTGCCGTGGACCACCACCTCCAGCTGCAGGCAGCCGTTGTGCGCCGTGACCACCTGGTAGCTGAAGCCGGCTGCGATGACGAGATCGGGGCGCGTCAGGCCTTGCGCCAGCAGCCAGCCGGGGCCCAGCTCGCCGCCGAACTCCTCGTCATAGGTGAAGTGCAGCTCCACGCTGCCATGACGCGCGGCGCGCAGCGCATCGATCGCGCGCAGCGCGAACGTGTAGGTGGCGAAGTCAGACTTGCTCACCGCCGCGGCGCGGCCATAGAGCCGGCCGTCGACGATCTCGGCACCGTACGGGTCGTGCGTCCAGCCCTCGCCGGGCGGCACCACGTCGCCATGCGCATTCAGCGCGAGCGTGGGGCCGCCTGCGCCATATCGACGGCGCACGATGAGGTTGGCAATTGACTGCAAGCCGGCCGACGCGACTTGCTCCTGAGGCACCGCATGCCTTTCGGCGGTGTAGCCGTACGTGGCGAGCAGTTCGGCGGTGCGCTCGGCGTGCGGTGCATTGTGGCCGGGCGGCGTGTCCGTCGGCACACGCACGAGGGCTTGCAGGAAGCTCACCTCCTCGTCGAAATGCGCGTCGATCCAGTCGTCCAGTTGTTGGTGCAGGTCGGTCTGGTGCAGGTCGGTCATAGCAGAGGTGTTGTGCCGCGGTGGCCTCGATCGGGGCCGGACACGGCTGGCATGTTACGGCCCATCGCGGCCGGCCAACGACCCCATTGGTCCCGCGGGCACGTCCCCCGGCGCGCGTCAGATCGCTTGAAATCCCCGGCAAGAAGATCGCAGGGCGAGAGGGGTACGCATGAAGATCGCCGTCATCAATTTCTCGGGTAATACCGGCAAGAGCATGCTCACGAAGAACATGCTCGTACCGCTCCTGGGCGGCGCCAGGCGCATCTCGGTGGAGGACCTCAACGACCCCGGCGGTCGCTCCGACGCCACGCTCACCGCCAGCATGTTCCCTACGCTGGCGGCCGAGCTGAACGCGTTCGAGGAGGGCCGGCACTTCGTGCTGGACATCGGCGCATCGAGCGCCAAGGAGATGATCGGCCACTTCATGCGGCTGGCGACCACGCGGTCGGACATCGACGTGTGGATGGTGCCCGTCACGCCGGTGTCCAAGCAGTGCGCCGACACCGTGACCACCGTGCGCCGGCTGATCGAGATCGGCGTGGAACCGCAGCGCATCGTGGTGGTGCCCAACAACATCACCGACGTGAGCCAGTTCGAGCTCGACTTCACGCGCATGGGTATGGCCGCCGCGGAACTCGGCTTCCGGCTGTGCGACCACGGCGTACCGCACAGCAAGATCTACGACATGACCCGCTGCACCGAGGAGTCGCTGTTCGATATTGCCAACGACACCACGGACTACCGCCAGCGGCTGCGCGGGCGAGACAACGCCCAGGAGATCGGGCGACGGATTGTCGTGCGCGACATGGCGCGCGATGCATGCACCCACTTGCGCTCCGTGTTCGATGCGGCGGTGATGGGCGGCGTGTCGGGCGACGTGTCGGCCGACGCGCAGGCGCGCTGAACCGAGGCATGCGGGCGCGCGGATTGCTCGGCCGGGCTCACGGACGCTGCCGATCCCGAGGGCGGCATCCCGTCCAGCTGCAGGAGCTGCCATGCCCGCTACCGATCTGCTGACCGACGGCCGCCTCATCGACCTGCCGCCCGAGGCCGGCGACGTCAATGCTCCGCGCTTCGATCCGCGCGACGAATGGCTGCGCCAGGCGCCGCCGCCGGCGCAGAAGACCGCCATGTGGCGCTGGTTCGCGACTCGCTACGAAAACCCATCCGACCCGGAGAGTGCGCTGCCTCATGACGGCGACGGCCGCCGGGTGCTCGCCGAGGGCGAGGGGCCGTTCCGGGCCGGCGAGGTGCTGCACGAGCGCTTCCGGGGCACGGTTCCGGACCCCGTGATCGATGAACTGGCGCGCCGGGTCGAGGACGAAGCCGGCAGTCTGTGGGCGCGGCGCGGGCACGACGAATTCGGCGGCTGACCGGGGGCCTTCGACGCTGGCGCCTCACGAGATCGGCGACAGCGTGACATATGGCCCGTGATCGCGCGCCGGCTGGCGCGTCGAAGCCCGCTGTGCCGCCCAGAATCTGGGCGGTATGCGCAACGCGAGGCTGCTTCTGTGAACTCCCATGCCCCCGACCTGTCCCGCGGCGTCATGCCGGCGCAGCTGCTGCCCATCTCCGATTTCATCGCGCCGCCGCGGCCGCATCGCACGACCGACGACCACGAGCTGATCGAGCTGATCATGCGCATCAACGCCGGAAGCCTGGCGTACCTGCGCGTGCCCGCGAGCCTGGTCTACCGCCTGGCCGGCCTGTGCCGCAGGTGGTCGCCGGACCTGCAGACCTTCGTCGCGCAGGCCCTGCGCCACACGGGCAATGTGGACAACTTCCTTGTGCAGCCGGCTGCGGCCGACCACCACGCCGCCCCCCATGGGCTGCTGGAAGCCAGCATCACGGCGGCCGAGTTCGTGATCGACCCCCAGCACGATGCACGCACCTTGGAGCCGCTGCCCAGCGACATCGACGACATGGAGCAGGTGTGCTCGGTGGCAGCGTTCCTGTTCGACCTGGGCAAGGTGTACGACGCGGTGCCCGGCGTCGACCTGCCGCGCAGCAAGACGGCCACGCTGCGCCCGCATACGGATCTGTCGCGCTGCTGGCGCTCCAGCTGGAAGGCGCTGGCCCATCGCAACCCGGTGATCGCCGCCTGGCTGCACCACCTGGGCCGCACGGCGCCCAGCAAGGCGGCACCGGTGGAGATTGCGCGGCGTCTGACCCGCAATGCCGTGAAGGCCGCCTGGGCCGCGCCGAGCACGCTGCGGCGAAAGTAATCCGCCGCCGGGAGCACCAGGCGCCCCGGGCGGGGCGCCTGGCCATGCCGCATCAGGCGCGGGAGCGGCCGATGGCGTCGGCGACCGTCAGCGCGGTCATGTTCACCACGCGGCGCACCGTCGCCGAAGGTGTGAGGATGTGCACCGGCGCCTTCGCACCCAGCAGGATCGGGCCCACGGTCACGCCCTGGCCGCCGGTCATCTTCAGCACGTTGAACAGAATGTTCGCGGCGTCGATGTTCGGCAGGATCAGCACGTTGGCCGAGCCGGTGAGCGTGGCGCCCGGCAGGAACTTGTGGCGCACTTCTTCCGACAGCGCGGCGTCACCCTGTAGCTCGCCGTCGGCCTCGATGTCGGGCCGGAGCTTGACGAACAGGTCGCGCGCGGCACGCATCTTCAGCGCCGAGGGGCGCTTGCTGCTGCCGTACATGGAGTGCGACAGGAACGCTACCTTGGGCGTCATGCCGAAGCGTCGCACCTCCTCGGCCGCCAGCGCCGCGATTTCGGCCAGCTGCTCCGCAGTGGGATCGTCGTTGACGAAGGTGTCTGCGATGAACAGCGTGTGCTGGTCGAGCATGAGCGCGTTCACCGCGGCATAGGTGGTGGCGCCGTCGCGCAGGCCGATGACCTCGCGCACGTGCTCGAAGTGACCATCGAAACGCCCCACCAGGCCGCACAGCATGCCGTCGGCATCGCCGAGGTGGACCATCATCGCGCCGATCGTGGTGTTGGAGCGGCGCAGCGTCGCCTTCGCCGTCTCGGGCGTGACGCCCTCGCGGCCGTTCAGGCGCTGGTAGGCTTCCCAGTACTGGCGGAAGCGCGCGTCGTCCTCGGGATTCACCAGCTCGAAGTCGCGGCCGGCTTCAAGGCGCAGCCCGGCTCGCTCGATGCGCGCGGCGATCACCGCGGGCCGGCCGACCAGCACGGGCCGCACCAGGCCTTCATCCAGGGCGATCTGCACTGCACGCAGCACGCGCTCGTCTTCGCCTTCGGCGTACACGATGCGCTTGGGCTCCTCGCGCGCCGCCTGGAACACCGGCCGCATGAACATGCCGGTGTGCGTGACGAAGCGAGTGAGCGACTGGCGGTAGGCTTCCAGGTCGGTGATGGGCCGCAGGGCCACGCCCGATGCCTCGGCCGCCTTCGCCACGGCCGGCGCGATGCGCAGGATCAGGCGCGAATCGAAGGGCGTGGGGATGAGGTAGTCGGGGCCGAAGCGCAGCTCACGCCCGGCGTAGGCCGTGGCGACCTCGGCGCTGATCTCGGCCTTGGCGAGGTCGGCGATCTCGCGCACGCAGGCGATCTTCATCGCTTCGGTGATGCGCGTGGCGCCGCAGTCCAGCGCGCCGCGGAAGATATACGGGAAGCACAGGACGTTGTTGACCTGGTTCGGGTAGTCCGAGCGGCCGGTGGCGATGATGCAGTCGGGCCGCGCGGCCTTGGCCACCTCGGGGCGGATTTCCGGTTCCGGGTTGGCCAGGGCCAGGATGATGGGCTTGTCGGCCATGGTCTTGACCATGTCGCCCGAGACGGCGCCCGCGGCGGAGCAGCCCAGCAGCACGTCGGCGCCGACCATCACGTCGGCCAGCGTGCGGGCGGAGGTCTTCTGCTGGTAACGCTTCTTGGACTCGTCGAGCTTGTCTTCGCGGCGGTCGTGGATGACGCCCTTGGAGTCGCACACGAACACGTTCTCGCGCTTGACGCCCATCTCCACCATCAGGTCCAGGCAGGCGATGGCCGCGGCGCCCGCGCCCGAGACCGCCAGCTTCACCTCACCGATCTTCTTGCCCACCAGCTCCAGGCCGTTGAGCAGCGCGGCGGTCGAGATGATGGCCGTGCCGTGCTGGTCGTCGTGGAACACGGGAATGTTCATGCGCTCGCGCAGCTTGCGCTCGATGTAGAAGCATTCCGGGGCCTTGATGTCTTCGAGGTTCACCCCGCCCAGCGTGGGCTCCAGCGAAGCGATGATGTCCACCAGCTTGTCGGGGTCGCGCTCGGCCAGCTCGATGTCGAACACGTCGATGCCAGCGAACTTCTGGAACAGGCAGCCCTTGCCTTCCATCACCGGCTTGCCGGCCAGCGGGCCGATG
>CBINKC010000044.1:0-28419 GCA_966251135.1 uncultured Burkholderiaceae bacterium
CGTAAACGTCTGCGGGCCTTGCAGCCGTGTGCGCAGCACCAGCGTGTTGACGAAGCAGCCGATCAGCGGCTCCAGCTCCTGCCGCGGACGATTGGCCACCGGCGTTCCGATGCAGATGTCGTCCTGCGCGCTGTAGCGCCACAGCAGCACGTTGAACGCGGCCGTCAGCACCATGAAGAGCGTGCTCTGCTCCCGCTGAGCCAGCGCATGGAGGCCCGCCGTGATCTCCTGCGGCACGGCGAACCTCAGCACCGCGCCATGGTGCGTCTCGACCGCGGGCCGGGGGCGGTCCGTGGGCAAGGCCAGCAGCGCGGGGGCCCCAGCCAGCTGCTGCTTCCAGTAGTTGATCTGAGCCTGCAGCACGTCACCGGCCAGCCACTGGCGCTGCCAGTACGCGTAATCGGCGTACTGAATGGCGAGATCCTGCAACGGCGACGGCCGGCCCGCGACGAAGGCTGCATACAGTGCCCCCACTTCGCGCACCAGCACACCCATCGACCAGCCATCGAAGACGACGTGGTGCAGCGTGAGCAGCAGGATGTGCTGGGCCTCACCCAATCGCAACAAGCGCGCTCGCACCAGCGGGCCGGCCGCCAGGTCGAACGGAACTTCGACTTCCTGATCGATCAGCGCCCGCGCCGTGGCGTCGCGCGCATCAGACACCAGGCCTGACAGATCCGTGAGCGGCAGTTCGAGTTCGAGTGACGCGGCGACCACTTGTACCGGCACCCCGTCCATCGACTCGAAAGTTGTCCGCAGCACCTCGTGCCGCCGGAGCAGCTCATTGACCGTGTGGCGCAAGGCATCGACATTCAGCTGCCCGTTCGCTTGAACGGCCGCCGCGATGCTGTAAGCCGTGCCTGCCGGCTCGAACTGTTCCAGGAACCACAGCCGCTGTTGCTGGAGCGAAAGCGGCGGCACGAGATCGACCGGTCTGCGCGGGATCGACAAGGGCAGCCGATCGCCTTTGTCCTCCTGCTCGCCGGCACCCTGCCCTTCGCCTTCGATCTGTCGATCCATGGCTTCGGCAAGGCGACGCACGGTGCGCGCTTCGAACAGCGTGCGCAGCGCCAGTTGCACGTCGAGGCGCTTGCGGATGCGCGCCAGCAGCATCAGCGCCTGCAGCGAGTGACCGCCCAGCGCGAAGAAGTCGTCGTCACGCCCGATGCGCTCGCGACCGAGCACCTCGCCATACAGCTGCGCAAGCGTGCGTTCGGTGTCCGTGGCCGGCGCGGCGTAAGCGACCTGCATCGGTTCGATACCTTGCGTGCTCGCGGCCAGCGCCTTGCGGTCGATCTTGCCGCTGCTGGTCAGCGGCAGCGCCTCGTGCGCGCTGATGCTCTGTGGCAGCAGGCTCGCCGGCAGCCGCTGCGCCAGGTGTCGATGCAGGTCCTCCACCTCATGGACGCCGCAGACCACGTGCGCACTCAGCCTCGTGCTGCCGTCATCGCCGGTGTGCGCAACGACGGCCGCTTCACGCACCTGCGGGAAGCTCATCAGGGCGTTCTCGATCTCGCCCACCTCGATGCGCACGCCGTTGACCTTGACCTGTCCATCGCGCCGTCCCAGGCAACGCAGGCTGCCATCGTCGAGCACGACGGCGAGGTCGCCGCTTCGGTACACACGCTCTTCGTCCTGCGCCCGCAGCGGGTTGAGCACGAACACTTCCGCCGTGCGCGCCTCGTCGCCGTGGTACCCCAGCGTGAAGAACCGGCTGCGCAGCCAGATCTCCCCCGGCGTACCCGGCGCACACGGCTGGCCCTGCCCGTCCAGCACGATGGCCTGGGTGTGCGCGATGGGCCGGCCGATGGGAATGAAGCCCCGCTCCAGATCCTGCGCCGTGATCCGGTGCCAGCAGCGGATCATCGTGGTCTCGGAGGCACCGTAGAAGTTGATCAGCTCGATGCGCTCGCCGAACGCCGCATGCCACGCCTGCGCCAGTGCCGGCAGCACCGGCTCGCCCGACAGGCAGACCCGCCTGAGCGCTGCCATGGCCGGCAGCGCTTCGCCGGTTTGCTTCGCATAGGCGAGCAGTGCCCTGAGCAGCGACGGCACGCAGTGCACGAGTTCGACCCGCGATTGATCGAGCCACGCGAGCAGCCGGTCGGGCTCGGTCTTGCGCTGCGGTGGCACGCACATGGTGCCGCCCGCGCACAGCGGCACGAACACGTCGCGCAGCCAGGCGTCGAAGGTCGGCGCGGTGAGCTGGCTGACCCGGCAGCCACGCTGCAGGCTGAAGGCTTCGATTTCCCAGTCGATGAACTGCGCCAGGCTCTGCGCCCGCCCGAGGATGGGCTTGGGCTGACCGGTCGAACCTGAGGTGAAGAAGACGTAGCAGGCATCCGCATCGGCCGGCGGCTCCACCGGAACCGCTTCCGCGGTGAGCGCGCTCAGGCCCGGCACGGCTTCCTCGCCCAGCCACAGGCCTTGCGCCTCGGGCGTGCCCAACTGGGCCAGCACCTCGGCGCTGGCCTGCTCGGCGATCCACCAGCGCGGCACCACGCGCGCGGCCAGGGTCTGCAACCGTGTGACCGGGTCGCTGGCCTCCAATGTCATGAATACGGCGCCGGCCTTCATCGTGCCGAGCACGGCCGCGACGTGCTCGATCGGATCGGGCAGCAAGAGCGCAACGATGTCGCCGCTGCGGCAGCCGAGCATCTGCAACTGCCGCGCAATGCGGTCGCTGTGCGCCTGCAGTTGCGCATAGGTGCACTGCCGGTCCTGCCACTCGATGGCGGTCGCCTCGGGTGCGGCCTGTGCCTGCTGCGCGAAGCGCTGCAGCACCCCGGGCAGCGCCGGGGCCGCGGGCAGCGCATTGGCGAACTGCAGGTACGGCGAGCGCAGCTGCCCCACGCGGGCATCGGCGAACACGTCGAGCGCGGCGATGGGCCGCTCGGGCGCCTGGGCCACCTGATCGAGCAGCGAGCGCAGCTGCTGCATCAGGTATTCGATGGTGGACGGCTCGAACAACGCCGTGCGGTAGTCACACCGGATCACCAGCCCATCGACGTGCTCCTGGACGGTGAACTCGAGTTCGGCCTTGGCCCCCAGCGTCTTCGGTTGGTGCGCGCTCGGCACCTCGCCCAGCGTGCCGCGTTCGAGGAAGTTGAGTACGTTGAACAACACCGGCGTGACCGGGAACTGGTTCTGCGGCCTCGGCAGGTCGAGCTCTTCGATGAGCTGCTCGAACGGGTAGTGCTGGTGCTGCAGCCCATCGACGGTGACCTGCCGGCTCTCGCCGAGCAGCTGCTCGAAGCGCGCCTCGGGCTCGACCGGAATGCGCAGCAGCACGGTGTTGAGGAAGAACCCGATCAGCGGTTGGACTTCGCTGACGTCGCGCCCCGACGCCGGCACGGCGAGCACGATGTCGCGGCTGCCGGTCAGGCGCGACAGCCACGCCGCCACCACCGCGTGCAGCAGCATGGCCAGCGTGACCTGCTGGCTCTTGCACACACCGATCAGCGCCTGATGCGCAGCGCCAGTGATCACCACCGGGTACTGCGCCGCGGCGCTGTGCGCCTCGGCCCTCGGCGGCCGGTCGTACGGCAGTTCCAGCCGCACCACATCACCGCCGAATTGCTCGTGCCAGTACCGCCGGCTCTCGTCTTCTTCGCTCAGCAGGCGGTTCTGCCAGGCGGCGAAGTCCTTGTACTGAATCGGCAGCGGGGCGAGCGTGGCCGCCTCACCCCCCTTCAACAGCGCGCGAACTTCCCGATCCAGGATGAGGGCCGAGCTGCCGTCGGCAATGATCTCGTGCATGCACCACGCCAGGAACTGACGCCCGTCGCCGGTGTTCAGCACTTCCGCGCGGAACAGCGGCCCTTGCGACAGATCGAACGGCACGCCAATGAAGCGCTCGTAGTGCGAGCGCAGCGCCGCTTCGTCGTCGATGCGCCGCTCGCTGACTTCCACCGGCCACGCGGGCTGCACCCGCTGCCTGGGCATGCCCTCTTCGCCGGCCATGAGGACGGTGCGCAGCGCTTCGTGCCGCGCCAGCACCTGGCTCAACGCCCCTTGCAGCGCGCCGAGACCCACCCCCGCCGGCAGCTCCAGCAACGCGGTCACGTGATACGCCGTGCTGCCCGGGTCCAGCTGATGCAGCAGCCACAGCCGCCGCTGCGCTGCGGACACTTCGTAGTCCGCCTGTTCCTCGACCCGATCGATGCCCAGGCGGCGCGTGGGAGCCGGGTCGCTGGGAACCGGTGCGTCCGCCGCTACGGGCAGGCCGCGCTCGGTCTCCTCGGAGGTCTTCTCCGGAATCTTCTCGGCGAGATAGGCCGCGATGCCGGAGATGGTGGTCAGCTCGTTGAAGAGCTGCGCCATGGTGAGGGTGACTCCGAAGGTGCGCTCGATCTCGTCGACCACCTGCAGGATCAGCAGCGAATCGGCCCCCAGCTGAATGAAGTGCACATCCGGATCCACCTTCTCGGGCTCCGTGCGCATCAGCTCGGCCACCATGTCCACCAATTGGGCGCAGACGCTGTCGCGGGTGGACGGACCCGCCAGGGTCGGCCCGGCGGCCTGGGCCGCGGCGCTCGGCGTGTCGACGCTTGAGGATGCAATCGCGGCAGGCTGCGGAAGCCGGATGGTGTCGAGCCAGAACCGCTGGCGCTCGAAGGGATAGCTGGGCAACGCGACACGACGCCCCTCGCTGCCTTCATGCACGGTACGCCACTGCACACAATGGCCCTCGAGCCACAGGCGCCCCAGTGTGGTCAGCATCGTCTGCAGGTCGGCGCCGCTTGAACCGTCGCGGTCGAGGCTGGACAGCACCGTGACGGAGGGTGCCAGGGCGTGCTGGCGCGCCAGCCCACCGAGCATCGCGCCGGGGCCGACCTCGATCAGCGTGCCAGGCGCATCGCCGATCAACGTGGACAGGCCCTGAGAAAAGCGCACCGGCTCGCACAGCTGACGAGCCCAGTAATCGGGGTCGGTGGCCTGCTCCGCGGTGATCCAGGTGCCGGTCACGCTGGAGATGTAGCAAATGCGCGGGGCGCGCAGTTGCACGGCGCGGACCTTCTCCCGGAACGCCTCCATGGCCGGGGCCATGGCCGGCGAGTGGAAGGCATGCGAGGTGCGCAGCCGCTGGTGGGCGATGCCATCGACCGCGAGGCGCGCCATCAGTTCATCCATGGCACCCAGGCTGCCGGCGAGCACGCAGCGCCCCGGCGCATTGACGGCCGCCAAAGCGATGTGCTCGCTGCAGTAGGCGCTCGCCCGGGCTTCGTCCAGGGCCACACCGACCATGGCGCCCCCGGGCATGGCCTGCATGAGGCGCGCCCGTGCGGCGACCAGGGCCACGCCCTCTTCGAGGGTGAAGACGCCAGCCACGCATGCGGCGACGTACTCCCCCAGGCTGTGGCCGATCATGGCTGCGGGTGGGATGCCGCATTCGATCCAAAGCCGCGCGAGCGCATGCTCGACGATGAACAGCGCGGGCTGCGCCCATACGGTCCGATCCAACGCGTGCTCGCCGGCAGTTGCCCCTGAACCGTCGAGCGGCCAGAGTGCGAGGCGCAGTTCCTCTCGCAGGGGCGGCTCCAGCACCTGGAGGCCGGCCTCGACGTGCTGGCGGAAGACCGGCAGGTGCCGATAGAGCTGCCACGCCATGCGCACGTGCTGGGCGCCCTGCCCCGGGAACATGAAGGCCACGGGCGCCGGCCGTGCCGCGCTGCGGCGGTCGAAGACGTGCGCGGGGTCGCGCTGCGCCAGACGGTTCGCGGCCTCGGCGGCGTCCGAGCCGATGAGCAGGCGCCGATGCGGGAAACTGTCGCGCCCGGCTTGCAGAGTCACCGCCGCGTCGGCGAGCGACGTCGCGCCGTCGCGCAGCGCCTGCGCGAGCCGGTCGGTCAGGTGTTCGAGGGCAGCCGGGGACTTGGCCGACAACGGCAGCACTTGGTTCGGCAGCGGAACATCGACGGCCACACGGCGCTCGCTCGGCGCGTCCGCGAGCACGAGGTGCGCGATCGTTCCTCCGAAGCCGAAAGAACTGACGCCCGCGATGCGCTGGCCGGCCGCAGCGGGCCACGGCTGCGCGGCCGTCGGCACCTCGAGCGCACGCCCGGGCAGCGAGCAGCTCGGATTCAGGCGGCGATAGTGCAGGTGGGGCGCAATGGTCTCGTGCTCGAGCGACAGCACCGTCTTGATCACGCCCGCGATGCCGGCGGCCGCCTCGAGGTGACCGATGCCGGACTTGACCGAGCCGATGGCGCACGGCGGCGCGTCGCCGTCCTGGAACACCTTCTTGAGCGCGTTGAACTCGATCGGGTCGCCCAAGGCGGTGCCCGTGCCGTGCGCCTCGATGTAGCCGATCTGCGCCGGCGACACGCCGGCATGCCGCAGGGCGCGGCGGATGACCTCGGCCTGCGCCAGGCCGTTGGGGGCGACCAGGCCGTTGCTGCGCCCGTCCTGCTGGACGGCCGAGCCCAGGATGACCGCGCGCACGCGGTCGCCGTCGCGCTGGGCGTCGCGCAGGCGCTTGAGCACGACGACGCCGCATCCCTCGCCGCGCACATACCCGTCGGCCGCTTCATCGAAGGCCTTGCAGCGGCCGTCCGGCGAGAGCATGCCGGCGGCCGCGAACGCTGCGCTCGCCTTGTCGTTGAGGATGAGGTTGACGCCGCCGGCCAGCGCCAGGTCGGTCTCGCCCAGCCGCAACGACTGGCACGCGAGGTGCAACGAGACCAGCGACGAGGAGCAGGCGGTGTCGATGGCCATGCTCGGGCCGCGCAGGTCGAGCAGGTAGGACAGCCGGTTGGGGGCCACGCTCGGCGCCGAACCCGTGGCCGCATAGAGGTTCGAGCTGGCGTCGGGGGCAACGGTCTGGTGCTGCTCGTAGTCGTGCGCCGAGATGCCGACATAGACGCCGGTGAGGCTGCCAGCCAGCGAGGACGGGGCAATGGCCGCGTCCTCCAGCGCTTCCCAGGCGACTTCGAGCACGAGCCGCTGCTGGGGATCGACCCGCTCGGCTTCGACGGCGGAGATGCCGAAGAAGTGCGCGTCGAACTGGTCGACCTGATGAAGAAACCCGCCGAGGCGGGTCTGGGGCGGGGCATCGGGTGTCGGGACGAAGGTGCCCGCTTCGAGCCGGGCCGGCGGCACGGGGCCGACCGCGTCGCGCCCGCCTTGCAGCAGATCCCAGAACGCGTGGGCATCGTCGGCGCCGGGGAAGCGGCAGGCCAAGCCGACGATGGCGATGGGCTCGGCCGCTGCGCCGGCCGGCGCGTGCGCGCCGTGGGCTACCGCAGCAGGCGACTCGACACGGTCCGCTTCGCCGGCCAGATGACTCGCGAGCCGCGATGGGCTGGGGTGATCCCACAACAGCGTGGGCGACAGGGTGCGCCCCAGCCAGTGGCCGAGCGATGCGATGAGCTGCACGCCGAGCAGCGAGCTCACGCCGTGGAAGGCGAACGGCTGTTCGGCATCGATGGCACCCGGATCGACGCCGAGGTGTTCGCCCAGCCGTTGCTTCAGCCAGGTCTCGATGGCGCTCTTGGAAGGCGTCGGCGAAGACGGTTCCTGGCGGGGAGTCGATAGCTCGGATGAAGACGGTGCAGGCTGCGACGCTGCGATCCGGCTGGCCAGCACCGGGAGGCGACCACCTTCGTGATCGGCCTTGCACTGGCTGCGCCGGATCTTGCCGCTGGAGGTGCGCGGGATGCCGCCGGCCTTGACCAGCACGATGGCATGGGGCTGCACGCCGGTTTCGTCGAAGACGGCGGCAGCGATGGAGCCGATCATGTCGCTCTCGACCGCACGGCGCGGCTCGAGCTCCTGCACGACCACCATCTCGTCGGTGCCCTCGCCCGCGACGGCGAACACCGCCGCGCCATCCTTGCGCAGGCCCGCATGGCTGTTGAAGGAGGCGTGCTCGACGTCTTGCGGATAGACGTTGCGCCCGCTGAGGATGAGCACATCCTTCAGCCGACCGGCCACGAAGAGCTGCCCGTCGTGCATGGACCCGAGGTCACCGGTGCGCAGGAACCCGGGCGAATGGGGGTCGTCGGCCAGCGTCGCGCCGAAGGTCTGTCGCTTCGCTTCCTCGTTGCCCCAATAGCCGTCGGCGACGTTGTCGCCCGCCACCCAGATCTCGCCGACCGTTCCCGGCTCCACACGCTGGCCGGTGGCAGGATCGACGATCGCCACCTCGACACCCCAGCCCGGCTCGCCGCTGCTCACCTGGCGCCGGGCGTCTTCATGCCCGAGGTACGCCGGCCCGGTGTGGGCGCGTTGTGCTGTGACCAACAGCGTGGCCTCGGCCAGCCCGTAGCACGGCAGCAGCGCCTCGCGTCGGAATCCGCAGGGCGCGAATGCCTCGACGAAACGCTCCAGCGTGTCCGCGCGCAGCGGCTCCGCGCCGCAAAAGGCGACCTGCCAAGACGAGAGATCGAGCCCGGCCTTGTGCTCCTCGGTGGCCCGCCTGGCGCACAGGTCGAACGCGAAATTGGGCCCGCCTGCGTAGGTAGCGCGGTAGTCGCTGATGTAGCGCAGCCAGCGCAGGGGCTGCTGCAGAAACGAGGCCGGCGACAAGATGACGTGATGGCCGCCGGCATACACCGGTTCCAGCAGGCCGCCGATCAACCCCATGTCGTGATACGGCGGCAGCCAGATCACGCCCACGAAATCCGGCGGCGGCTGGAATGCGCGGTGTATCTGCTCCAGGTTGGCCATCAGGTTGCGATGCGTGACGCGCACGCCCTTGGGCGCCCCGGTGGAGCCCGAGGTGTACTGCAGGAAGCACAGTTCCTCATGCCGAGCCTCGCGCACCACAGGAGGGATGCCGGCCCCATCGAGCAGCCCGGCCCCATCGACCTCGAGCCACCGCGGCACGCCGTCCACCAGCGCCTTCAGCTTCTCCGTGTGGCCTCGCGCCACGAGAGCGATGCCAGCGTTGCAGTCGCGCGCGATGGCTTCGACGCGAGCGCTGCTGCGCCGATTCAGCGGCGGGTAGCACGGCACCGCCACCACCGAGGCCAACAGGCAGCCAAAGAAGGCGATCGCGTAGTCGGGGCCGGGCGGGAGCAGCAGCAGTGCACGCGCGCCGCGATCCACGTGCTCGGAAAGCTGCAATGCAACAACGCTCGCTGCTTGGTAAAGCTTTGCGTAGCTGACCTGCAGCACACCCAGATCGTCCTGGATGAATGTGAATGCCGTCTTGCCGCCGTGGTCGACGGCGCGCTGACGGAGCAGATCGGCAAGTGTGGGTTGGCTGCTTCGGGCGGGCTGGACCATCAATGCCTCGCTGGTCGCCGTTGCTGCCTCGCGCACCAGCGTGCGTGGTACGCGCCTGTTCTGCCCGTCGTGCTCAATCACTTGCTCCTACTTGCTGCCGCAGACGGGGCAGGAGCGTGAGTCCGGCACCGTCATCGCCCTCTGCGGGCGCCGAGCGTACCCTCGTGCGCGAACTGGTACACAGGTCTGCGTTTACGGCACTTCACCTTACGATACTCGCGCAGCGACGCTGAGAGCGCCGCAGGAAACATCTTCGCGCTCGACGCCCCCCCACAGGGGGGGTGAGTCTACTTGGGGAGGCCCTGCGTTGACTCAAGAGTTCTCAGAATGGCGTCAGCTGCAACGACGGGAGCAGACAGGTGACTTATCGGACGATCGGCATACTCGGCGGGATGGGACCGGCCGCCGGCGTGCACTTCGCCCGGTTGCTGATCGACCTCAACGCGTCGGCGAACCATGACGCCGGCCATGTTCCCTTCATCCTGAGTTCGAATCCGCGGGTGCCCAGCCGGGTAGACGCTTACCTGCGCGGAGGAGCCAATCCCGCGTCTTCCATTGCCACATCCCTGCAGGCCCTGCACGAACTGGGAGCGGACGTCGGCGTCATCATCTGCAACACGGCACACATCTACTTCGGTGAAATCGCCCGTCGTACTTCCTTGCCCTTGATCAACATGGTGGAGAACGCTGCCTCCCACATCGGGAAAGGCGGCGATGATCGCGGGTCCGTCGGACTTCTTGCGACAACGGCAACCGTCAAGTCCCGCCTCTACGCAAGCGCCCTCGAAGCACGAGGCGCGCGAGTGATCGTGCCGGACGACGCGGACCAGGAGGCCGTGTCCGCCGCCATCTTCGACAGTGAATATGGCATCAAGGCGACCGGCTACTCACCGAGCGAGAAGGCTTACCGAACAATCGCAACCGTGGCGAGAAGAATGAAGGAAAAGGCGGGCATCGATCGATTGCTGTTGGGCTGTACCGAGCTCTCTCTTGCCATGCGCTCGGACACCTGCGAGGGCTTGGACATCATCGATCCGGTGAAGATTCTTGCCCAGACGTGCCTGCGTGACGCCGGCATCGCCCCAGCACACGAAAACGAAAACGCCGCCGCCACAACAACCCCGTGACCCTGCCGCCCATGACCTCCAACGCGCTTCCTTATCTCTGGCTTTCCCCGAACTCGCCCGAATCAGGCGACATCAACAGCGTCATCGCAGCGGACGGGCCCAAGGTCGACGAGTATCTGTACCGCCATGGCGCGATCCGCTTCCGCGGCTTCGGCATCGATACGGCCGAACGGTTCCAGCACTTCATCGATGCCCTGCCCGGGACGAAACCCCGCTACATCGACGGCAACTCGCCGCGCACCAAGGTGTCGCACTCGGTGTACACCTCCACCGAATACCCACCTGAAGTGTGGATCTCCCTGCACAACGAGCTGTCCTACAGCCATTCCTATCCCTCCAGGCTGTACTTCTGCTGCATCGTGCCACCGGAGTCAGGCGGCAGCACCACCATCGCAGACAGCCGGTCGATCCTGCGACGGCTCTCCCCTGCCACCGTGCGCCTGTTCGAGGAAAAGGGAGTCACCTACGTCAGGAACCTCCATGGCGGCAGCGGCATGACGATAGGCAAGTCGTGGCAGCAGACGTTCGAAACCGAATCCAGGGCGGACGTGGAGTCGTACTGCCAAGCCGGCAACATCCGGTACGAATGGAAGCCCGACGGCACACTGCGGCTGGTTCAACAGGGGCCCGCCACGATCGCGCATCCCAAGACGGGCGAGCGGGTATGGTTCAACCAGCTCGAGCAGTTCCACCCTTCGTCCAATCCGCCTGAGGTGTACGAAGCGATCTCGATGATCTACGGTGACTCCCCCTTCGACATGCCGCAATACGCATGCCTGGGCGACGGGCAACCGGTCTCGGACGAGATCCTGGCCGAAATCCGGGCGGCCATGGTCGCCGAGACGGTCGAGTTCCCCTGGGAACGGGGCGACGTGATGATCGTCGACAACGTGCTGACCGCCCATGGCCGAGCCCCATTCACGGGGCCGCGAAAGATTCTGCTGTCGATGACCTGCTGAGAGGGTGAGCCTCACCAGAGGCAACTCGTAAACACCCTTCCGGCAAGCAGCATGCGGTAGTGGAGCTGGCAGGCCTGTCCGCGCGGCAGTGATGCGCAGAGATCCTCCTGGATCTCCAACGTCACCCGCTGGCCGCAAAAATCGATCTCCCGCAATCGGGCAGCGTCAAAGCCAAAGAAGCGGCCGACGGCGCCGAATGCCGCCTTGAAGAGGCTTTCCTTGGCGGAGAACGCGATCGTCAGCAGCGCATTCAGCGGCAAGCTGTCCGTCGCCAGCCGCTCCAGCCAGGCCCACTCCGTGGCGTCGAGCACCATCGCGCGCAGGGTGTCGCGCAGTTGGTCGTCCACCACCGGCTCCATGTCGATGCCGACACCGCGTCGCGACCGACCATGCAGCACCACCGCGGCCGCCAGACCAGCACAGTGCGAGACGCTGCCGATCAGCCCGTGCGGCCACACCGGCTCGCGGTGGCTGCCGATCGGCACATCGACCGGCGGCACACCGAGCGCATGCATGGCCCGCCGCGCCGCCAGGCGGCCGAACAGGAACTCCGCCTGCCGCTTCTTCACGCTGCGCGCCAGGCCGGGCGGGCACGCCAGACCCGCCATCTCAAAGGCCGGCATATCGAACGCGTCGGCATCAAAGGCAATGAACTGGACCTCGCATCCGGCTTCGTCCACTGCCGCGCCGGCCAGCGGATGCCCCCACGCCCCCTTGAACCCTGCGATGTGCTCCATGAGGGCTCCTACGCCGTCGCCAGCCCGGTGGGCAAGCTATCGATAGTGCGCAGCGCGTGTTCCACCCAGCGAAAGCCGATCCGCTCCTGTTCGAGGCGGACATGACGGCCGTCCAGGCGCTTCCAGCGCAGGTCGTCGAACAGCGCGCGTTCGGCAAGCGACAGCCGCGGCAAGTCGCGCAGCACGGGTTGCGGCTCGCCGGCCCATTGCGGGCGATGTGCCATCAAGGTCGCGTGGTCCATGAGTAACGAAGCGACGTGCGCGAAGTGAGCCCGCAACTGGTCCAGGATCGCGAAGCCATGGGTGTCGATATCCCCCCAGTAGTGGATCGGCTTGTCCTTCAGCCATGGCGCCGACGCCATGGCATCGAAGCCGTAGCCAGCACCGAAGATGACCATGGCATCGGGCACCGATGGAAAGGCGAGAAAGTTGATTTCGTTTTCGGTGATGAAGACACGCGAGACCGCAGGGTGCAGGCGCGCGAAGCAGCCCTGGTCCACCGTGATGTCCTCGCCCGGCCCGGTCCCGAGCAAAGACCGGCCAGGGTCCAGCATGCGCAAACGCACGCGCACAGGCTTGCTGCGAAAACCATACCGGCGCGCCAGCGTCGAAGCGCCGCTCGGTACAGCCGTGTCGACCGCGTGCGGCGGCAGCGACAAATCGAGCAGCTCGCACAGCACTGCCGCGTGCTCTTCGATGAACTTGGTGTGCACGCCGGCCAGGTCGAGCTGCCGCAGATAGATCCCGGGCCGGGGATGGTCTTGCATCCAGGCCACGATCTCCAGCAGCCGCGGCCAGTGCTCGTGCAAGCCGAGAGCGCGCAGCGGATGCGCCTGAAGCCAGGGCAGCAACGCCGGCAGGCGGGCCCGCGTGGCGCTCACCAACTCGGCATATCGCCGGGCTTGCGCCGCCTGGCCAATGAACTGCAGCGCATCGTCCAGCGAGTCGATCCAAGCTTCCCCCGGCATCGCGTTGTGGCCGATGACCCGGTGCCTGAACTCGCGCATCACCAGGCGACACCCCTGGGCCTCCTGCTGCAGGCTGCGCGACCACGTGCGCGCTTCATCGAAGCAGTTCAACAGCTCGCTTGACGACGGCGACTTCAGGCTCAGTCGCAGCGGGAACGGCGTCTCACCATCCACCAGGCCCGCCAGCAGCCGCCCCTTGTCCCACAGCCGCTGCACCTGGGCGCGCAGGTCGGCGGCGCTCGTCCAGCGGCTCATGGCGCGCGAGCGTCCCGCTCGGCCCGGTACTCCTCGATGCCGAGATTGCGCAGCCGCGAAGCGCAGCCGCCCTCGTTGTGCACGAAGCCCACGCTGTGCACGTAGGGCTCGATGATGTGGATCTTCTGCAGGGGCGTGACGATGAGCAGCTGCAGGTTCAACTGGCGGAACAACTCGAGTCCGTAGCGCGCCGATTCATCGGAGCCGCGGCCGAAGGCTTCGTCGATCACCACGAAGCGGAACGTGCGCGAGCGCAACGCACCCCATTCGAGCCCGAACTGATAGGCCAGGCTCGCCGCCAGAATGGTGTAGGCGAGCTTTTCCTTCTGCCCGCCGGACTTGCCGCCCGAGTCGCAATAGTGCTCATGCTCGCTGCCGTCCTCGCGCCAGCGCTCGCTGGCGGCGAAGACGAACCAGTGGCGCACGTCGGTCACCTTGGCCGCCCAGCGCCGGTCCATCTCGGCTGAGCCCTCGCGCCCGCGCAATCGCTCGATGATGCGCTTGACCTGCAGGAACTTGGCCTCGGAATACTGCGCGTCCTCCGAGCCGCTGAGCGCGCCTTCGGTGCAGGCGCGCAACTCGGTCTGGAAGTCGCGCACATCGGCGTCCGTGGCCGGCTGGGCCTCGAGGACGATGTAGCGGCCAGGGTTGTAGTCGATCTGTGTCAGCGACTGGTTGATCTGCGCGATGCGTTCCTTGATCTGCTCGCGCTCGCGATACAACTGCGACTGGAAATTGGCCACCTCGCGGATGGTGTTCTCGTTCAGCAGCTCCTTGAACCGCTGCTCGAAGCGAGGAAGGTCGTCGGCCTGCAACCTGTCGAGCATGGCGCGGTACTCGTGGGCCGCCTCGACGCTGGCATCCACCTCCTGCGTATCGAGCCTGTAGGCTTCCTTGTACTCGGCCATCGCCTTGATGATCTTCTCGCGCAGGCGCTGCAGCCGCTTGCCCTCCGCGTCGATGCGGTCCTGCAGCCACTTCCGCAGCTCCTGCTCCCGGTGGTCACAGGACTCGACGGTCAGGGTGTGCTCGCCCAGGGCCTCGGCGCGCAAGCGGTCGATCAGAGCGGCGTCCCGGCCGGGCTCGTCGCCCTGTGCCGCCATGACGATGGCCTGTGCCTGCGCCAGCAGGTCCTGCGCGTCGCTTTGCTTCTGCGCCGCCTTGGACCGCTGGTCCTTGCGCTCGTCGAGCGCGCGCTCGGTGTCTGCCAGTGACCGGGTCAGCGCCGCCAGCCGCTCGGCCAGCGTTTTCAGCACGTCGGATGCCGCCTCCAGCGCCTGCTTCTCCTGCTGCAGCCGCGCGATCTCCGCGGCGACGCCTTGCCAATCCAGCTCGGCGTAGTCGCGGTATTCCTCCAGCCGACTCAGGGCTTGCACACGCTCGCGTGCGGCCTGCTGCTGCTTGTGCAGCGCGGCGATGCGCGCACCGGACTCGGCCAGCCGAGCCTGCAGCGCGCGCAGCTTGCCCTGCAGCGCACCCAGCTTGGCCTCGTTGCTCCAGCCCAGCACATAGCGGCTGCGATCGTCGATGCGATGGCGGTCGTCTTTCTCGTGACGCTCGCCCGGGGCCTTGATCTGCCCGGCACGCGTGATCGCCCGCGCCTCTCGGCGGAAGTGCTCCTGGCTCGCGCAGCAGGCCACGTCGAAACGGTGGGCGATCTCGCGCTCCAGCCAGGCGTAGAACGGCGAGTCGGGCTTGATCGCGAGCTTGTGGACGAGCGAATCGGGATGCAGTGCGGGCATTTCCCGGCGCACTTCCTTGCGCACGCGGAAGTACACGAGCCTGCCCCTCAGGTGCGTACGGTCGACCCAATCGCTGACCTCGGCATAGTGCACATCGGGAACCAGCAGCGACAGGCCGAAGCCGCGCAACAACCGCTCGGCCGCGCCCTCCCAGTCGCGCTCCCCGTCACGCACCTGCACCAGCTCGCCGGCAAAAGGCATGTCGCGCTCGCGCAGGTTCAGCGCCTCGCACAGCGCCGCGCGCATGGCGATCTGGTGCGCGTCGATGTTGCTGCGCCGAGCCTGCAGGCTCGCGATCTCCGCGGCCAGCTCGTCATGCTCTCGGCGCCCCTGCGCGAACGCCACGCCGGCTTCGGTCAACTGGTTCTGCAGCGCGGCGTCCTGCTCCACCGCCGCTTCGCGCAGCTGGGCGCAGGCCTGCCGCTGGGCAATGAAATCGGCGGCCGTGTGCATGGGCAGCAGGTCGAGCGCGCTGCGCAGCTCGTCATATCGGCGGTGCTTGTCGGCACGGCGCTGCTTCTCCTGTTCCTTGCTTTCGATCTCCTGCGCCAGGCGTTCGAGGCGGTCACCGCCGTTGTCGGCGATCGCGCGCTGCAGCTCGCGTTCCTGCATCCGTTGCTCGGCGCGCCGCTCATCCAGCCGCGCGATGTGCGACTCGTGGCGCGCCAGCTCGTCCGCCAAGTTCTCCAGGCGCCTTTGCAGCAGCTCCGCCTTGAGGCCGGCGAAGTGCGGCTTCAGCGCCTCGCGGGCGGCACGCAGGTTGTCGGCCTCGGCCGCCTGCGCATCGTGTCGCTCGCAGTCGGCCACCAGAGGCGCCAGCAACTCGACCTGGTGCTTGGCCTTGAGCACGGCTTCGTGCGCGCGATGCAGGTCGTCGAAGTGCGTGATCAGCGCCTGCAGGCGCGGCGCCACGTCGAAGGGCTCGAGCATGTGCTGGCGCACGAAGTCGGTGAGGTTGCCCACCGATTTCATCGACACGGTCTGGTGGAAGAGCTCGAGCGCCTGCTCGTTCTTGATGCCCATCACCCTGCGCAACTGCGCGCCATAGGGCGGGAAGCTGTCTTCCACCGCCACACTGCCCGCGCGCAGCCGCTTGCGCAGCCGGGCGATGTCGGTGCCGAAATCGGCGAAATCGCCCGCGATCGACAGCTCGCGCTCGGCCACCGCGTACAACCTCGCCGGCTGCCCATGCGGATCCTTGAGCCAGAACACCTGCGCGAGCGTCACCGCCTGGTCGTAGCCGGCGTTGCGGAACACGCCGAGGATCACGCTGTAGCTGCTGGCGTCGCGCAGCGCCACGGGGCGCCCTGCCCCGCCGAGATCGCTGCGCTCGGCCTTGTAGTGGCCCAGCACGTAGGAGCGCAGCGTGCGCTCGCGCGCATCGGCGCCCGCCGCCTTGTTGTAGGCCACGCGATGCGACGGCACGAGCAGCGTGGTGATGGCGTCCACCAGCGTGGACTTGCCCGAACCGATGTCGCCGGTCAGCAAGGCGTTGCGGCCATCAGCACGCAAGGTCCACACCCGACCGTCGAAGGTGCCCCAGTTCAGCACTTCGAGACGCTGCAGCCGGAAACCGGCGAGTTGCTCTTCGGCCGCGAAATCGAGGCTCAACGACTCATTCTTCATCGGCCGCGCGTCCTTCGAACTGTGCTCGGTACGCAGCCAGGCGCGCATCGAACTCGCCCAGCCACTGCGCATCGACGAACGCCTTGAGGATGCGCTGCACCTCGATCATCTGCTCCTGTCCGCGCAGCCGCCGCACGAAGCCCAGCTCGGCCACCCGGTTGAGGTGCGTGTCGACCTGGTCGATCAGGCGCGCCTCGTTGCTGCCCGCAGGCAGGAACACACGAATCATCTCGACCACGTCGTCGCGGGAAAGGATCAGCCGCGTGCCGGTGCCGCTGGCATCGAACTCCGCCAGCTTCTTGCGCAGCAGCGCGAGCATCAGGCTGACCGGAAACGACAGCGGCCGGCGGGCGATCAGCCGCGGCGCCCGGCGCGTGCTGGCGTCTTCGTCCGCTGCGTCGGCACGCGAACGCAGGAAGGCATAGCCCTCCGCCTCGTCCACGCTCAGCTGGAGCCCGAGCACGGCGACGTGGTCGCGCACACGCGGCTGCAGATTGAGCAAAGCGCTCCACAGCACAGGGTCGTCGTCGCGGTAGACCACGCCCTTGAGCAGCGAGATCACCAACGTGGAAAGGTCTGCCGCCGCTTGCGCGTGAGCAAGTTCGTCGCCGCTCATGTTCATCTCGAACTTCATCTCGAAAAGATCACGCGGGGCAGGCGTGCGCGCCTGGACGGGCCTGCCGGCAACTGCCAGCTCACGACATCGTCCTGGGCATCGTCGGCCATGGCTGCGCCCTGCTCCACCGCGAGCTGCAGATAGGCGACCAGCTCGGCGAGCCCTTGCTCCAGGGGATGCTCCTTCAGCAATTCAGCCAGCGTGACTTGCGTGCGCTCCTGCAGCGCCCGGCGGATGCGTTGCGCGAGCACGGCCTTGTCGATGACGAATTGCGAGTACAGCGCTTTGGCATCCACATCTTCATCACCGGCTTCGAGCTTCAGTCTCGCGAGTGCGACCTTGACCGACGGTGTGTGCATGGGCCGCTCCATCGGCAGCTCGATGCTGGCCGCCGTGTCGTCGATGGCCATGAACTCGCCGGGCGGCGGTGATTCGCGCAGCGCCAGCGCCGCGGCCTCGATGCCGCGCAGCATTTCCATGATGCGGCGGTTCTCCAGCCAGGCCTGGTCGTCGAGGAAGCGCCGCAGCTGCTGCGACAGCAACGCGACGGTGCGCTGCGCATGCTCGCCGGCTTCGAGCCAGTCGTAGTGCACCCGCTTCAGGCGCGCGTCGGTCGCCACTTCGGCCACCGGCTCCAACGCCAGCACGCGCTCCAGCAGATGCGTCAGCTCTTCCTGACGCGCCTGCGACATCAGGAAGTCCCAGAAGGCGCGGAAGCTGCGACCCTGGTCGGAGTCGGCGATGAGGTCTCGCTCGCCGAGGATGTCTTGCAGCAGCTCGCCCTTGCGCCCGTCCCACAGCGCGATGCGCTCGCGCACCCGCCGATCCAGCGCGCGAAAGTTGTGCTCCACCTCGCGGAAGTCGGCCAGCAGCTCGCGCGCCAGGGCCGAGAACTGCTGGAAACGCTCCTTCAATGCGGTGTCGCTCATCAGCTCGACGTCGCCCTGCGCCACGCGCTCGATTTCGGCATCGATCTCATCGCGCCTGCGCTGCAGGTCACGCATGCGTGCCGCGGGGTCGGCCTCGGCCCCCTGGTTCATCTGCCGGAGCAACTCGAACAGCGTGAGCAGCCGCGACTCGGTGCCGACGAAGGCGCGCTCGGCCAGCCCCGCCAGCCAGGCCAGTGCCTTCTCGGTGGCCGGCGTCAAATCGAAGTGCGGCTCGTCCGAGCCCGGCGGGTAGAACTTTCGCAGCCACGCCTTGTCGTTGGCCGCCCAGTCGTTGAGGTAGTCGAGCGCCGCTTTCGGATAGGCGTCGGCACCGCGCTGCTCCCGCAGCGCAAACAGGGTGTCTTCCAGCGCCGCGGCCAGGTCGGCCTGGCCCATCGTGCGCACGTTGGGCACGACGAACACACGGTGCAGGAAACTCGCGACGAGCGGCGCGGAATCTGCAGCGAGCAGGCGCCACGCCGGGTGCTGGCGCCGCATCGCTTCGAGGGTGGCTTGGTCGAGGGCCATCGAGACCGGGCGACTTCAGCGCCGCAACGCGGCGGCCAGCGCGCCTAACGCCTGGGCGATGCGGTCGAGGGTTGCCGGCTCGGGCAGCGGCAGCTTCAGGCACTCGCGGCCGGTCGCCGCATCCCGCTCGATCCAGGGCACCGCAGCCGCGTCGCAATCGCCGCTGCGCCGCCCCAACTCTGCGATCAGCGACACGCCGGCCTCCAGCAGCGGCGCCCACGGGTCAGCGGGCGCGGCATCCGCTCGCGTTTCGTCCTGCTCGATCAAGGGCACGGGCACGGGCACGTCTTGCAACGGCGCGGCAACCGATGCCGGCTCTGCCTCGTCCCCAGGCGACTCCTCCGCCGGGCCGATCGCCTGCGTGACGCGCTCGACGCTGTCCATGAACTTCGACAGGCGGGTGCCCTGCAGGAACACCTCATCGGGCCCGTCGTCCAGCACACCGGCGAAGAGGGACTTCTTGAACGCCAGCACCTGCAGCATGCCTTCCTCGATGCTGCCTTGCGCCACGAAGTTGATGACTTGCACGCATTGCCGCTGCCCCATGCGGTGCACGCGGCCGATACGCTGTTCGAGAACGGCCGGGTTCCATGGCATGTCGAGGTTGACGATCACCGCCGCGGCGTGCTGCAGGTTCAGCCCGACGCCCCCTGCATCGGTGGCGAGGAAAGCCCGGCACTGCGGCTCCTCGTGGAAGCGATCGACCAGCGCCTGGCGCTGCTCAGCGGGCACGCCGCCGTGGAACAGCACGTGGTCCCAGCCGCGCACGGCGAGCCGGCGTGCCACCAGCTCGTGCATGCGCACCCACTGGCTGAAGATCACGACCTTGGCGTTCGGCTGCTGCTCGTAAAGCTCGTCGAGCACGGCCATCAGCTCATCGGCCTTCGCGCCGTGGTCGCTCTCGTGGTCGATCAGGTAGGTGCTGTCGCAGGACATGCGCATGTTCTGCAGCGCGCAAGTCAGCCTGCGCTGGTCGGCATCGGACAGGAAGCCGGTGCGGCGCCAGCGGCTCACGATGCGCGCGACGATGTCGGCGTTTTCGCCGTGATGGGCCTGCTGCTCGGGGGTCATGGGCACGAACAAGGTCTTGTCGACGCGCTCGGGCAGTTGGGCCAGCACGTCGGCCTTGCGCCGCCTCAGCATCACGGGTGCCAGCGTCGCGCCGATGCGGCCCAGATCCTTGTAGCCGACGACGCGGCCCGCGTCGTCGCGCTGCTGGTGCTCGTGCAACAGGCGCCACGTGGGGCCGAGCCGGTGCAGGTCGACGAACTGCACGATCGAGATCAGCTCCTCCAGGCGGTTTTCGAGGGGCGTGCCGGTGAGCACGATGGCGTAGGGGCTCGTGATGCGCTTGAGCGCGCGGGCGGCGACGGTGTTCCAGTTCTTGATGCGCTGCGCCTCGTCGACGATCACGACATCGGGCGACCAGCCGTCGATCAGATCGAGATCGCGCGCCAGCGTTTCGTAGTTCGTGATCTTCGCCCAGACATCCGACGGCGCCCCCTGCGCGTACTGCTGCTCGCGGGTCGCCCGCAGGCCTTGGATGACCATCGCCTTGCGTGCCGAGAAGCGGGCGATCTCGCGCTGCCACTGATGCTTGAGCGAGGTGGGGCACACCACCAGCACACGCTCGGCACCCCCGTGGCGCGACAGCAGTTCGGCCGCCGCGATCGCCTGCACCGTCTTGCCCAGGCCCATTTCGTCGCCAATGAGCACGCGGCCCGCACGCGCCGCAAACAGCGCCCCCTCGGCCTGGTACGGATAGAGCCGCGTCTTCAGCAGCCGCTGCAAGGCCTTGCTCCTGGCACCCTGGGGATAGGCTTCGTCCAGGGCACACCGCCGCGCATGCGCATCGCGCGCCTCGGCCACGAAAGCGCGCGCATCCTCGTAGAAGCGCAGTTCGTGTCCGGCCTTGCGGGCAGCGCGCAGCAGCGTATCGAGCCCGGCGTAAGCATCCGGTCCGGGCTTGAGCTGCTCCTCGATCAGCGCGCGGGCTCGCCGCTCCAGCGCGGCGGGGCACTCCGTGCCGGCGCGAAAGCGCAGCTGCCGCTCGCCCGGGTAGTGCAGATAGATCTCGCTGTAGACCGGACGCAGGCCGCGCTGCAACGCCGCCTTGCCGCCACGGCGGGCGAGCAGGCGCCCGAGCGTGAACTCGATGTGCTTGCAGGTGCCCAGGTCGTTCGTGGCGAAGTCGGGGCAAGCGCAGAAGTTATCGCCGGGCCCCAAGCCGCGGATCGCCACCCGATAGCGGCGGCCGCTCTCCGGGTTGTGCACGGTGTACTCCCCGCACGCCGGGTCGTCCCCGAGCGGCTCCAGTGCCAAACTCGCCTGTTCGCGGCCGAACTGCCGCCGCAGGCCCACCTGCCAATCGTGGATCGACAGGTCCTCGGGCTTGCGATTGCGCGACAGGCGCGGCTCGGCAGCGGCACTGCGTTGACGGCCTTTCGTGGCCTCGCGTGCGGGGCGGGTCTTCGACGTGCGATGCATGCGGGAAGCGGACAGGAAAACGGTGCTGGATTGTGACGTCCCCGGCCGGCAGGTCAGGCGACCCGTGGGAGCGGGGGCGGTGTCAGCGGCGCCGGTGGCCCGGAAGATCCATGCGGATCAGCTCCGCAAGGTTGCGGGCGCCCACCTTCGCCATCGCGCGGGACTTGTGCACTTCGACCGTCCGCGGGCTGATGGCCAGACGCTCGCCGATCTGGCGGTTGTCCAGCCCATCCACGACCAGTTGCAACACCTCGCGCTCCCGGGCCGACAACGCCGTCGAGACGCCGTCGCGGGCCGCCGGCAGGCCACTGAGCGCGCTGTCGATGGCCTGCAGCAGGCGGTCCTCGTCGAACGGCTTCTCGAGAAAATCCACCGCATTGGCCTTGAATGCCTGGCGCGCAGCCGCGATGTCGCCGTGGCCCGTGATGATGATGACGGGCAGCGGTTGGGGGTGATCCTGCAGCGCAAGCTGCATCTCCAACCCCGACATCCCGGGCATGCGGATGTCTGCCACGACGCAGCCGCGCCAGTGGGGCGCCAGGGCGCTCAGAAAGTCCTCGGCGCGGGCGAACACCGCGGTGGCGTAGCCGCGCAGGCTCAGCAGCAGCGACAGGGCGTCGCGCACCGATGCGTCGTCGTCGACGATGAAGACCGTCTGGCGGTGGACCCCGTTACTCATGAGACTGCGACGACAACGGAAGGCTGAAGGAGAACTTGCCACCCGGTCCGGGCTCGGCCCACATGCGGCCGCCATGCGCCTGGACGATAGAGCGGCTGATCGCGAGACCGATGCCCATGCCCCCGGGCTTGCTGGACGCGTGGCGCTCGAACACGCCGGCCAATTCTTCCATGGCCACGCCCCGACCACCGTCGCAGACCGTGACGGTGAGGTGATCGCCATCCCGCTGGGCATGCACTGACACCTCGCCATCCCCGATGGGCGCTTGCACGCAGGCGTCGAGCGCGTTCGACACGAGGTTGCGCAGCACCACCTCGATCTGCACGGGATCCATCCAGACGTCGGGGAGCGTCTCCTCGCAGCGCCAGTCCAGACGCAGGCCCATCGACTGCGCCCTCGCTTCCTGCGTGCGCATCACGGCTGCGATGAGCGGCGCGATGGGTGTGAGCTTCAACTCGGTGGACCGGTTGCGGAAGAAATCCCGCAGGCGCTTGACGACATCGCTCGCGCGATTGGCCTCGTTCACGAGCTTGGCCGCGGTGTCGACGAGTGGCCTGGCCACCGAAGGATCCTGCGTCCCGAGTCGATCGGCGAGCAACTGCGATGCGCGCGCATAGGTGGTCAACGCGGTAAGCGGCTGATTCAGCTCGTGCGCCAATGCGGCCGCCATGTCACCTGCGGCGGCGCGGTGCAGCGACGCGCGCAGCTTCTCGTCGGCGGCTTCTCGCTCCTCGACGGTCGTGCCCAACAGCAGGCCCGTGGCCGCCAGCGCCGCCATGAGCACCTGCAACTCGAACACGGTCAGCGGCAGGTAGGGGTTCGACTGGAACGCCGCCACGAGCAGCAACTGCACCACGGCCGAGGCCCAGACCGCGCCTGTCACGCCGAAGCGCGCGGCCGCCCAAACCACGGGCACGAACAGCAGGTAGAAGTACTTGAACTGCTCCTCGGTGGCTCGCCCGAACACGGCGTAGGCGCTCAACACGGCGAGCACCACCACCAGCCACCACTCCGGGCTGCGCATCATGGCAGCGGTGCGCGCACGGCGACCCTGGATAGCGACGATGAAGATCAAGGGCAACGTGACGAGGTACCCGACGGCATCGCCAATCGAGCCGCGAAGCACGGCGGCCATGGCGCGGTCGACGCCCGACATGCCGAACACGGCGAAAGCCATCGCGTAAAGCACCGCATTAAGGATGGCCCCGAGCGCGACGATGATCAGGAAGGCGACGAAGTCCCTGCGCGTGGCCACCTCCAGGCGATGCCCCAGCCAGCCGGCGAGCGCAAACGCCAAGGCCAGGTGGCCGCACGTCAGCATTACCGCGGCCAGCAGCGACGGCGGCCACCATGCCGGCATGCCTCTCACCACGACATCGCCCGCCACCAGGCCGATCCATACCAGCCACCAGGCCGCCGGCCGCCACATCAGCAACGCCACTGCCACGGCCGACTGCGGATTCCACGGCGTGATGTTGAGCCCCCGCATCGGGTGGATGAAGCTGATCCAGTCGAGGACCAGGTAGCTCGACAGGTACGCGACCGCCATTGCCGGGGCACGGCTAGAGGCAGACCAGTTCGCAGGATGCAGTGAACGCGGCAGGCTCGACATGACGGCATTTTGGAACGCGGACACAGCAGGCCGGCACGTCCAGGTCCGCCCGGAGTCGCTTTCGATCCCGACGACGCAGGGCGACGACACGTCATCGCGCTTCAGGCATGTCTCGGTTCACACCTGAGCTTCACCCGCGAAGCTGTTGCCGCCGTCATGGGCGCCGAGTTGCCGATCGAGGACCATTGACCTCAACTGCATGGTCAACAGCTCCAGATCGTCATCCGGAATGCGCGCCTCCCCGGGACGGCGCCGCGCACGCTCCCGGTCCAGTCAAGGGTTCGCCCGTACGCGCTTGTTGCAACGACTTACCCTGCCGGTACACGAGAATCCAACGGTCAGAGAAGCGACTTTGTCGAGGGCGGTTCTAAACCGCCCTCTTTTTTTTGACGATGCTGCTGTGCGGAGGGCCACCCCAGGACCACGCACACGGCTGGACGCATAGGCCCAGGCCGGAGTCCAGTCACGGCGGGCTGCATTGCGGGTGCCTGCCCTGCGCGCGCGCCTGCCGGAACTGCTCCCGGGCTGGAGGCAAGGCGTCACGCAGCGCCGAGATCCGGTCCTCGCCGGAAGGGTGCGTGGACAGGAACGCCGGGCCACCTGCGCCTGCGACCTCGCCCATGTTGTGCCACAACTCGATCGCCGCCTCCGGATCGAATCCGGCTTGCGCCATGTATTCCAGGCCCAGCAAGTCAGCTTCGCGTTCCTGCGCGCGACCGAACGGCAGCAGCAGCCCCACCTGAGCCCCCAGCCCGAGCAGCGCCATGGCGTTCTGGCCCTCCAACGCGGTACCCCGCCCCAGGACCTGAACGAGCGACAGCCCGGCGTCGGTGGCGTACTGCGTCGACAGGCGTGCATTGGCGTGCTCCGCCTGCACGTGCCCGATCTCGTGGCCCACCACCGCGGCCACCTGGGCCGGCGTGCGCGCGGCCCTCAGCAACCCCGTGTAGACGCCAATGTTGCCGCCGGGAAGGGCGAATGCATTGACCTGATCCCCCCGGAAGACCGTCACCTCCCAGTGACCCCCGCCGCGCGGTGCCGGCACGACGGCCGTGACGGCGCGGGCCACACACTCGACATATCGACTCGCTGGCGTGTCACCAGCCACCGGCTCGGTCCTTCGCATCTGTTCGTAGGCCGACTCGCCCATCTGCGCGACCTGCTCGGAGGGGAATAGCTTCAGCTGGGTCCGCCCCGTCGGGCTCGTCGAACAGCCGGCAGCCAACACCGCTGCAGCGAGCGCCGTCGCGAGGCGCCGTGCGGCAAGGCAGCCGAGTGCGGTATCCATGAGTGGTCTTCAGCAAGAAGCATGCGGGCCGGGGCGCGTACTGCGGTAACCGTGCACAGCTTGCATCTTCGTGCATGCAGCTCATCGCGCTTTCTCATGGCTTGCCCGTACGTTGGAGTCGCCCGCTCGCCGCGAGCGGACATGCATGCGTTCATGCGCCACGGCCAAGACGGGCTAAAGACGGGCTTGAAGCCGCAGCCATGCGCAGCGGCATCAGGAACAGGCTTTGCCCGACGCAGCCATGTGTACCCGTCGCCCAGCCGGAGGTTTCCATGTCGACACCACGTCATCTCCTACTCGTATCGGCCGCAGCCACGACGCTCGTCGCCGCTGTCCACGCCCAGACCGCCCCCTCATCGTCGACCCAGGTACTCGGCACGCCTATCCGCAGCGCGCAAACCGGCATCTCAGAGGTTGCGCGTGAGTTCATCGAGGATGCCGCCCACGCGGGTCACGCCGAGGTGGAAGCCGCGCGCCTGGCCCTGTCGAAATCCGCCGACCCGGATGTGCGCTCGTTCGCGCAGCGCATGATTGACGACCACACCCGGCTCAATACCCAGCTCCAGCAGATCGCGCGTGCCCGTGGTCTGCAGCCGCCGTCGGAGCCGTCGCTCGCGCAGCAGGGTCGGCTGAGCCTGCTGCGCGTGTCCGATGGGCCCGACTTCGATCGCCGCTATGTGGAGGACTTCGGTGTTCGAGCGCACCGCGACACGATCGAGCGCTTCGGCGAAGCCGCCTCGCGCATCCAGGATGCCCAGTTGAACAAGGTCGCGCAAGAGGCATTGCCGACGCTGCGCCAGCACCTGCAGGTGGCCAGGACGCTGCAGGCTCGCACAGACCCGGCGGCTGCCGCAGTCCGCACGCCGGCCACCAGCGACACCGCGTCTGCCGACGAGGATCTGCGCAACGCGCGTGAGGAGATCACCGAGGCAGTGCAGGTCGTGCAGCGGATGAAGCGTGACCCTGGCCTGCTTGCCCTGCTGGAGCGTGCCAAGGCCGTCTTCATCCTCACGGATTACGGCCGCGCTGGGTTCGGCATCGGGGCGCAGGGCGGCGAAGGTGTGCTGGTGACGCGCCAGGGCGAGCGTTTCAGCAATCCCGTCTTCTACAACCTGGGCGGCGTCAGCATCGGTGCGCAGGCTGGCGTCGCCGGAGGCGAAGTGGCCATGCTCTTGATGACCGATCGGGCCGTAGAGAACTTCCGCTCGGGGCGAAAGTTCTCGGTCCACGCGGACGCTGACCTCACGATCGTCGACTACGCGCGACGCGCACAGGTATCGGCGGGCAAGGTAGAGGACATCGTCGTCTGGTCAGACACGCAAGGCGCCTACGCAGGAGCCTCCATCGGCATCACCGACGTGGTGGTCGACAACGACGCCAACCGCGCGTATTACCAGCACGACACAGTGACGCCGAGGCAAATCCTCCGAGGCGACATCGTGAATCCGCAGCACAACGTGCTCGATCGCGTGCTGAGGGCATGAACCACAGCCGGTCCGGCACGCCCCCGACCCAGGCGGCGACCGCCGCAGCGGGCCCGGGGGCAACCGAAGGACTCGCAGGCTTGGGCTCGCACGCGGCCATGGCGGCCACGGTGGGAATGATCCACAAGCGTGGAAGTACTTTCGCCTTCATGGTGGCATCCATCACGCTGCTCAGGCGCCTATCCTGATCAAGGCCAGCCCTGTGACCGGATCGCGCTCGCGGCGCAGATAGCCGGGCGAATCGACGAGCAACACTTCCAGCGTCGGCCGCACCGACGCTTCCAGCAGGTGGCCGCCCAGCGTGCTGCCGTCTCGCCGTCCGAGCACCACGTGGATATGCAACTTCGGCTTACCTCGATCAAGTGCCACATCGCCGAGCAGTGAAAGCACTTCCACCTGCTCCTCCACCTGGATGCGCTCGTAGTCCTTGCGCTCCCAGTCGAAGTAGCCGAGCGTTGCACGCTCGAAGGCGCCGATGGCGCTGAGGCGAGCAGCGGTGACACTCCTTTCGGCGGCGAAGCGCTCGAGCATGGACATCGGCTCGTCGCCCCTGTCAAAGACGATCGCGAACGTGCGCTCTGGAACTTCATTGATGAGCTTGGCCTTCATCGTGAACTCCTGTGAGGATGAGCAGCGGTGCCGGCCTGCCCCTGCCATGGCTCTACCGGCGCGGCGGACACGGCCCGCACGTAGCGCGGCAATCCACGTTCCCCGAGACAGGGGCATCGCTGACCAGGTTGGACCGGGCACGTCTCAACTTGGCGGCTGGGCAGCTTCGGTGGCGGGTTGGTGTACCTCGTGGGCGCATCGAGCGCCGCGATCGCACCTTGTGGCGCATGGGGACCAGGGCACGAGTCATCTACGCGGCAGGCGTAGGCACGCTTTACCACCTGAGGAAGCTGAGACCCAAGTGCTCTACGGCGGGCTGATGATGAATGTCGGAAATGGAGCCTGAGTGGGGCGGGGTGCTCGTTGCTCGCTACGCGCCCCCTGAGGCCCCCTGAGGGAGCCCGATACGGCCGAGCCCCCTTCCCTGGCCCGTTACCTCGATACACGAACGGCACGACCGTTGAGCGGCTGCACCGGTCGGGCATTGGCGGAGTAGAGCTGACGGAAGCGGCGGATCGCCTCAGGTGACACGTGCACGGGTTGCGCCAGCACCATCCAGTGCACCTGCTCGGAACACGGGGGCGTGGTGAGCGAGCCGTCGTAGTCGTAATAGCGGCGTTGCTGCGGCAACAGCGCCGCAAGGTCGAGCTCGAGTCCTTCGACGGTGATGGTTTCGCCTGGGCGCGCAGGCAGGTGCGACAGCACCGTCTCGAACCCGGAATGGCTCGACTTGCCGGGCTCGATCAGCGCTGCCACCACGGCGAGCTTGCCCTCGGCGTCGCGGTGCACGAAGTGAGCCACCATGGCGCTGGCCTTGCCCTCCACGTGCTCTTCGCTCGGGGTGTGGAAGTGGAACTGCACAAGCTCGTAGCTGTGGTCGCCGATCCGCAGAGTCTGACCGGGCGGCACGTTCACCTGGACCGTGTGGCCGTTGTTGACGATGGACGGATGCACGCGACCGTATGAGAACTCCAGCGCCGGCAGATCCGCCGTTCGCGCGTTGCGGATGTCGATCGGCGACTGGGACTTGCCCTTCGCGCACGCCTCGAACTTGGGATCGAGCTCCGCCCAGTGGGCGGCCCCATGCTGGCCCCGGTATTCCCAATGCGGGACACCAGGCGAAGCTGCGTAGGCGGTGTGTGCGGAGTGGATGGAGAAGGCAGCGAAGGCGAACAGACAAGCCTGGAGCGGACGTATCTTCATAGAACGGATTTGGTGAACGAGAGGTGGGGCGCCTGGGGTGCTCGGCTGGGGTGCTCCCCGGTGTGTCGCGCAGCGCGAAAGCGCGAAAGCGCGAAATGGCATGACGCGGCGTGGAGTGGGTCGACATGGGCGCGGCGAATTCCGCACAACGATCCTGCCGAGTCCACAACTCGGCCTCGTGGCGATGTCCGCCGGGCCGCATGACAGATGACACATGAGATGTCACATGTGGCCCGGCCGCCGCGTGTCGTGGCATCAACTCAGCGAGCCGTCCCGCAAGAGCGCTAGTGTCGTGAGTTGGAAGTTCGTTGAACAAGTCAGCCGATATCAACGCCATGC
>CBINKC010000045.1:0-28247 GCA_966251135.1 uncultured Burkholderiaceae bacterium
GGTCGCGGTCCCGGGTTCGCACGATTGTGGATGTGCGCTGGAGGCCCGTATAAACAGCTCCGTTGGGGGGCTGCTATTCGCAGCTTTTATGGGAGTCGGGCAGCGACGCTCGCCATGGCGGGTGGCGCTGCATGAAGGAGTCGCGTTGACACACATGGTCGCACGTGCACCGAGCACGGCGGGCGCCTCGCAGGCGGCTTGTCTTTTCACAGGCGACGGCGACGAGGCGGCGAGACAGGGCGATGCAGTGAGTGCGGAACTCCCCGGCTTGCTCCCGCGCCTTTGGCGCTTTGCCATGCGGCTCACGTCGTCGACGCATGAGGCCCAGGACCTCGTACAACATTGTTGTGTTCGTGCTCTCGAGCGGCGTACCCAGTGGCGCCAGGGTAGTTCCATGCTGAGTTGGCTGTTCGCCATCATGCATTCCATCTGGATCAACGAACTCCGATCCCGCCACCGCCGTGATGCCCTCTACGTGGCTGGCGGCGATGAGATCGATGAGATCGAGGCGCCTCCCGGCATGGCTGATCCCGAGCAATGGGTTTATCTGGGGCAGGTCTTCTCCGTCGTGCAGGGCTTGCCGGAGATGCACCGGACCGTGCTGATCCTCGTGGCGGTGGAGGGCCTGAGCTACCAGGAGGCCGCGGAGGTGCTGGGCGTGCCCATCGGTACCGTGATGAGCCGGCTGGCGAGGGCCAGGATGCAGGTCGGCAGGCAGTTCGCGGGCGCCTTGGTCCGCTGAGTGGTCGCACGCACCGGCGGTGCGTGTCTCTCTTACCCTTTCAGTTGGCCCAGGCCTGCGGGAGGGCACGGCCGAGCGCGGTGGCGCATCACATTTCGGGCACCTCGCAGTCGCTGAGCAGCGTACTGAGCGCCTGCAGCGACTGCCCGGCCGAAGACAACCTCTTCTCGTTCTGCTTGAGGAACTTGCACACCTCCGGAAACTTCCGCACGGCCTCGTCGGTTCGTGGGTCGGTGCCGGGCTTGTACTCGCCCAGCTGCACCAGCAGTTCGACGTCCAGATAGCGGTTCCACAGCCCGCGCACCGCACTCGCCGCGCGAAGCATGTTGGGGTTGTGCAGTGTCGACTGCAGCCGGCTCAGGCTGCTGCGGATGTCGATGGCTGGGTAGATTCCCCGGTCCGAGATCTTGGGCGAGAGGATGATGTGGCCGTCCAGCAGCGACTTCACTTCCTCGCCGACCGGGTCGGCCATGTTCTCGTCTTCGAGAAGCACGGTATAGACGGCCGCCATGCTGCCGCGTCGCGTGCGGCCGGGGCGCTCCACCAGCTGCGGCAGGATCGCGAACAGCGAAGGCGGGAAGCCGCGCCGTGTGGGTGGCTCACCCAGCGCCAAGCCGAGCTCGCGCTGTGCGCGGGCGAAGCGGGTGAGCGAGTCCACCAGCAGCAGCACGCGCATCCCCTGCTCGCGGAAGTACTCCGCCAGCGATGTGGCCACGAAGGCGCACTTGATGCGCTCCAGCGCGCTGCGGTCTGACGTGGCGGCCACCACCACCGATCGCTTCAGCCCCTCTTCGCCCAGGTTGTGGTCGATGAAATCGCGCACCTCGCGGCCGCGTTCGCCGATGAGGCCAATGACGATGATGTCGGCCGCGCAGCCGCGGGCCATCATGCCCAGCAGCGTCGTCTTGCCGCTGCCTGCAGAGGCGAACAGACCCATGCGCTGGCCGTGGCCCAGCGGCATCAGTGTGTCCACTACCCTGACGCCGGTGATCATGGGCTCCACGATGGGCAGGCGATCGAAGGGGTCGGGCACCGCCTGTCGCAGTGGCTGCATCTGGACCTTCTTGCCCATCGTGCCTTGCATCACGCGCCCGAGGGGGTCGATCACGCAGCCGAGCAGGCCGCGGCCGACGGGAATGCGCAGGGGGGCGCCGGTCGCATAGACCGCTGCGTCAGGGCCGAAGCCGTCGACCGAACCGTATGGCATGACCAGCGTGGCCGAATCGCTGAAGCCGGCCACCTCGGCCATCACCTCGTCGCCCGTGCGGCGCGACCGGATCTGCACGATCTCGCCCAGGGCCGCGTTCAATCCGGACACCCGCAGGATCGGGCCTGCGATGCTGGAGATCCGGCCAACGCGCTCGAACACCTCGCTGTCATCGGAGTAGCGGCTCGCTGCGGAGAGCCGCTCGCCGGCGCGCCCCAGGATGCCGGCCATTTCGCTGGCGACCGTGTCGGGGTCGGCGCGCGGGCGCTGCCCATGCGGGTGTGTCGTCACTGGTGGGGCTCCTCGATGAACCGTCGATAGGCGCCGGGCAATCGTGCAGCTCGGCGATGTGGCAGCGTCCATCATGCTGCGGCGTGGTCTCCATCAGGAGATCCCCTGGCTTGTCGGGATGGGGAGGGGTCGAGGGCGGCTGCCCCCCTGCAATGAGTGCCCGGCACGTGTAATCAATTGTTCGTGCGGGTTTTCACGAGCTGCAGACCAGTGCCTTCGCGGCGGCAACGTAGAGCCTGTCCGGACCCCCAGTGGGCGAGGATGGAGGACGAAAGCGAAGTCCATCATCCCTCAAGGAGTCGTCATGAGCAAACGCTTCACGCTAGAGCAAATCGTTCGTGTGCTGTGCGAGGCCGATGCAGGCTGCTCGGTGCAGGATCTCAGCGAGCGGTACGGGTTCAGCATGAAGACCTACCGGCAGTGGAGGGACAGGCTGGTCGGATCAGAGGCCTCCCTCGCGCAGCGCCTGGCGCAGCTGGAGGAAGAAAACGAGAGGCTGAAGCGGCTGCAGCTCCTCGAAGAGCGCGCGATAGAGATGAAGGTCAAGGAGGTGTGTCGAGGCACGAAGGCGCTTCCCAGTTGGTGGGCCACGCAGGAGCAGCCGGTTGAATGGCCCGAGCTCCCCTCGCTGCCCGATTCATCGTTCGAATGCGGCACGCCCTCCACGTCTTCGCAGAAGACTCCTGCGCAAGAGTCTGGCGTGGCGGCGTCAGAGGGGGCGCCCGAGCTGCAGCACTGAGCTGCGGAGGGCGGCGCGCCGTATTTCTTGTCACCCCTTCCCGGGGCATCAGGTATTCACCAATGCACACCACCATGCGGCATCGCCCAGCCTTGTCGCATCCCTTCCGGACGTTGTTGGGACTTCACGTGCTACTAGGATGATCAATGTCAAATGACTCTCGGCCGGCGGCCGTGGTGCGCTTCCACCGCGATGCGTTCGATCCCGTCACGAACGTGATCAAGGCCGATGAGCGACAGCGATGGCTGGCTCTCGGCGAGCTGCGCCAGGAGGCGGACGATCGCATCGAGCAGGAACTCAGCGAAGGCGTTTCCGCGGTGCAGGCAGCCGTGGAACGCAAGGCCGATGAGATCGTCGCGGAACGGCTGCAGCAGATGAGCCAAGCCTTCCTCGACGCGGCCTACGAGCTCGAGCGGGGTGCCTTGGAACTCGCGGTCAAGCTCGCTACAAGGATCGTCGAGGCATCGAACCCTGAGGCCTTTTTTGCCCACGCCGTCGAGCACTTGCATGGGCTCGTGCCGGAGGGCAGTGCCGTGCGCATCAGGGTCCATCCCTCCGCCGTCGATACCCTGGGCGGCCTCAAGGAAAGCCTGCGTTCCAAGGGGGCACGCTACGTCAGCGTGGTGTCCGACGCCGGCCTGCCCGGGCATCGCAGCCTCATCGTCGAGACGCAGGACGGGGAGCTGGACCTCAGCTGCGACGTCCAGGTCGCGCGTGTCGTGCGAGAAGTACGCCAAAGGCTCGCCGGGGGCGAGCAGCAGGCAGCTTAGCCGGTACCTTGCTCTCCGCACCCAGAACGGCATGGCCAGCATGTCGTAAGGCTCGGTGCGCCTGGCTCAGACTTGATTCATACCCCTCTGATGCGTGATTCGTGATTTGCATCACACATCCTCCGGAATAACCCTTGCGACTTCGGTGTTCTGTTGACTGCCTGGAGCGTGGGCCGGAGCAGTGGCAGAACGACCCTTCACGCCCATGGAGCACGGTGAGTCCTGGCAAAGGAGGGGTGGTATGAAGATCGACGAAACGACGTTGCGCGCATACGCGGATGGTGAGCTAGACGTTCGCCGCCGCCTTGACGTGCAGGCGGCCCTCCAGGGCAGTGCCCAATTGCAGGCGGACCTCGACCTGTTTCTGTCGAGCAGCCTGCCCTATCGGAAGGCTTTCGATGTGCAGGCGCTGCCCGAAGTCCCCCAGCGTCTTTGGCGCCAAGTTCATGCCTGGGCCGGCGAGGCCAAGGCCCCGCAAGGCGGCCACGCGGGACGCCGTCGCTGGATCAAGGTCGGCGCGGGCATTGCCGCGGCCTTTGCGGCGGGGCTCTGGGCGCCCGTGCCATGGCGTATCGATCCGACTGAGTACGCCGCGGACCGCTGGGTGAGGGTGATCGCCCGCTACCAGGCCCTGTATGTCCGTGAGACCGTGGATTTCGTGGCCGTCGATCCCCAGCGTGCGCGCGAGCTGCTCGTCGCTTTTGCGCAGGACTTGGGTGTCGACTTGTCCGTACCCGATCTGCACACGGCCGGCCTCGCATTTCGAGGCCTTCAGCGCCTTGCGGTTGACGACTTGCCTGTGATCCAAATGGTGTACCTGCCCGACCAGGGCAAGCCGGCCGCGTTGTGCGTGCGGCCTGACCCGGGGTCCGTCGTCTCAGTGACCACGCGTCGGATCGAGGGGTTGGATGTGGCAAGCTGGCGACAAAAGGGCCTGGGTTACGTCATGGTGGCCGACTTGCCCATCGAAGACATGGCCGTGCTCGCCGAGCGCGTGGCGAACGGGGAGCTTCCGGTGCTCTACGGGAGCGGCCGCGCCTGAAGGAGGTGTGGCCTCAGGAAGGCGTCCCGTGGCGCAATGCTCTGGTAAGCGGCTCTGGCACGCCGGATTCGTTCACTTCACGCCTTCTCATCTGACGGCGTGGATCATCAGCTGCGCGATGTGGCGTATAGGCTGGCGGCCTGGTCCCGTGAGGCGGGGTCGCGGCGGTTCATCGGATCCAGCCGGGCGTGCTTCGAAGCCTCGGCTGCTGCATCCGCGCGGGCGAGTGCGGTGAAAAAGTCTTCCCCGAGCTGGATCTCCGTCAGCCCCGTGGAGACGATGCAATAGGAGTCCGCGGGTCGCATGCCGGCCAGACTCTCCTCGATCGCGACGCTGACTCGCTCCGCAAACAAGGCGGCTTCCGGCAATGTGGCGCAGGACAGCAGAGCCAGGAACTGGGTTGCCTCCCACCGCGCGACGATGTCGTCGGTTCGGCAGTTCTTCTTCAGCGCGTGCGCGACCCTCACCAGCTCACCGTCCCCCACGCGCTTCGCCTGCGCGGCGGCCGCGCCCGCCATGTGGACGTCGATCGCGACGATCGCGAGCGCTTCTTGCGTGCGCCGCTGCCGGGCCAGCTCGTGCTCGGCCATGGTCATGAACTGCCTGCGGTTCCACAGACCGGTCACGGCATCATGGGTGGCTAGGTAGCTCAGCCGCTCCTGCGTGTTCTGCACCCTGCGTCGGTAGAAGACGGCTGCGCTCGAGAACATCGCGAAAATGACGACGATGTTGAACCACCTGACGATCATCAAGGAGGCTTCCGGCAGTGGGCTGCTGGGGCTGACGAAGAGTGACAGCGTGTTGAGCCCCAGGTAGCAAGCCAGCACGCAGGGAAGCAGGATGGACGCGACGCGCACGCGGCTGCCGATGCCGATGGCCGGGATGAACAGCAGCAGGTAGTAGTGGAATCCGCTCTCCCAGCCGAGCATGATGGTGCCCACCGTGGCGTGCAACGGCACCTCGACCCACATCAGGATCATCGCCAAGCGGTTCGCGCGGCGCCCGATGAGTACGTAGACCATTGCATAGAGCAAGATGCTCGACACATTGGGCCAAGCCAGCTGTGGTACGTCGAGATAAGCGAAGAGAAGGAAGAACAGAATGTCGATGCCCGCTGCCATGAGCGCGACCTTGCGCATCGTCGGCCAGAAGGCCCTGCCGGTCATGCTTACGGGGCGGAACGATTCGGCGGTGGCCGCCGGGGCCACGCGTTGGCTCGCAGAAGCAGAAGCCGGATGGTTCTCGCTCATTTCTCTTGGGGCTGCGTGCTCTTTGCGTACATGTCAGACCGGGCAGGCGTCTTGATGTCTTGAGCAGTGCATCGAGATGTGCCGGAGAAATCCGGCGTGCGCAACTCGCACCGCACTGGCGCAAGTTGACCACGCGCAGAGCGTTGCTACAGCCACTTGCCCCGTGAACCGGGGGTGGGAACTACGAGGCGTAGAGAATCGGGGTGCGTCCGCTTGCCAGGCGCTCTGCCAGGAGGGTCGCTTCGTCCCGAGGCATGTCGGCCACCATGACGTACGCCAAGCCGTGGCGACCCCAGGTCGACACCTCCAGGCCTTCCATGCGTCGCGTGGTGACCGCGCCACCGGTGGGACTCGCGCCGACCACGCACAGGGCGAGTGGCCTGCCTGTGGGGGGCAGGTACACCATCTGGATGACCGGTGCATCGTTGAAGGCGAGCCGCTGGATGTGGCGGAACGTCATGCCTGCATCACGCAGATCGGGCACCACCACCGGTACGCCGTGACGAGCTGAAAACGCCGCGAGCAATGCGCGGGTACGGTTCACGTCGTTGAGGGCCAGGTCCACGGTTTCACGCACATAAAGTGCCTGATACCTGGCGATGGCCTGGACCCACGGCTGGTCGGAGAACTCATCCGGGTTGAGTCGCCAGGGTACGGGCATCCACAGGCCGGCTGCGAAGGAGGCGGCCAGCGCTGCGCCGACACGCAGCCAGTGCCGACGCGCGGGAGGGGCGCTGGCTGATGGTTCGCGGGTCATGGCGATCCACGAGTCGAGCCGCCGTGACAACGATGCAGGCACATCGGGAAGGGGCTGCCGCTCGAATGCGAGACGGTACGGCAGGCAACTCGCCTGCAAGGCTTCGACCTGTTCGAGGAGTTCCGGATCGCCTGCGATTGCGGACTCGACCTTCCTGCATTCGGCGGGCGTCAGCTCGCCGTCCACGTATGCGCGCAGCGTGGCTTCATCAATGCTCATCGGACACCATCCTTCGCGCCTGCGGCGTTTCAGTCTCGCCGATGAAGCGGCGGCCGAGCGTCATCCGGGCGCGGGCCAGCCTGCTCATCACGGTCCCGACGGGTATTTCTAGCACTTCGGCTGCCTCGCGATACGACAGGCCTTCCACAGCCACAAGCATCATGACGAGCCTCTGCGCCTCGGGCAGCGCATGCACCGCGTCCACGATCTGGCGAAACATCAGCGCTTCTTCCGGGCTGCAGCCGGGGTACGCCGGCTCGAACTCGGCGAGCTCATCCTCCCAGTCGAGACTCGACTCCCGCCGGCGCTGCCGTGCCCGGAGCTCATTGAGCCACGTCGAGTGCATGATCGAGAACAGCCAGCTCAGCACCGCGGTGCCTGGCTTGAGCTGCCAGCGCCTTTCGAGGGCGCGCAGGCAGCAACGCTGGACCAGATCCTCGGCGTCGGAAGTGCAGCGCGTCAGGCGAAGGGCGAAGCGCCACAGCCTGGGTAGCAGCTGCGGCAGCTGGACCTGCAGTTCGTCGTTCAGCACTCTGCCCTTCCCTGATGGCCTGATGGCCAGATGGCGCTTCGATGGTCTGCTGCCATTTGATCCTGAACATCTCAAAGGCGCCTCTTATTCCATGCCTTGTGCGCGATTTCCTTCTTGCAGGTCTTCGACCCCCAAGAACAAGGGGGGTGAGTGATCTCTGCTTGTAAGTAACGGAATGCCGTGAGCGCGTGAATTGTTCTCAGGTCAGGAGACAGGCCAGGAGGTAGGCATGGCGCGCAGTTCGGCGCCATGGCGCCCGAAAACGCTCAAAGGAGCCCCAAGTGAGCACTGCAGTGACCGCCGAACAAGACGTCCAGCTCGAACAGCCCTCGATGCGCGTGGAAGGCAGAGCGCGCCACGCCTTCGGGTCCCCTCATGCAGCCATACCGGCCTCGAAGGATGGGCACCGGGCTCGCGGCGATACTGCGCTGAGCGACGGTTCGGCTTCCTGGGCTGATCCGATCCGCATCTGTGTGGCTGACAAGCTCGCCCAGGCCATCCAGTTTGGGATCCTTCAAGCAGGCGACCTGCTGCCGGGTGAAAGGGAACTGGCCGAGGCCTTCGGTGTGTCCCGGCAGACCATACGCGCCGCGCTCGGCAGACTCCAGAGTCGTCTCATGCTTGCCGTGTGTCACGGGCGCCGCTCTCGCGTTCTCGGGCCCGGCACGCTGGATGTGGTCGAGCGCGCCAAGGTGCTCCGGCAGCTGACGAATCGGACGCTGGGCCATGTGCAGCAGGTCCGCGCCGCGGTCGATGCCGAGATCGTGCGCTGCGCGGTAGTGGAGATCGATGCGCGCACGCTCCAGCGGTTGGAGCGTCTGGTGGAGCTGCAGCAACGCATGGAGCGTGAGCCGGCTTGCTATCACCTGCTGGACATGGAGTTCCACTTCACGATCTACCGTACCTGCGCCAACCCGCTGATGATGGACATCGCGGTGGATCTCTATGCCCAGGGCATCGACCACCGGCGCCGCTCGCTGGCACGTGAAGGTGCCATTGCCGCCAGCGTCGAGCAGCACCGGCGCCTTGTGGCCGCCTTTGCGGCTCGGGATCCCGAGGCGGCAGTGGCCGCCATGCAGGATCACCTGGATGCCATCGCCGCGCAAGGCGGCGAAGAGATCGCACAGGAGGACGAAGAAGCCGAGCGTCAGGTCCAACAGGTGGCGGCGCCTCCCGAGCGCGCCCGGATCCCCGCGGCCGGGCGTCAGCGTGTGGCGGAACGGCCTCCGGAGATCCACGAGATCATGCGGGGCTGGGCGCGGGCCTGACCAGCGCCTGATCAGCGCTTGCTGGTCCTGGCGCGGACGAGGTGAATGAGGTGTGTGTGGCCAGGTCTGCACACCTCTTGCCGTAACGAAGGTGATGCTCCCGCGGGGCAGGAGGACACACTTGCGTGGCCAGGGCTTCGTGGCGCTTGAGTCAACGCCTAGTGCAGTGTGCAGTGTTTGACACTACGTGGTCATAAAACCGCGTCTTTGCTGTCCTTCGTTGCGCGCAGAGCACCTGGTCAGGGCCCAAATCCACCGGTTTCCTTAAGCTCCACATGGCGTCCAAGACTGAACTACGCGGCCGTGCGCGTCATGGCCGACGAGTTCAGGGCGTGGTGCCTGGCCGGGATGCATCGCACTCGGTTTCGGCCTTCGCGCTTGCTGTGCCGAAGCGCGCGGTCGGCCCGAGGGAGGGCGTCGGTGATGCGCTCGTCTGCTTGGATGTCAGTGATGCCGACAGATACCGTGCAGCGTTCCGGCGATGCATATGGCGTCGCGCATTCGACCATCTGGCGCAGTCGCTCGCCGGCGATCATGGCCTCGCCGAGGTCCGTGTCGGGTAGGAGGCAGATGAACTCGTCCTCGCCCCATCGGGCGACGACATCATGCAGCCTGCAATTGCGCTTCACGATGTGACCAACTCGCTCGATCGCGGCGTCTCCAGCCCGGTGTCCCGAGCGTTCGTTCACGCGGACCAGCTTGTCGATGTCGATCATGACCAGTGCCACGCGCTCACCGGTGCGCCGGCGTCGAGCGAGCTCATGCTCGGCCATGGCACAGAACTGGCGGCGATTCCACAAGCCGGTCAGCGGATCGTGCGTGGTGATGAAACTCAGTCGCAGGCCGGCATCTCGAACCGCGCTGCGATAGCAGACGGCCGAGTAGGCCAGGCCCGCGAAAGTCATCGCTGCGTTGGCCCAGCGGCTCAGCGCGAGCAGCGACGTGGGGACCGGATTCGTGGCGCCCATGAGGTATGACAGTGCGTCCAGGCCCAGGTAGGAGACGAACACGCACCCAAGCAGGACGGGGGCCAGCCGGCTGCTGCTGCCGACGACGATCATCGGCACGAACATCAACAGGTGGTAGTGAAAGCCGCTCTCCCAGCCGATGAGCAGCGTACCTACTGTGGCGTGCAGCGTGACCTCGATCCAGACGAGGGTCACCGCCAGGGTGTGGAGACGGCGCCGGGTGGCCACGAAGGCGGTGGCGTAGAGCGCGATGCTCGATATGTTGGGCCAGGCCAGGTCCGGCACGCCCATCGAGAGAAACAGCGTGAACGACAAGATGGCCAGGACGCCGCAGAAGAGGACGACGCGGCGCAGCGCCACGGTGAACGCCTCGCCGGCCATGTCTCCAGGGGCCGTACTCATTGCCACGGGCGGCGCCCGGCCCGCGCTGATGTGACCGCCAGCGGTGATGCCATGGCTTGCCAAGACCCTCCGTCTATAGGAGGCGGGACTCTACACGGTGTTTTGCGCGACTGTCCACGTGGCAGCCAGGCACAGGGCCGGTGCCGGCTTGCTCCGTGATCGGCCAAGGACCGTGCTGCCCCGGGACTCGTCGATACGCGACAGGCAAGCGATGGCATGCTTGCCCAGCCTTGAGGGCGCCGGTACATTGCATCGAGCTGTACCTCACGACGACGTCCCATGCCCTTCGTGCTGTTGGCAGTGGTTCTCGTGACGCCCTTGAGGCGGCACCAGTTATGGTTCCTGGCGCTCGCTGTGGGCCTGACGCCGGGTGCCTGGGCTCAGGTGCAGCTGTCCGGAGGGGCAGCCGCCGGTGAGCCACCAGCGCAGGCCCAACTGGAGACCGTTACCGTCACCGGCGCGCGTGCGAGCTTCGCGACAGTGCAGCAGGTGCGTCGGCAAAGCCTGGAGATCGTGGATTCGGTGGCGGCCGAGGACATCATCAAGCTTCCCGACTTCAGCGTGACGGAGGCGCTTCAGCGCGTGACTGGAGTCCAGATCTCACGCGATCGCGGCGAGGGTGGCATCGTGGCTATCCGGGGCCTCACCCAGATCGAGACGCTGCTCAACGGGCGCGAAGTGTTCACCGCGGGCACCGGAAGGGCTCTCGACTTCTCCGACCTCGCCTCCGACATGGTCTCGCAGCTCGACGTGTACAAGACCTCGTCCGCCCAGCACATCGAAGGCGGGCTGGGGGGCATGATCGATGTGCGGACCGCGCGGCCATTCGACTTCGATGACTACGAGTTGCTGGGCTCGGTGCGCGTGGTCCACGGCGATCTGGTGAAGAACGAAAAACCGCAGTTGTCGCTGCTGGCCAGCCGCCGCTGGAAGACGGAGCAGGCCGGGGAGTTCGGTGCGCTGGCCAACCTCGTGGTCCAGGAGCGAGCCTGGCGCGAGGACCTCAAGGCCACGGGCAGCCCGGTGGCCCACAACGCGGCCAACAACAACGAACTGCTGCCGGGGCAGACGGTGTTTGCGCCGAATGGCACGTCGGAAACCACGAGCTTCGGGCGTCGCAAGCGCACCGGGGGCCAGCTCGTGCTGCAGTGGCGACCGCTCGATACGCTGGAACTGCTGGCCGAAGCGAGCCATGCCGAGTTGCGCACGGTGCAGGATTCGCACCAGATCAGCGTCTTCACCCAGAACCTGGGCAGCTTCGCGCCAGGCAGCTTGTCGCTGTTTCCCGGGACGCAAGACCTGCAGTCCATCACCTGGATGTCCGCGCCCTTGTCCGTGTTGAGCTTCGCCCGCGACACCGTGGACCGCAACTCGCAAGTGGCGCTGGGCGGTCGCTGGAGCCGCGAGGCACTCACCGTGACGGGCGACTGGAGCCGCACCAAGAGCTTCAACCACCTGTTCTTCAGCGGGCCCGCGCTGTCGGGCACGGCGGCCAGTTTCACGCACGACCTGTCCACGAAGCTGCCCGGCACCACGATCGCGGGGACGGATCTGCTCGATCCGTCGAACCTGGCGTTCACCAGCATCACGTATCGCACGCGTCCATTCCAGGGTTCACTCAATGCGGCGCGTCTCGATGCGGAGTACAAGCTGGCGCAGCCGGTGTTGCAGTCGCTGCATGCCGGCGTGCGGCAGGCAACCCGTCGCGCCGACAACCTGCCCGGGCTGGTCTTTGCCGACGCGCCGGTCTCCGGTGTCACGGCGGCCGACCGGCCCGGCGCTGTGATGCCGAATCCTTACGTGCTCTTTCCCGGCGAAGACGAGCCGAGCGTGCGCGACTTCCTCATCGGCAACCTGGACGGTGCGCGCAACGCGGGACAGGTGCGGGCGGATTTCGGCATCACCACGCCGATCCCCATGGGCAGCAACCCGCAGGGGCAGTGGACCATCGATGAGGAGACGAACTCGGCCTACGTCATGGCGCGTTTCAGGGCTGAGAGAGCCGGGCTGGATGGCAATGCCGGGCTTCGGGTGGTGAGGACGCGCACGGCGGTGTCGGGCTTTCAGTCAGTGCCCTCCACGCAGGGGACAGCGCCCATCGACATCGATTCGACGACGACGGACTGGCTGCCCAGTGCGAACCTTCGCTTTGCGCTCGGCGACGGCTGGCAGCTGCGTGTCGCCGCCTCCAAGACCATCACCCGGCCCAATTTCGACCAGCTCTCGCCGTCGCTTCTTTTGCTGCCCAACACCATCAACCCTGCGCAGAACCAGGGATTGGCGGGCAACCCCTCGCTGCGCGCCATCCGCGCCCGCAACCTCGACCTCGCCGTGGAGCGCTATTTGGACCGCACCACGTTCGTGTCGGCGACGGCCTTCGTGAAGAAGGTCGACGGGTTCATCAGCACCGTGACGCGACCGGAGGTTCACGACGGCGCCACCTATATGGTCAGCCGCCCGGAAAACAGCAGGCCGGCCGACATCAAGGGAGTCGAACTGGGGTACCAGCAGTTCTATGACTTCCTGCCGGGCTGGATGCGCGGGCTGGGCGCGCAGGTCAACTACACGTATGTGGACAGCCAGTCGCCGATCAATCCCGAAGGCGATGAGCTTCCACTGCAGAACCTGTCGCGGCACAGCGTCAACCTGATCGGCATCTACGAGCGCGGGCGCGTATCGGGGCGCTTGGCCTACAACTGGCGCGACAAGTTTGTGAGCCGCTTCATGGGCGAGGAGCCGATCTATACGCGCGCCTACGGTTGGTTGGATGCCTCGTTGCGCTACCGGCTCACGGATCGGGTGGGGCTGGCCCTCGAAGGGACCAACCTGCTGCGCACCCTGCGCACCAGCTACTACGCGGTTGACAGGCGTCCCGAGTCGGCGGTGCTGAACGACCGGCAGATCAGCCTGACGCTGTCGCTGCGCCTGTGAGAGGGGAGGGTTCACTCGGGCAGCGGTGCACAGCGGGGCGCAGTTACGATGTCCGTTCGGACATGGGGCCTTCTTCGCTGCCCCGTTGTAACAAGCCGCTACATGAGCGGCTGCCGTTGATCAGATGAGTCAACTTTCCATCGCGGGCCACTACGCGCGCTTCGGCTTGACATGGCCGCTCGCGGTGCTGCGGTGTGTCCTCATGGCCATGGCGCTGATCGCCGGCACGGCGGCGCATGGCACCGGGGTCGAGGACTGGCGTGTGCGCGTGGATGAGATACGTGTGCTGGCCGAGAACGATACGCATAGCGCCTACGAGGCGGCCAAGAAGCTGCAGGCCGAGCTTCCTGCGGGTGCGACTGCGGCCGATCGCGCGAGGGTGCTGAACCTCCTGTCCAGGATCGAGGCCTACATCGGGCTGACATCCTTGTCGGCGGGACACAGCCGGGAGGCCTACGACATCGCGGTGCGGTACGACGACCGCGTGGGGCAGGCCGAAGCGGACCTGAACGTCGCCATCAATGCCATCAATCTGGGTAGGCTCGACGACATGGTGCGCGCCACGCAGCACAGCGTGCAGATCCTGGAGGGTGTGGACCGGCCCGCCCTGCTGGGCGAGGCGATGATGCGCGCGGCCGTGATGTACCGGCGTTTCGACCAGCTCGACGAATCGATATCGGTGGCCGTGCGGGCCATGCAGATCAGCAAGCGCACCGGAAACGCCATGGCGCGCGTCTTTGCCCACCAGGCCATGGCCCTGGCATTCGACCAGAGCGAACGCGCGCAGGAAGGCCGCGAGAACTACCAGCAGATGCGGGGCGCGGCGCGGGAGGCGAAGTCCAGTCTCATGGAGGGTTTTGCCCTGATGGGGCAGGCCAACACCGAGATGAAGGCCAAGGATTACGCGCGGGCAGAGCAGTTCTTTCGCGAGGCCGTGGCGATCTTTCAGCGTGTGGGTGCCCATTTCGCTGAAGCGTTTGGCGTGGCCGGTCTCGCCGAGCTGCGGCGGCAGCAGGGCCGGCACGCCGAAGCGCTTGCCCTCCTCGATGAAGGCATGGCGATCTATGCCAGGTACCCCAATCCGATCGGGGAGTGGTTCCTATACAACGCGCGCAGCATGAGCCTGCAGGCCATGGGCGACCTGGCGCGCGCCCGCGAGCAGGCTGAGCGGGGCTACGCGATTGCGAAGGACCTGGGTCTGGCGCTGTACGTGAGCGGCAGCGCGACACGCCTGGCGGCTGTGGCGGCGGCGTTCGGGGATCACCGCCGCGCGTACGAGCTGACGATCGAGGCCAACGAGATGACGGCCCGCGTGACGCGTGAGCGCGCCGGGCAGCGCCTGGTCGACTTGCTGCGCCGCTACGAGCAGGAGAGCAAGGAGCGGGAGTTCGACGAGCTCACGCGGCGCGCCGAGAGCCAGGCCGCGCAGCAGCGGTGGCTGCTGACCATCCTGGCGGCCGCGGTGTTGCTGCTCGCTGCCGCGGCCATGTTCGTGTACCGGCTGCGGCAGGGGCATCGCAAGCTGGAGCACCTCAATGAGCAGCTGCGGTGTTCGGAGACCGATATCCGTGCGTTGAATGCGACGCTGGAGCAACGGGTGCAGTCGCGCACGGCCGAGTTGCGCCAGCAGGCACGCTACCTGCGCACCTTGATCGACACGCTGCCGATGTGGGCCTGGCTCAAGGACACGCACAGCCGCTACCTTGCCGCCAACCAAGCCACGGCCCGCGCTTGCAAGAGTGACGTGGAGCATATGGTGGGGCGCACGGACGCGCAGCTGTGGCCCGCGGCGCAGGCCGATCAATATCGTCGCGAGGACGAGCAGATCATGACCTCGGGCCAGGGCACCACGGTGGAGGAGCAGGTATCCGTCGATGGCCAGCCGGTCTGGATGGAGAGCTACAGGGCGCCGGTGATCGACGAGGACGGCACCGTGCTGGGCACCGTGGGTGTGTCACGCGACATCAGCGATCGCAAGGCGACCGAGGTTGCGCGGGAGGCGGCGTTGGCCGAGGCCAAGCGGCTCGCGCAGCAGCGCAGCGACTTCCTCGCTCAGATGAGCCACGAGCTGCGCACGCCGCTGAACGGCATCCTCGGCTTTGCACAGATCCTGCAGCGCGACAGCCCGCTGACCGAGCGCCAGAGCCGGGGCTTGCGGGTCATCGAGGAAAGCGGACAGCACCTGCTCACGCTCATCAACGATGTGCTGGACCTGGCGCGCATCGATGCGGCCAAGCTGGAGCTGAGCCCCACGGAGATCGCTCTGCCGGGCTTCCTGCGCGGCGTGTCGGACATCGTGTACCTCAAGGCGGAGGAAAAGGGCCTGCTGTTCGAGTACCGGCCCGAGCCGAGGCTGCCGAGCACCGTGTGGACGGATGAACGGCGCTTGCGACAGGTGTTGCTGAACCTGCTGTCCAACGCGATCAAGTTCACCGACCACGGGCAGGTGCGGCTGTCCGTGGGAGTGGCCGCGTCGGGGGGGGACGGAGGCAGCAAGACCGCGCGGCTGCAATTCGAGGTGCGCGACACGGGTATCGGCATGGACGAGGCACAGCGCGCGCGCCTGTTCCATCCTTTTGAACAGGTGGGCGGGGCGGGGCGTGGCGAAAGCGGTGCCGGGCTCGGGCTGGCCATCAGCCGGCAGCTGGTGCGGCTGATGGGGGGCGACATTCAGGTGGCGAGCGAGCCAGGCCGCGGGAGCATCTTCTCCTTCGAGCTGGACCTGCCCGCGGCCTGGGGCGAAGCCTGCGCCGTGCCCCGCGCGGGCGAGCCCGTCGGCTACGAAGGGCGCACCCGCAGCGTGCTGATCGTCGACGACGTGGCGCCGAACCGCGCCATGCTGAACGTCGCGCTGACGATGCTCGGCTTCGAAGTGCTCGAGGCGGCCACCGGGCAGGAGGGGGTCGAGCTGGCGGCAGAGCAGCTGCCGGACCTGGTCATCATGGACCTCGCGATGACCCCGATGGACGGGTTCGAGGCCACGCGCATCATCCGCAGCACGCCGGGCGTGGCTGACGTGCCCGTCATTGCCACCTCCGCCAGCGCCACGGCCGACATGGAAGCGCGCAGCCGCAGCGTCGGGGCAAACGCGTTCATCCCCAAACCCATCGAGCAGGCCGCGCTGCTCAAGACCATCGGGGCCCTGCTGGGGCTGCGTTGGGTGTACGAGCCGAGTGCCCTCGAAATGGGGGGCGGCGCGGTCCGGGAAGAGCCGCTCGTGCCCCCGCCGGCCGATGAGATGGCCGTGCTGCGCCGGATCGCCAAGATGGGCAACATGCGCGCCATCCGCGAGCGCGCGGAGCACCTCAAGGGTCTGGATCTTCGATACGTGCCGTTTGCGAACCGGCTTGCGCGGCTGGCCGATGGTTACCAGTCGCGAGCCATTGCCGCATTGGTGGAGACGCATAGCCCGCCGCTCGAAGAACACAAGCACGTGGTAGCGGACCGGTCGGCGCCTGGCGGCAGCATCGTGCTTGACGAGGGTCGATCGGCCAGGTAGCCGCGGCGCGGCGTGCTTCCCGGCGACAGGCGCCCATCTTGTTGTTGGCCGAAGTGAGTCGCCGACAGGCAGATGTGCAGCCGGCTTACCTCACTGCGGCTCGATCGCCTGCGGAAAGGGCATGCTGCCGACACCGGCATCCCCGTTCGATTTGTGACGGCCCGCACGCCCGTGATACGGTGAATCGCGTCGGGTCCGCAAGGTAAACCAGGAAGGGATGGCCGTTGTCGTGTTGAGCGAGCAAGACATCTACCTGTTTCGAGAGGGTACCCACTCGCATCTGTTCGAGCACCTGGGCTGCCATTTGACCGGCAGCGACGGCGCGCATTTCGCCGTGTGGGCGCCGGGCGCCAAGGCGGTGTCGGTGATGGGCGAGTGGAACGGCTGGGATCCCGGGGCGTGCCCGTTGCAGGCGCGCTGGGACGGCAGCGGCGTCTGGGAAGGGCGCGCACGGAGCGCGCAGCGCGGACAGGTCTACAAGTACCGCGTGTTCACGGCCGACGGGCGCTCGTTGGACAAGGCCGACCCCTACGCCTTCTGCACGGAGCTGCCGCCGGCCACCGGTTCGCGGGTGTGGTCTCTGGAGTACGAGTGGGGCGATGCCGAGTGGATGACCACGCGGCGCAGGAGGAACGGGCTCGACGCCCCGATCTCCATCTACGAGATGCACGCCGGCTCGTGGCGCCGGCGCAACGGCGAGTTCCTGGGTTGGCGCGAGCTGGCACCGGCACTGTGCGGCTACCTGCGCGAGACCGGCTTCACGCATGTGGAGCTGATGCCGGTGACCGAGCACCCGTTCTACGGCTCCTGGGGCTACCAGACCACAGGCTATTTCGCGCCCACCGCGCGCTACGGCACGCCGCAGGACTTCATGTACTTCGTGGACATGCTGCACCGCGAGGGCTTCGGTGTGCTGCTCGACTGGGTGCCTTCGCACTTTCCCGACGACCCGCACGGCTTGTACGAGTTCGATGGCACGCACCTGTACGAGCACGCCGACCCGAGGCAGGGATTCCACCCCGAGTGGCACTCGATGATCTTCAACTACGGCCGGCACGAGGTGCGCAGCTTCCTCGTGTCGTCGGCGATGTTCTGGCTCGACAAGTACCACGCCGACGGGCTGCGCGTGGATGCGGTCGCCTCGATGCTGTACCTCGACTACGCGCGCCAGCCGGGCCAGTGGATCCCCAACCGGGAGGGCGGCAAGGAGAACCTGGAGGCGATCGACTTTCTGCGCCGCATGAACGAGTCGGTGTACCGCGAGCACCCTGACGTCATGACCGTGGCCGAGGAGTCGACCGCCTGGCCCATGGTCTCTCGGCCTACCAGCATGGGCGGGTTGGGCTTCGGCATGAAGTGGAACATGGGCTGGATGCACGACACGCTGGCCTTCATGAAGGAGGATCCGATCCACCGCAGCTACCACCTGGACAAGCTCACGTTCTCGCTCGTGTATGCGTTCAACGAGAACTTCGTGTTGCCGCTGTCACATGACGAGGTGGTGTACGGCAAGGGTTCGCTGATCGGGCGCATGCCGGGCGACGACTGGCAGAAGTTCGCCAACCTGCGCACGCTGCTGGGCCTCATGTGGGCGCACCCGGGCAAGAAGCTGCTCTTCATGGGCGGCGAGTTCGGGCAGCGCCACGAATGGGCTCACGAGGGCGAGCTCGATTGGGCCGAGGCCGACGCCGAGCCGCATCGCGGGCTGCGCCGGCTGGTGAGCCAGCTGAACATGCTGCTGCGCACCGAGCCCGCGCTGCATGAGATCGACTTCAGCCCCGAGGGCTTCGAGTGGGTCGAGAACCGTGATGCACATACCTCGGTGATCGCCTTCCTGCGCCGGCCCATGCACGGGCCGCCGCTGCTGGTGGTGTGCAACCTGACTCCGGTGCCTCGGCAGAACTACCTGCTCGGCGTGCCGGTCAAGGGCCATTGGCGTGAACTGCTCAACACCGATTCACGCGACTACGGCGGCTCCGGCTGGGGCAACCTCGGCGGGGTGAACACCGCGCCGATCAGCTCGCATGGCCGGCATCACACGCTGCCGCTGACGCTGCCGCCGCTGGCGACCCTGGTTTTCAAGCCCGAAGCCTGAAAGCATGACCCTCGTTGCCCCGAAGAAGACACGTGCCCGCAAGACGCTCGCCGAAGCCGCCGAGGCGGCGGACCACGCCGGCCGCATCCGCGCCGTGGTGGACGCCGTGCGGCCTTCGGTGGATGCAGGGCGCTTCGCGGTCAAGCGCATCGCCGGCGAGCCCGTGCGCGTGGAGGTGGACTGCTTCACCGATGGGCACGACGTGCTGCGCGTGATGCTGTGCTGGCGACCCGAAGCCGAGACGGCGTGGCGGGAAGTGGAGATGACCCCCACGCACAACGACCTGTGGCAGGCGCAGTTCACGCCGCCGGTGCCAGGGCGCTATCTCTACACCGTCATGGCGTGGGTGGACCACTTCCGCTCATGGCGCCACGAGCTGCGTCGGCGGGTGGAGGCAGAGGACATCCGCGTGGCAGTGCGGGTGGGTGCGCAGCTGCTGGCGGAGTGCGCCGAGCGTGCCGAGGGCGCGGACCAAAAGGCACTCAAGGATGCCGGCGACCGCCTGCGGCAAGGCGCCGCGCAGCTCGGGCCCGAGGCGCTCAAGGCCCTGGCGCTCGACGAGTCGCTCGCCCTGCTGGCCGACCGCTACCCGGACCGGCGCCTGGCCGTCACACACGCGTTGGAGCTGCCGCTGGTGGCTGACCGCGAGCGTGCACGCTACAGCACGTGGTACGAGATGTTCCCCCGCTCGGCCTCGCCGCAGGCCGGGCGGCACGGCACCTTCCGTGACGTGGAGGCGAGGCTGCCGTATGTGGCCGAGCTGGGCTTCGACGTGCTTTATTTCCCGCCCATCCATCCCATCGGCCGCGAGCGGCGCAAGGGGCGTGACAACGCGCTGGCGGCCGAGCCGGGCGACGTGGGCAGCCCGTGGGCCATCGGCGCGGCCGAGGGCGGGCACAAGAGCATCCTTGCGGAGCTGGGCACGGCGGAGGACTTTCGCCGCCTGGTGAGCCGTGCGGGCGAGTTGGGCATCGAGATCGCGCTGGACATCGCGTTCCAGTGCGCGCCGGATCATCCTTACGTGAAGGAACACCCGCAGTGGTTCCGCTGGCGGCCGGATGGCAGCGTGCAGTACGCCGAGAACCCGCCCAAGAAGTACCAGGACATCTACCCCTTCAACTTCGAGACCGAGGACTGGCGCGGGCTGTGGACCGAGCTCAAGAGCATCTTCGAGCACTGGATCGGCGAGGGCGTGCGCATCTTCCGCGTCGACAACCCGCACACGAAGTCGTTCGCGTTCTGGGAGTGGTGCATCACGGAGCTCAAGCGCGAGCACCCGGATCTCATCTTCCTGTCGGAGGCATTCACGCGGCCCAAGGTGATGCACCGCCTGGCCAAGCTGGGCTACACGCAGTCGTACACCTACTTCACCTGGCGCAACACCAGGCAGGAGCTCACCGACTATTTCACCGAACTCACGCAGGGCCCGGGCCGCGAGTACTTCCGGCCCAACGCCTGGCCCAACACGCCGGACATCCTGAATGAGCACCTGCACTCGGGGCAGCGCCCGGTGTTCATGGCTCGGCTGGTGCTGGCCGCCACGCTGGCTGCGAACTACGGGATCTACGGGCCGGCTTACGAGCTGCTGGAGCACCGGCCGCGCTCGCCGGGCAGCGAGGAATACTTGCATTCCGAGAAGTACCAGCTGCGCACCTGGGACCTGGACCATCCCGACAGCCTGCGCGACTTCATTGCGCGGGTGAACGGCATACGGCGGGAGAACCGCGCGCTGCAGGCAGATTGGAGCCTGACCTTCTTCCCTACGGACAACGAGCAGCTCATCGCCTATGCCAAGCGCACCGATGACGGCGACAACGTGATCCTGGTCGTGGTGAACCTCGATCCCATCCATGTGCAGTCGGGCTGGCTGCAGCTCGATGCCGCCGTGCTGGGCATCGACGAGGAGCGCGAGTACGAGGTGCACGACCTGCTGTCGGACCAGCGCTTCCTGTGGCATGGCACACGCAATTTCGTGATGCTTGATCCGCATCGCGTGCCGGCGCATGTGTTCCGGCTGCGCCAGCGCTTGCGCAGGGAACAGGACTTCGACTACTACTGGTGAGCAGGTAGGTACGAACCCGACATGACCGCTCATCACGCCGAATTCATTCACACCTTTCGAGAATGAACGCCCCGCGAACCCCGCACCTCGAAGAAGCAGAACAAGGCGCCACCCTGTCGATGGACGAGGAGGCGCTCTGGTACAAGGACGCCGTCATCTACCAGCTCAACGTCAAGGCGTTCTTCGACTCGAACGACGACGGCATCGGCGACTTCAAGGGCGTGGCCGCCAAGCTCGACTACGTGAAGGACCTGGGCGTGAACACGATCTGGTTCATGCCCTTCTACCCCTCGCCGCTGCGCGACGACGGCTACGACATCGCGAACTACGACGACGTCAACACGCAGTACGGCAAGCTCGACGACTTCAAGCTGATGCTGGACGAGGCGCACCGGCGCGACCTGAAGGTGATCACCGAGCTGGTCATCAACCACACCTCGGACCAGCACCCGTGGTTCCAGCGCGCACGCCGCGCGCCGCCGGGATCGCCCGAGCGTGACTTCTACGTGTGGAGCGACACCGACCAGAAGTACAAGGGCACGCGCATCATCTTCACCGACACCGAGACGTCGAACTGGACCTACGACCCGGTGGCCAAGGCTTACTTCTGGCATCGCTTCTTCAACCACCAGCCGGATCTCAACTTCGACAACCCCATGGTGCTGGAGGCGATCTTCCGCATCATGCGGTTCTGGCTGGACCTGGGTGTCGACGGCTTCCGGCTCGACGCGATTCCCTACCTCGTGGAGCGCGAGGGCACGAACAACGAGAACCTGCCCGAGACGCACGCGATCGTGAAGCAGCTGCGCGCGGCCATCGATGCGAACTACCCCAACCGCTTCCTGCTGGCCGAGGCCAACCAGTGGCCGGAGGACGTGCGCGACTATTTCGGCGAAGGCGATGAGTGCCACGCGGCGTATCACTTCCCGCTGATGCCGCGCATCTACATGGCCATTGCGCAGGAAGACCGCTTTCCGGTGGTCGAGATCATGCAGCAGACGCCGGAGATCCCCGAGAACTGCCAGTGGGCGATCTTCCTGCGCAACCACGACGAGCTCACGCTGGAGATGGTGACCAGCAAGGAGCGCGACTACATGTACAACACCTACGCGGCCGACCCGCGGGCGCGCATCAATCTCGGGATCCGCAGGCGGCTGGCGCCGCTGATGGAAAACGACATGGACCGCATCAAGCTGATGAACAGCCTGCTGCTGTCCATGCCCGGCTCGCCGATCATCTACTACGGCGACGAGATCGGCATGGGCGACAACGTGTTCATCGGCGACCGCAACGGCGTGCGCACGCCCATGCAGTGGAGCCCCGACCGCAACGCCGGCTTCTCGCGCGCCGACCCGCAGCGGCTGTACCTCGCGCCCATCATGGACGCGGTCTACGGCTACGAGGCTGTGAACGTGGAGGCGCAGCTGCGCGAGCCTTCGTCGTTGCTGCACTGGATGCGCCGCATGCTGGCGGTGCGCAAGACCAGCAAGGCCTTCGGCCGCGGGCAGCTGAGTTTCCTGCGCCCGGGCAATCGCAAAGTGCTGGCGTACCTGCGCGAGTACGGCGAGGATTCGATCCTGTGCGTGGTCAACCTCGCGCGCAGCGCGCAGCCGGTGGAGCTGGACCTGTCACGTTTTCGCGGCCGCGTGCCGGTGGAGATGCTGGGGCGCACGCACTTCCCGCCCATCGGCGACCTGCCCTACCTGCTCACGCTGCCGGCGCACGCGTTCTACTGGTTCCGGCTCGCCGCGGACGTGGAGGTGCCGCACTGGCACCAGGAGTACCTGCACGCGGAGGACCGGCCGGTGCTGGTGTTGTTCGACGGCTGGAACAGCCTGTTCCGTGACCACGTGGTGCCGTGGCGCATCGGCATGGCGGTGAAGACCCGGCAGCAGTTCGAGACGGACACGCTGCCGCGCTACATCGAGGCGCAGCGCTGGTATGCGTCGAAGGGCACGCCGGTGCGGCGGGCGAAGCTCTCGGACCACCTCATGTGGGAAGAGGGCCCGGACGCGTGGCTGGTCGCCCTGATCGACCTGGAAGGCCCGGAGGAGCCGGCGCGCTACTTCGTGGCCCTGGCGATGGTCTGGGAGGAGCAGGAGGAGGAGCGTGCGCGCAACCTCGCCGGCACGGCGGTGGCCCGCGTGCGGCAGCAGGCGAACGTCGGCGTGATGGGCGATGCCTACGCCGACGAACCGTTCTGCCGCGCGGTGCTGCGCGCCATCGCTCAGGGGCGCGAGCTGCCGACCGCGCAGGGCACGCTGCACTTCCGGCCCACGGCGGCTTACGCCGAGCTGGTGGGCGATGAGGCGCAGTCGCTGATCGTCAACCGGCCCAAGGCCGTGAGCAGCAACACGCTCGTCTCTTTCGATGAGCGGCTCTTCCTGAAGGGTTATCGCCGGTTGCGGCCCGGCGTGAACCCAGAGGTGGAGATCGGGCGATTCCTCACCGAAGTGGCGCGTTTCGAGCACTGCGTGCCGCTCGCGGGCGTGCTGGAGCACACGGCCGCCGACGGCACGCTCACGACGCTGGCGGTGCTGCAGGCCTATGTGCCCAACCAGGGCGACGGATGGCACTACACGCGCGACTACCTCGCGCGCTACCTGGAGGACCGCCGCCACACGGTGGAGCCGCCGCCCACCGACGTGCATGGCGCCTACCTCGATCTGGTGCGGCGGCTGGGCCAGCGCACGGCCGAGCTGCACCTGGCCTTCGCCACTGCACGCGGTGACCCGGCGTTCGAGCCGCAGCCGCTCACGCCGGCCGATCTCGTGCGGGAGTGCAGAGCCATCCGCGACGAGGCGCGTGCGACGCTGGAGCACCTGCAGGCCGCGGTGGAGCGCATGGGCGCCGCAGCCCCGCCGGAGGCCGGTGCCCTGCTCGCTCTGCGTGACCAGATCGCGCGGCGTGTCGAGGATCTGGCGACGCCGGTGTCGGGCGTGCTCAAGACCCGGCTGCACGGCGACTATCACCTGGGGCAGGTCCTCGTGTCGCGCAACGACTTCGTCATCATCGACTTCGAGGGCGAGCCGGGCCGCAGCTTCGAAGAGCGCCGCGTGCTGCAGTCGCCGCTGCGCGACGTGGCCGGCATGCTGCGCTCCTTCGGTTATGCCAGCGCCAACGCGTTGCGCAGCCTCACCCTGCATGACGAAGAGGCGCAGGCGTTGGCGCCGCTCACGCTCGAATGGGAGCAGCAGGCGCGCGAGGCCTTCCTGCTGGCCTACGACAAGCATGCCGGGGGGCACGGCCTGTACGAGACGCTGCAGCCGGGCCGCGGGCTGCTCGGGCTGTACGAGCTGCAGAAGGCGTTGTATGAGCTGCGCTATGAACTCGACAATCGGCCCGACTGGGTGCGCATTCCGCTGGACGGGATCCTGCGGTTGATGCGACCTTAGTTCGATTGCGACCTTGGCCTGATGAGGGCTGCGCGAGGGGAGACCATGGACAGAGTCGATGTGATGCTCGAGCCCGTGAGGGCGTTCCTGCTCGAGGTCGGTGCCTTCCTGCCGCGGCTCGGGCTGGCGCTGCTGATCCTGTTCGTGGGCGTCCTCGTCGCCAAGGCAGCGCGCTTCGGCCTCGAGAAGGGCCTGCGGGCTGTCAACTTCCACATCGTCACGCAGCGTTCCGGCATGGACCGTTTCCTGCAGCGTGGCGGCGCGGAACTGGACACCACGCGGTTGTTCGGTGTGCTGGTGTATTGGGTGGTGATCCTGGCTGCGCTCATCGTCGCCTTCAACGGCCTGGGCCTGACCTACGTGACCGAACTGCTGGGCCGTGTGATGGTGTTCGTGCCGCGCGTGGTTGTGGCGCTGCTCATCCTCGCCTTCGGCACGTATTTCGCGCGCTTCGTGGGCCAGGCGGTGGTCACCTACTGTCGCGGGATCGGCGTGCGCGATGCCGATACGCTGGGCCGCCTGGCCCGCTCCGCCGTCCTTGTGTTCGTGGTGATGATCGCGCTGGACGAGTTGGACATCGGCGGCGCCTTCCTCGCCAATGTCTTTCTCATCGTGCTGTCGGGTGTGGTGCTGGCCATGGCACTGGCCTTCGGCCTGGGCGGGCGCGAATGGGCGGCGGCGCGCCTGGAGAGCTGGTGGCCCACGCAAAGGGCCGATGACGAGCCGCGAGTGCCCCCGCAGGGCCGCGCCGAGAGCCCCGCAGCGGCCGTGACGGGCAAGACGGCGGCACGCAGCGCGAGGCTGCACCAGTAGCGCCCATTACCGGGCCACCGCGGTGATCCGCCCTCCGCCCATTACCGCGGTCTGGCCCGGCAGGGCCTATCCGCTGGGCGCGACCTGGGACGGCGAGGGGGTCAACTTCGCGCTCTTTTCGGAGCATGCGCAGTCGGTGGAGCTGGCGTTGTTCGACCCCAGCGGCCGGCGCGAGATCAATCGCATCCGGCTGCGCGAGCGCACCGACGACATCTGGCACTGCTACCTGCCCGAGGCCCGGCCCGGGCTGGCCTACGGCTATTACGTGCGAGGCCCGTACAGGCCGGAAGAGGGCCACCGCTTCAACCACCACAAGCTCCTCGTCGATCCCTATGCGCGCGACTTCATCGGGCGCCTGCGCTGGAACGACGCGCTGTACGGCTACACCCCCGGACACCGCAGGGACGACCTGAGCCTCGACCGCCGCGACAGCGCGGGCTTCATGCCCAAGTGCCGCGTGCTGGAGCCGGCCTTCACCTGGGGCGATGACCGCCGGCCCGACATCCCGTGGACCGACATGGTGATCTACGAGATGCACGTGCGCGGCTACACGATGCGCCACCCTGAGGTTCCCGAGGCCTGGCGTGGCACCTACGCGGCGCTGGCCTCGGCGCCGGTCATCGGCTATCTGCGGCGCCTGGGCGTGACCACGCTGGAGCTGATGCCGATGCATGCGCACATCGACGAGCGTTTCCTCGTCGAGCGCGACCTCACCAACTACTGGGGCTACAACACCCTGGGCTTCTTCGCCCCCGAGCTGCGCTACTCGGCCTCGGACAAGGTGAAGGAGTTCAAGACCATGGTGCGCGCGCTGCACTCGGCGGGCATCGAGGTGATCCTCGACGTGGTCTACAACCACACCTGCGAGGGCCACCAGATGGGCCCCACCTTGTCGATGCGCGGCCTCGACAACGCCTCGTACTACATGCTGGGCGAGCACCGGCGCTACTACGCCGACTACACCGGCTGCGGCAACACGCTCAACCTGGAGCACCCTCGCGTGCTGCAGCTGGTGCTGGACTCGCTGCGCTACTGGGTGGAAGAAATGCACGTCGACGGCTTCCGCTTCGACCTCGCCTCGGCCCTGGCGCGCGAGGGCGGCGTGGTGTCGCACTGGGGCGGGTTCTTCGACGTGATCCGGCAGGACCCGGTGCTCAACCGCGTGAAGCTCATCGCCGAGCCGTGGGACCTGGGCTGGGGCGGTTACCAGGTGGGCAACTTCCCGCCGGGCTGGGCCGAGTGGAACGACCGCTACCGCGACGGCATGCGCTCTTACTGGAAGGGCGACGGCGGCGTGATCGGTGAGTTTGCGCGCCGGTTCACCGGGTCCTCGGACCTGTACGGCCGCTCGGGAAAGAAGCCGCACGCGAGCATCAACTTCATCACCGCGCACGACGGCTACACGCTGCACGACCTCGTGTCCTACCAGGACAAGCACAACGAGGCCAACGGGGAGGACAACCGCGACGGCAACAACGACAACCGATCGTGGAACTGCGGTGCCGAGGGGCCGACCGACGACCCCGAGATCAACGCACTGCGCGAGCGGCAGAAGCGCAATTTCCTGGCCACGCTGCTGTTGTCGCAGGGCGTGCCGATGATCGTGGCGGGCGACGAGATCGGGCGCACGCAAGGCGGCAACAACAACGCCTACTGCCAGGACAACGAGATCAGCTGGCTCGACTGGACCCTGACGCCCGAGCGCGAGGCCTTGCTGCGCTTCGTGCAGGAGGTGATCCGGCTGCGTCGCGAACACCCCACCTTCCGCCGGCGCGACTTCTTCGACGGCCGGCCGCTCTTCGGCGGTCAGCTCAAGGACGTACTGTGGCTCAAGCCCGACGGCAGCGAGATGACCCCCGACGAATGGGAGCACGCCCATGCGCGGCGGCTCGGCATGTACCTTGCCGGAGCGGCTATCGACGATGTCGGCCGTCGCGGGCGGCCGATCTACGACGACGACTTCCTCATCATGTTCAACGCCGACGCTGAGGACGTGCCGTTCACGATCCCGGAAATCGCCGGCGAGCCCTGGCGACCCGTGCTCGACACCCACGAGCCGGAGGGGGTGGCGATGCGCGAGTTGCATCCGGGCTTCGCGTATGAGGTGCGCTCCCGCTCGTTGGTGGTGCTCGCGCGGCCGATGGTGAAGGTGGGCCGTTGAGCGCGCCAGTTCACTGAAGGCCGAACGCGGGCGGGAGGGATTGCACCTCTGTCCGTTCGCATGGAGCTTGTCGAAATGCCGGCTCCACTGCGACCATGTCATCTGCTTCCCGCTCGGCACCCTCCACCGTCGGTCCCGGTAAACTACCCGTCTCGTAGCTGGAGCCGATCATGACCACACTCGTAGACGAGCTTTCCCAGAAGGCTCTCGAGCTGCCACCGGGTGAGCGAGTCCTTCTGGCCGAGAGACTGCTTGCAACAGTGCACGAATCCGAAGCTGAAGTCGATGCGGCATGGGACGAGGAGATCAAGCGTCGACTAGCAGAGATCGACAATGGGTCGGCCAAACTGATCCCTGCCGATGAGGTCTTCGCAGAGGTTCGCCGTATCCTCAAGTGAAGCCTGTACGGTTTCATGATGCGGCTCGCGATGAACTGATCCACGAGACCCACTACTACAAGGCTGTCAGCCAGCGGTTGGGTCAGCAGTTCGCCTCCGCTGTTGAGCACGCCGTTGCGCTTGCTGCTGAGTTCCCTGCCATGGGTTCGCCGTACAAGTACGGAACTCGGCGCTACTTCCCCAAGAAGTTCCCTTTCTCTCTCGTGTACGTAGAGCGGAAAGCAGAGATCTACATCCTTGCCTTGGCTCCAGATAGTCGGAAACCCGGCTACTGGAAGGCTCGGCGGAATGACGGCTAACCCCCTTCGCTCGAGCGGACAGCCACCGGCATGGCCCCTTGGCCGCGAGGTGCATTGGCACATGTTGCACCGCGCGGCCAAGGCGCCATGCCGGCAACATGGCGCACCCGATCCGATGTGCAGCTTATGACCGGCGCTGACCCGCTTGCGCATCGACTTGGTCACCGCATCGACGCCCCCACGCACCGTCCCCAGATGACGCACTTCGGCGTCTCGTGGCGCCTCGGCCACCGCGATGTCGATGCTGTCCTTGTGAACGTCCAGACCTACGAACAGAGTGCTAGATTTCCTCATGGTCCGTCTCCTCGCAAATTCGCAACGACCCGACCGCCTCGCGGTCCGGTGCATTGGTCAGGGCGATTGCATGAGCACCACCCGCTGATGTCTGGTATAGCCCGGTCCTGAAA
>CBINKC010000046.1:0-28150 GCA_966251135.1 uncultured Burkholderiaceae bacterium
CTGGTGGCCGATGCCGCGCTTGGGCGTGGTCACCGCGCGCAGGAACGCGGGGTCATCGTCGTTGTTGACCACGAGCCGCAGCCAGGCGCACAGGTCCTTGATCTCGGCGCGGTCGAAGAAGCTCTGGCCGCCCGACACCTTGTAGGGCAGGTTGGCCTTGCGCAGCGCCTTCTCGAACACCCTGGCCTGGTGGTTGGCGCGGTAGAGGATGGCGAAGTCCTTAAGATCCACCTGACCGCCCTGCGCCCGCAGGGCCTGGATGCGCGCCACCGCCCGCTCGGCCTCGTGCTCCTCGCCGTCGCATTCGACCAGCTTCACCGGCTCGCCGTCGCCGAAATCGCTCCAGAGCTTCTTTTCGAAGAGCTTGGGGTTGTTGGCGATCACGGCGTTGGCCGCGCGCAGGATGTGGCCAGTGGAACGGTAGTTCTGCTCCAGCGGGATGACCTTGAGCCGCGGAAAGTCCTGCGGCAGCCGGCGCAGGTTCTCGATGGTGGCACCACGCCAGCCATAGATGCTCTGGTCGTCGTCGCCCACGGCGGTGAAGTGCGCGCGCTCGCCCGCCAGCAGCTTGAGCAGTTCGTACTGGATGGCGTTGGTGTCCTGGTACTCGTCCACGAGCAGGTAGCGCAGCTGGTCCTGCCACTTGGCCCGGCACTCGGCATCACGATCCAGCAGGCGGTGCGGCACGCCGATCAGGTCGTCGAAGTCCACGGCCTGGTAGGCGGCGAGGCGCTCCTCGTACAGCCGCATCACGCGGGCCGCCACGCGCTCGTCGTCGTCCTGCGCCACGGCCAGGGCCTGCTCGCTGTTCAGGCCCTGGTTCTTCCACAGGCTGATGGTCCACTGCCAGCGGCGCGCCAGGGCGTTGTCGGTGCTCGCGCCCGCATCCTTCAGGATGGAGAGCACGTCGTCGCTGTCGAGGATGCTGAACTGCGGCTTGAGGCCGACGCGCTCGCCTTCGCTGCGCAGGATGCGCACGCCCAGCGAGTGGAAGGTACTCACCACGAGATCCTTGGCCGCGCGCGGGCCCACCAACTGCCGGGCGCGCTCGCGCATCTCGGCGGCGGCCTTGTTCGTGAAGGTGATGGCGCCGATCTGGCTCGGCGCATAGCCGGCCTGCAGCAGGCGTGCGATCTTGTGGGTGATGACCCGGGTCTTGCCCGAGCCGGCGCCAGCGAGCACGAGACAGGGCCCGCCCAGGTGATGGACAGCATCGAGCTGGGCAGGGTTCAGGGAGGCGGGCGGAGACGACACGACGCGGCAAACGGCTGGGCACGGACGGCGGGCGATGATAGCGAGCCGGTCCCGCAGGCCGGCCGGCTCCTCACCGCCCGGTGCGCCTGCGCGGGCATTCGGCCACGCGAAACGCAGGCCACCCACATGGGCTTGTCCGCGCCAGGGCCGGGCCGCTGGCCCGATCATGGGAGCACATCGATCACGAGGGCCCCATGAAGCTCGTCACCTGGAACATCCAATGGGGGCGCGGTGCCGACGGCCGGGTGGACCTGGACCGGGTCGTCGCGCATGCCCGGCGTTTCACTGACTTCGACGTGCTGTGCCTGCAGGAAGTGTCGGCCGGCTACCCGGAGCTGCCCCGCTGCGACGGCTCGGACCAGTTCGCGGCGATCGCTGCCCGGCTGCCCGGCTACACGCGGCTGGACGGCGTGGCCACCGACACGCCACACCCCGCGGGCGAGCGTCGGCGCTTCGGCAACATGATCCTCACCCGGCTGCCGGTGCGACAGGTGTTCCGGCACCTGCTGCCCTGGCCCGCCGACCCCGCCGTCCCGAGCATGCAGCGCCTGGCCCTGGAGGCCACGCTGGACACCCCGATGGGATTGGTGCGCGTGGTGACGACGCACCTGGAGCACTACTCCGCGCTGCAACGCGCTGCGCAGGTGGAGCGCCTGCGCGACCTGCACGCCGAAGCCACGGCCCACGCGCTGTCCACGCGGCCCGGCACGCCGGACGAAGGGCCGTTCGACCGTATCGCGCGGGGCGCAGCGGCCATCCTGGCCGGCGACTTCAACTTCAAGCCCGACGAGGCCGAGCACGTGCGCCTGATGTCGCCCATCGACACGAGCACGCCGCCGTGGCGCGACGCCTGGGAACTCACTCATCCGGGGCAACCGCACCCGCCGACGGTGGCGGTGCACGACCAGAGCCAGTTCCCCGGCCCGCCCTTCACCTGGGACTACGTGTTCGTCAGCACCGACCTGGCGACGCACGTGCGCGATGTGCAGGTCGACGAGGTCACCGACGCGTCCGACCACCAGCCTGTGCTGCTGTGCTGGGAGTGAAGGGCATAGGAGCCATGGCCCGCGCCGCGGCGATACTGCGCCGCGATGCAGGATATCCTGTCCGTCACCCTCCCCTTCTTCGCCCTGATCTTGTGCGGCTGGCTCGCGGCCTGGCGCGGCGTGCTGCCCGAGGCGGCCATCCCCGGCCTGAACGCGTTCGTGCTGTTTTTCGCGCTGCCTTGCATGCTGTTTCGCTTCGGCGCGAGCATGCCCTTGCGCGAGCTGATCGACCCGGTGCTGGTCGGGACCTACGCGCTGGCCGCCTTGCTGATCGTCTTCTTCACCGTGGCAGCCACGCTGCGGCGCGACGATGACGACCGCCACGGCGTCGACCTCAAGGATGCGGCCTTCGGCGCGCTGGTGGCCGCTTTCCCGAACACCGGCTTCATGGGCGTGCCGCTCCTGGTGGCGCTGTTCGGCGAGCGTGCGGCGGGGCCGGTGATCGGCACCATCCTCACCGACCTCATCCTCACCAGCACGCTGTGCATCGCCATGGCGCAACCGCAGCGTGGCGAGGCGTATGCCGCGAGTGCGAGCCCGGCGAGCTCGGCGTTGCGCTCATTGCGTGGCGCCATGACCAACCCGCTGCCCTGGGCCATCGCCCTCGGCGCGCTGTACGGCGCGAGCGGGCGGAAGATGCCGGCGCCCGCCTGGCAGATCGTCCGCATGCTGGGCGATGCGGCCTCGCCGGTGGCGCTGTTCACCATCGGATCGGTGCTCTGGCGCGCCGGGCAGCATGTGCACACGCGCACGCCGATGCGCCAGGTGCTGCCGGTGGCGCTCATCAAGCTGCTGGTGCATCCGCTGCTGGTCGTGAGCCTGGGTGTGCTCGCGCTGCACGCGGGCCTGGCGGTGCCGGTGTTCGGCCTGACAGTGATGGTGCTGGCCGCCGCCCTGCCCAGCGCAAGCAATGTCTCGCTGCTGGCCGAGCGCTACGGCGCCGACAACGGGCGCGTGGCGCGCATCATCCTCGCGAGCACGGTGCTGGCCTTCGGGAGCTTCTCGGCGCTGGCGTGGGCATTGAGAGGCTGAGAAGGTGTGAACGAATCCGGCATGCCCGCTCATCACGCCGGAATGGGCCCACTCTGCGTTGCAAATGCTCGCCGTAGCCCGAGCTACGGCTGTGCTTTGCGCCTTGATTGGGCCCATTCCGGCGCGCTGCTCGGGCACGCCGGATTCATTCACACCTTCTGAGCGGAAGGTGACCGCTCCAACGCTTCAAATCGCCAGCGGATCCACGTCCACCGCCCAGCGCAGGATCCTTAGCGTCGCCGCACTCCGCAGCCCATGCAGCTGCGGCACCCAGCCCGCCAGGAAACGCTGCAGCGCCGCACGCGATGCCGATTCCACCAGCATCTGCATGCGATCCACGTCAGCCACGCGCGCCACCGAAGGCGGCACCGGCGCGTAGAGGGTGACCGCCTCGGCCTCCGGCATTTCCCCGGCCAGCGAGGAGGCGGCTTCCAGGAAACCACGCGCGGCCTCGACCGTGCGTGCCTCTGCGCGCAGCAGGGCCAGATGCGAATACGGCGGCAGGCCGGCCATCTGGCGCTCCTTGAGCTGGCTTTCGGCGAAAGCGGCAAAGTCGTGGCGGGTCAGCGCGGCGTACAGCGCGTGCTGCGGATGCCAGGTCTGGACCCACATCTCGCTGCGCGCCGCCTGCGCGGCGTCGCGCCCGGCACGCCCCGCCGCCTGCATGAGCAGCGCGAACAACCGCTCCGGCGCGCGGAAGTCGCTGCTGAAGAGCGAGGTGTCCGGATTGACCGCCGCCACGAGCGTGATGCGACGGAAGTCGTGCCCCTTGGTCACCATCTGCGTGCCCACCAGCACGTCGACATCGCCCGCATGCACGGCGCCCAGCTGGGCTTCGAGCGCACCCTTGTGCCGGGTCGAATCGGCATCGATGCGGGCGATGCGCGCTGGCGCGCCGTCGGGCCCCTCCAGCAACTCGCCCAGTTGCTCCTCCAGACGCTCGGTGCCGCGGCCGAGGGGCGCGATGTCGAGGTTGCCGCAGTCCGGGCAGGCGCGCGGCACGCGCTCGGCGTAGCCGCAGTGATGGCAGCGCAGGGTGCGGTCGAGCTTGTGGAACACCCGCCAGGCGCTGCAGTGGGGACAGCCGCTCTTCCAGCCGCAATCGCCGCAATGCAGCACCGGGGCGTAGCCGCGGCGGTTCAGGAAGACCAGGCTCTGCTCGCCACGTGCGATGCGCTCCTGCAAGGCGGCTACCAGCGGCGGCGACACCGCGGTGGTCGCGCCCCGGGTCTTGGGCAGCAGGTTCATGTCGACCAGCCGCACGCGCGGCAGCGCGCCGCCGCCGATGCGCGCCGGCAGCGCCAGCCGCAGGTAGCGCCCTTCACCCGCACGCTGCCAGCTTTCCAGCGACGGCGTGGCCGAGCCGAGCAGCACCGGCACACCCTCGCGCCGGCCGCGGTAGACGGCGAGGTCGCGCGCTGAGTAGCGCGCGCCTTCCTGCTGCTTGTAGGAGGGGTCGTGCTCCTCGTCCACCACGATGAGCCCCAGGCGCGGCAGCGACGCGAACACGGCCAGGCGCGTGCCCAGCACGAGGTCGGCCAGGCCGAGGTGAGCTGCCAGCCAGTGCTGCAGGCGCTGGGCCGGCGTCAGCCCGCTGTGCAGCGACACGATGCGCCGCCCGGCGAAACGCTCGGCGAAGCGCGACTCCAGCTGCGGGGTCAGGTTGATCTCGGGCACCAGCACCAGCGCCTGCCGGCCGGCGGCCAGTGCCGCGTCGGCGGCTCGCAGGTAGACCTCGGTCTTACCGCTGCCCGTCACCCCGTGCAGCAGCACGGTGCCCGGCGCGGGCGAGCCCGCAAGCGCATCCAGGCGCTCCAGCGCCTCGGCCTGGTCGGGCGACAGGGCCGGCCGCACCGGCGACGCCTCCGGTGCTGGCGCCGTGTCGGCCATGCGTTTGCGCAGCTTCTCCACGCGGCGGGCCAGCTGGACATCGTCGAGCCGGCGCAGCTCCGGCGGCAGCACCGACAGGGCCACCTCGCCGACCCCACGCTGGTAGTACCCGGCGGCGAACTCGACCAGCTCGCACCAGCGCGGACCGAGCGGCGGCAACGAGGCATGCCACTGACGCACCGGCTTGAGCCCGCCGGGCTCGTCCGGCACCAGCGTGCCTGGCCACACCACGCCCGGCACATCGCGACGCCCGAGCGGCACGCGCACCAAGGTGCCCGGCACCAGCGCCTCGGACGCCAGGTAGTCCAGCGGCTGGCCCAATCCGCTGTGCTGGGGCGTCTCCACCGCGACGCGAATACGTTCGGTCACTTTTACAGATCGACAGCAGCTACAGCACAAACCTAGAGCAGCTTTTCAGGAACGTGCGGTAAGTCCTTGATTCCAGGGACTTACCGCACATGTCCACGGCTCTTGTGGATAACTTTGTGGGCAAGCTGCACAAAGGCCCGCTAAATCGTTGATTCGTAGGGTTCTCCCTTGGGCTGCCCGCTTTGGAAGCACCCCGGCGACTTTATTTAAATCAATGACTTAGCACATCCGAGGGTGCGGAGCACCTTGCGCAGGGGTACGCGATGGTGTAGAGCCTCGCACGCCAGATTTTGGGGATAAGTCAAGCTTCGAGTGCGCTCGGATTGAAAAATGCCACACATCACGCGGGCACTCGGCGCGCACAAAGCACGCGGGAATGTGCGTGGACCGCATCGACCAGCACCGACACATGCTCGGGCGGCGTGTACTGGCTGATGCCGTGACCGAGGTTGAACACGTGTGCGGCGACCGTGCCATCGCCGTTGTCCCACGGGCCGAAGCTTTCCAGGGTGCGCCGCACCTGCGCGTCGATGCACTCCGGCGACGCGAACAGCACGTGGGGATCCAGGTTGCCCTGCAGCGCGACCTGGCGGCCGACCCGGGCACGCGCGGCGCCGAGGTTGACGGTCCAGTCGACGCCCAGCACGTCGGCGCCGCTTTGCGCCATCTCCTCCAGCCATAGGCCTCCACCCTTGGTGAAGACGATCGCAGGCAGCCGCTCGCCACCACGATCGAGGCGCAGCTGCTGCAGCACGCGCTTGGTGTAGGCGAGGCTGAACTCCTGGAACGCGCCGTCGGCCAGCACACCGCCCCAGCTGTCGAAGATCATCACCGCCTGGGCCCCGGCGTCGATCTGCGCATTGAGGTAGGTCGCCACGGCGTCGGCATTCACCGTCAGCATGCGGTGCATCAGGTCGGGCCGGCCGTACAGCATGGTCTTGACCAGTCGGTAGTCGTCGGAGCCGCCGCCTTCGACCATGTAGCAGGCCAGTGTCCACGGGCTGCCGGCAAAGCCGATGAGGGGCACGCGGCCCTTCAGCGCGCGGCGGATGGAAGTGACGGCGTCGAACACATAGCGCAGACGCTCCATGTCGGGCACCTGCAGCCGACCGACCGCGGCCTCGTCGCGCACCGGATGCGCGAAGCGCGGGCCTTCGCCCGCCGCGAAGCTCAGGCCCAGCCCCATGGCATCGGGCACCGTGAGGATGTCGGAGAAGAGGATGGCCGCATCGAGTGCGTAGCGGTCGAGCGGCTGCAGCGTGACTTCCGTGGCGTAGTCGACGTTCGTCGCCAACCCCATGAAGCTGCCGGCCTGGGCGCGCGTAGCGCAGTACTCCGGAAGGTAGCGCCCCGCCTGTCGCATCAGCCACACGGGCGTGTACTCGGTGGGCTGGCGCCGGCATGCGCGCAGGAAGGTGTCGTTCTCTAGGGGCGCAAACATCGCGGGATTATCGCGCCCCATAATCGCCGCACCCCGACCCATCCGCCCAGGCAAATCCATGCTCGCCAACGACATCCTGCACACCATCGGCAACACGCCGCACATCCGCATCAACCGCCTTTTTGGCAGCGGGCACACGGTCTACATCAAGAGCGAGCGCAGCAACCCGGGCGGCTCCATCAAGGACCGCATTGCACTGTCGATGATCGAAGCGGCCGAGGCGGCGGGCCAGTTGCGGCCCGGCTCCACGATCGTGGAGCCCACGTCGGGCAACACCGGGGTGGGCCTGGCCATGGTGGCGGCGGTGAAGGGCTACAAGCTGATCCTTGTCATGCCCGAGAGCATGAGCGTCGAGCGGCGGCGCCTGATGCTCGCCTACGGTGCGCAGTTCGAGCTCACACCGCGCGAGAAGGGCATGAGCGGGGCCGTGGCGCGCGCCACCGAGATCGTGGCCTCGACGCCCGGCGCATGGATGCCGCACCAGTTCGAGAACCCGGCCAACATCGAGGTGCACGCCCGCGCCACCGCGCAGGAGATCGCCGCCGACTTCCCCAGCGGCGTCGACGCCCTCATCACCGGCGTGGGCACCGGCGGCCATATCACCGGCTGCGCGCAGGTGCTCAAGCCGCTATGGCCCAGGCTCAAGGTCTACGCGGTGGAGCCCACCGCCTCGCCCGTCATCAGCGGCGGCAAGCCCTCGCCGCACCCCATCCAGGGCATCGGCGCCGGCTTCATCCCCAAGAACCTGCACACCGGTCTGCTGGACGGCGTGATCCAGGTCGAAGCCGAGTCCGCGAAGGAGATGGCCCGGCGCGCCGCGCGCGAGGAAGGCATGCTGGTGGGCATCTCCTCGGGCGCCACGCTGGCGGCCATCGCGCAGAAGCTGCCTGAGCTGCCCAAGGGCGCCACCGTGCTGGGCTTCAACTACGACACGGGCGAGCGCTACCTCTCCACCGAAGGGTTCCTGCCGACCGAGTGACGGGCCTGGGGGCCATGAAGCCGCGCATCCTCATCGTGGAGGACGAGCCGGGCATCGCGGATACCTTGCAGTACGCGCTGCGCACCGACGGCTTCGATCCCGCATGGGCGGCCACCGGCGAGGAAGCGCTCGCGCAGCTGCGTGACGGCGTGCCTGCGCTGCTGATCCTCGACGTGGGCCTGCCCGACATGAACGGCTTCGAGCTGTTCAAGCGGCTGCGCGAGGTGGCCGACGTGCCGGTGGTCTTCCTCACCGCGCGCAGCGACGAGATCGATCGCGTGGTGGGGCTGGAACTGGGCGCCGACGACTACGTGCCCAAGCCGTTCTCGCCGCGCGAGCTCGTGGCCCGGGTGCGCTCCGTCCTGCGCCGCGCGGCCAAGGTGCCGGCCGCGCCCGCGCCAAACCCGGCCCCGGCGCCGCTGCAGATCGACGAGGGCCGGCGACAGATCCGCTTCTACGGCCGGCCGCTGGAGTTGTCTCGCTACGAGTACGGCCTGCTCAAGACGCTGGCCGAACGGCCCGGCCATGTGTTCAGCCGCGATGCGCTGCTGGAACGCGTGTGGGATGACCCGGGCGAGAGCTTCGACCGCACCGTCGATGCGCACGTGAAGACCTTGCGGGCCAAGATGAAGCAGGTAGCACCCCTGCTGGACCCGATCCGCACGCACCGCGGGGCCGGGTATGCGCTGGCGGAGGATCTGCCGCCGGCGTTGCCCGGGTAAGGCGCACGCGAACCTGCGGCCCGTGACCAAGCGCACCCGCATCTTCATCGGCATCCTGCTCGCCTACGCCCTCGGCGTCGGCCTGCTGATGTACCGCCTGCTGGGCGACATCGACCCACGCTACCGCGAGTCGGCGGAGGAGTCGCTGGTCGAGACCGCGCACCTGCTGGCCGCCACCCTCGAGTCGGCCGCTGACGACGGTGTGCTGCGACCCGAGGTGCTGCAGCCCGTGTTCCAGTCGCTGTACGCGCGCCGCTTCAGGGCCGACATCTTCGGTTTCGAGAAGACGCGCGTGGAGCTGCGCGTGGCCGTCGTCGACCGCACCGGCCGCGTCCTGTACGACTCGCGCGGGCGCAGCCAGGGCGAGGACTACGCCAGCTGGAACGACGTGCGGCGCGCGCTCGACGGCCTCTACGGCGCGCGCACCACGCCCGACGTCGCGGGCCGGCCCGAAACCTCGGTGATGTACGTGGCCGCCCCGATCCGGCTGAACGGCGAGATCGCAGGTGCCGTGAGCGTCGGCAAACCCGTACAGAGCTTCGGCCAGTTTGTCGACGCCGCGCGGCGCAAGACGCTGCTGGTGGGGGCCACTTCGGTGGTGGCCGTGCTGCTCTTCGCGCTGATCGTGTCGGTGTGGCTGGTGCGGCCGCTGGGCCTGATCGTCGACTACGTGCGCTATGTGCGCGCGCAGCGCAGCTTCAGCCTGCCGCGCCTGGGCCGCCGCGCGCTGGGCGTGATTGGCGCGGCCTACCAGGAAATGCGCGACGCGCTGCGGGGCGCAACTATGTGGCCGATTACGTGCAGACGCTCACGCACGAAGTGAAGAGCCCGCTGTCGGCCATCCGCGGCGCGGCCGAGTTGCTGCAGGAACCCATGCCCGACGCCGACCGCGCCCGCTTCGTGGCCAACATCGCCCGGGAGACACAGCGCATCCAGGAACTGGTGGACCGCATGATGGAACTCACCGCACTGCAATCGCGCCGCGGCTTGCAGTCGCCTGTGCCCGTGGCCTTGCGCGGGCTGCTCGACGAACTGGCCGCGAGCGCCCAGCCCGCAGGAGCCGCACGAGGAGTGCGTGTCGAGGTCGAGCCCGGCGAGGAGGCTTGGGTCGAGGGCGACCGGTTCCTGCTGCGGCAAGCCATCGCCAATCTGCTCGACAACGCCATCGACTTTTCACCCGAGGGCGGCACGGTGACGCTGGCGCTGCGCCCCCGCACGACGCGCGTGGACATCACCGTGCGCGATCAAGGCCCCGGGATCCCGGACTATGCCGAGGACAAAGTGTTCGAGAAGTTCTTCTCGCTCGCGCGACCGCACTCACGCAAGAAGAGCACCGGCCTGGGCCTGGCCTTCGTGAAGGAGATCGCCGAACTGCACCACGGCCGCGCCTCGCTACGCAATGCCGCCGAGGACCGCGGCGCGGTGGCCACGCTCGCCCTGCCCCGACTGCCCTCGCCGGCCTGAGAAGCCTTCACGCAGGCTTCACACAAGCCCCGTTCCCTTCACACAGCCTTCGCACCCGCTTCGCGCGAGCTCGCGATGCTCCTGGCCATGCCGCAGCAGCGGCGACTACCGGGAGAACAACGTGTTCCTGTTTCGCGATCCCACGCGGCCGCTCGGCTGGGTCGGCAAGGTGCTGTGGTGCATCGTGCTGTCGCTCGTGGCCGCCCTGCTGCTCACCGTGAGCCCGCCCACGCGGGCCGACGATGCCGAGGCGCTCAAAACCGAGAGCCCGTACTTCCTCGTGCAGGGGGGCGACCCGGGCACGGACCGCCTGCCGCTCAAGTCCACCTCGGTCGACGTGCGCATCGCCGGCGTGATCGCCGACGTGACCGTCACGCAGCATTACCGCAACGAGGGCCAGCGCCCCATCGAGGCACGCTACGTCTTTCCCGGCTCCACGCAGGCCGCCGTGCATGCGCTCACCGTGCGGCTGGGCGGGCGCGTGCTCACCGCCCGCATCCGCGAGAAGCAGCAGGCGCGCATCGAGTACGACGGTGCCAAGCGCCAGGGCAAGACCGCCGCCTTGCTGGAGCAGCAGCGGCCCAACGTGTTCGAGATGAACGTCGCGAATATCCTGCCGGGCGAGGACGTGGCCGTGGAACTGCGCTACACCGAGCTGCTGACGCCCAGCGACGGGCAGTACGGCTTCGTGTTCCCCACGGTCGCCGGCCCGCGCTACAACAGCCCGCAAGGTGCGGCCCGCGGCGAGCGCTGGGTGTCCACGCCCTACCTGCGCGAAGGCGTGCCGCCCGCCTCGGCCTTCCAGCTGCAGGTGATCCTCGACACGCCGTTGCCGGCGAAAGACATCGCCTCCCCCTCGCATCCGATCGAGGTCGAAGGCCTGGGCCTGACGCAAGCCCGCGTCACGCTGCCCGCCACGCCGGCCAAGCCGCACCACGACCGCGACTTCATCCTGCATTACCGGCTGGCCGGCGAGCGCATCGAGTCGGGCCTCATGCTCTACCGCGGCCTTGAGGAGAACTTCTTCCTCGCGATGGTCGAGCCGCCCCAGGCGGTGCCGGTGCAGCAGATCAGCCCGCGCGAGTACATCTTCGTGGTCGACATCTCCGGCTCCATGCACGGCTTTCCGCTGGAGACGGCCAAGGCGCTGCTGGAGTACCTGATCGGCGGGCTGCGGCCGAGCGACAGCTTCAACGTGATGCTCTTCTCCGGAGGCAGCCGCATGCTCGCGCCGCAGTCGGTGCCGGCCACCATGGCCAACATCAACCAGGCCCTGCAGGTGTTGCGCGAAACGGCCGGCGGCGGCAGCACCGAGATCGTGCCGGCGCTCAAGCGCATCGCCGCGCTGCCCAAGACGCCCGACGTGTCGCGCACGGTGATCGTGGTGACCGACGGCTTCGTGGCGGTGGAGAGCGAGGTCTTCCAGCTGGTGCGCCGGCAGCTGGGCCAGTCGAACCTCTTCGCCTTCGGCATCGGCAGCAGCGTGAACCGCCACCTCATCGAAGGCATGGCGCGTGCCGGCCAGGGCGAGGCTTTCGTCGTCACCCGGCCGGAGCTGGCCGCCGCGCAGGCCGAGCGGCTGCGCCGGATGATCGAATCGCCGGTGCTGACACGGGTGACCGCCCGATTCGAAGGCCTGGACACCTACGATGTGGAACCTCGAACACTGCCCGATGTGCTGGGCGGCCGGCCCGTGGTGGTGTTCGGCAAGTGGCGTGGCGACGGCCTGCTGCCGCAAGACGCGCGGCTGGTGGTGGAAGGCCTCACGCCGCAGGGACCGTGGCGCAGCGAGGTCGCGGCCGACGCCGCCGAGCGCCCCGCCGCCGCGGCGCTGCGCCACCTCTGGGCCCGGCGGCGCATCGAAACCTTGTCCGACCAGGAGGCACTGGAAGGCGGCCAGCGCCAGAAGGAAGCGATCACCGCGCTGGGCCTGGAGTATGGGCTGCTGACGCCGTACACGAGCTTCGTTGCCATCGACCAGCGCGTGCGTCACGCCGACGCCGCCGGCACGCCCACCGTGGACCAGCCCTCGCCGCTGCCCGAAGGCGTGAGCGCGCTGTCCATCGGCGCGGAAGTGCCGAGCACGCCCGAGCCGTCGGCGTGGCTGGCATTGGCCGTGGTGGGGGTCGTCGTGGTGGCGACGGTCGTGGCGCGCCACCGCGGGTGAGCGAGGACGGCATGACCATCGCCATCGCCACATCACCCCTGGGCCGCTGGTGCCGGCGGCTGCAGGCGTGCCCGCCCGCGGCGTGGCTCGTGCTGCAAGCCGCTGCCCTGTGGGTCCACTGGCGCTGGGCCGCCGGGCGGCTCGCCGACGGGTCGGATGACCCATGGGGGCTGGCCGCCGTAGCCCTGCTGGTATGGGCCGTGTGGCGCCTCTCGCCCGCCTTGCGGCGCGACCCCACCCCCGGCTGGCTGGCCCTGGCGCTGGGCATGAGCGCAGCGGCCACGCTGGCCGTCTTCGTCGCCCCGCCGCTCGTCGGTGCGCTGCTGGCGGCGCTGGCCCTGGCCTGCGGGCTGCGCGCCTTCCTGCCGCAGGGGCGGCCGATACTGCCCCTGGCGGGGCTGGCGCTGCTGGCGCTGCCCGTCATCTCATCGCTGCAGTTCTACGCCGGCTACCCGCTGCGCGTGGCGACCGCCGAGCTGAGCAGCCATCTCCTGCAGCTGGTCGGCTGGGCCGCGGCACGCAGCGGCTCGGCCATGGAAGTGGAGGGCCGCCTCGTGATCGTGGACGCGCCGTGCTCAGGGGTGCAGATGGCGGGGATGGCCTACTTCACCGCCTGTGCCGTGGCGCTGGCCGCGGGCCTGCGCGATGCGCGCTTCGCCCGGCGGCTGCCGGCCCTCGGGCTCGTCGTGCTCGCCGGCAATGTGGTGCGCAACACCGTGCTCGTGGCAGCCGAGGCGCGCGGCGTTTCCACGCCCGCGCTGCACGAAGGTGTGGGTCTCGTGGTGGTGGGTGCCGTGTGCACGGCGGTGGCGGCTCTCGTGGTTCGCGGAGGGCACGATGGTCGCAAATGAACGCGCTGCAATGATCGCGAAGCTCGTCTCTGTCGCGCTGCTCGCGGCCTGTGCGTTGGCGCCGCTGGCCCGGCCAGCACCGGCCGACGTCGCGGCCACCGGCGGCGAGCCGCCCATGCAGTGGGACGGCCGGCCGTTGCGTCCCCTCGCGCTGGGCGAGGTGGAGCAGCGCTTTGCGCGCCGCTTCCCCGGGCGCATCGCCCGCCTCACCGACGGCGAGCACGTGCTGGTGTGGCGCGAGGTCCTGACCCCCACGCGCATGCTGCACCCGGCCGCCGACTGCTATCGCGGCCTCGGCTACCGCATTAACGGAGCGCGGCTGGAGCGTGACGGGCAGGGCTGGTTGTGGCGCTGTTTCATCGCCGAGCGTCAGGGCCGCCGGGTGCGCGTATGCGAACGCATCGTCGACGCGAACGGCCAGACCTACACCGACGCGTCGAGCTGGTTCTGGGCCGCGCAGCTGCGGCGCTCCACCGGCCCGTGGCAGGCGGTCACCCTCGCGAGGACGCTGTGAAGCGCCTGCACCGGTACCTGCTGGCGATCGTGGTGGCGCTGGTGGTGCTGGCCATGGTGCTCGCGGCCGCAATCGCTGGAGTGGGTGCCTTGCTGCGGCCCGCACCCGGCGAGTGGTCGCATCCGGTCTCTTGGGGACGCTGGCGCATGGAGGTCAGCGTGCCCGCCCTGCTGCGCCTCGCCACGCATCCCGCCCTGCTGCATCGGCTCGAAGGCCGCCACATCGACACGCGTCATGGCCGGCTCTACTGGCATGCCGGCGACGGGCCGGATCGCTGGCGCGCGGTGTGTGCGCCCTGCCGCATCCGACTGCATGAACTGGGCGACGACGAGGTGGTGCTGGCACGTGTGCAAGTCGATGCCCAACGGCTCGGCCAGCGCACATGGCGGGGCGGCTTCATCCTGGGCGACGGGCCGCAGGGGCTGCGCGGGCGCTGGTCGGGCGAGTTGCACGCGCAAGGCGCCACGCTGGAGCTGCACCTGCCCGACACGCCGATGCGCGACGCCTACCGGCTCTTCGCGCGGCAGATCCCCGAGGTCGCGCGCGCCCGCATCACAGGCCGCGTGCGGCTCGACGCGCAGATGCGTTGGCCCGAAGGCCGGCTGTCTGTACAGCCGCGCATCGAAGGCTTTGCCGTGTCGGGCCTCGGCACGGAGGCACTGTTGAACGCCACACCCGCGTGCGAGGCGCCGCCCGCTCAAGGCTTCGGCGCCTGGCTGCCCCGCGCCGTGATCGCCGCCGAGGACCAGCGCTTTCACGAGCACACCGGCTTCGACCTGCGCGAGATCGACGCGGCCTGGTCGCTCAACCAGCGCCGGCGCGAGGCGGCGCGCGGCGGCAGCACGCTTTCGCAGCAACTCGCCAAGCTCATCTACACCGGCGACAACCGCCATCACCTGCGCAAGCTGCGCGAGCTGCTCTACGCGGTGGAGCTTGATCGCACCCTGGGCAAGGCACGGGTGCTGCACTTGTACCTCGCCATGGCGCCGTGGGGCGAGGGCCTGTGCGGTGCCGCTGCCGCGTCGCGTCACTATCTGCACCAGCGCGTGGACCGCCTCACGCCCACCGAGGCCGCCTGGCTGGCCAGCCTGCTGCGCCGCCCCGACGCAGGCGAGGTGAATGTCGAGCACGTCGCCTGGGTCATCGCACATCTGCGGCCCATGCCGGCCACGCAAAGGCAGGCGCTGGTGGAGGCGCTGCCGCAGTGGCACCCGAAGCGCTAAGGGTTCACGTTCGCTGTGACGCCCCCGCGGCACGCGAGCAGTCCTTCGAGCCCCCGGCGCTCAGCGCACCAGCACCACCGGCAACGAGCATGCACGGTGCGACAACCGCGCAGCGGCTCCTGCGGTCCCGCCATGCCGTGCAGCATCGGTGCCGGCGAACGCCGTCGACCACCGAGCACAATGCCTGGGCGCGCCACCGTGGCAGTAGCATGGCGAACGAAACGCCAAGGAGGAAACCCGATGTTCACGAGATCCTGGCGGGCTGTCGTCGTTTTGACGGCCGCCCTCATTCTGGCCGGTTGTGGCTACAACGATTTCCAGCGCCTGGACGAGCAGGTGAAGGCCTCCTGGTCCGAGGTGCTGAACCAGTACCAGCGCCGCGCCGACCTCATCCCCAACATCGTCGCCACGGTCAAGGGCGAGGCGAGCTTCGAGCAGGAGACCCTTACGCGCGTGATCGAGGCCCGTTCCCGTGCCACCAGCATCCAGGCCACGCCGGAGCTCATCGAGAACCCCGAGGCTTTCAACAAGTTCCAGCGTGCCCAGGGCGAGCTGAGCAGCGCGCTGAGCCGGCTGATGGTCGTGGCCGAACAGTACCCGACCCTCAAGGCCAACGCCGCCTTCCAGGACCTGCGCGTGCAGCTCGAAGGCACCGAGAACCGCATCACCGTCGCGCGCAACCGCTACATCAAGACGGTGGCCGACTACAACACGCTCGCTCGCAGCTTCCCCACCAACCTCACCGCCATGGCGTTCGGCTACGACGTCAAGCCGAACTTCACGGTCCAGAACGAGGGGCAGATCAGCTCGCCCCCCGCCGTGAGCTTCGACAAGCCCGCCGCGCCACCTACCGCGCCACCTACCGCGCCGGCCTCGCGCTGAGGCCGCGCCAGCCGATGCCTGACGCATACGGCTCACTCCGGCGAGCCTGGCCGCTCGGCGGGCTCGCGACCATGCTGCTGTGGCTGGCCGCGTTCGGCGCGTGGGCGCAAGACGTGCTGCCAGTGCCCGCGCTGTCGGGCCGCCTGATCGACCAGACCTCGACGCTGTCGGCCTCGCAGGCCGCCGCGCTGAGCCAGAAGCTGCAGGCGCTGGAAGAGCAGACCGGCACGCAGATGGTGGTGCTGCTGGTGCCCACCACGCTGCCAGAGGACATCGCCGCCTATGCCCAGCGCGTGGCCGACGAGTGGAAGATCGGTCGCCGCGACGTGGGCGATGGCGTGGTCATCGTGGTGGCCAAGAACGACCGGCGCGTGCGCATCGAGATCGCCAAGACACTCGAAGGCGCGATCCCGGACTTGGCGGCGCGCCGCATCATCGACCAGCAGATCACCCCCGCCTTTCGTGCCGGGGATTTCGCGGGCGGGCTCGACGGCGCCGTGGACCACCTCGCCGCGCGCATCCGCGGGGAGGGCCTACCCGCTCCGGGCTCCCGGCCCGAAGCGGAGCGCGGCCCGCAGTGGGACGAGCTGGCGATGTTCCTGTTCGTCGGCGTGCCCGTGCTGGGGGCCGTGCTCACCGGCATGCTGGGCCGCAAGCTCGGATCGCTCGCCACGGGTGGGGCCGCGGGCGGGCTCGCCTGGTGGTTCAGCGCGAGCTTGTTGCTGGCCCTCGCGGCGGGCGCGCTCTCGCTGGTGCTCGTCGGCGTCCTCGGCGTCGGCTCGGCGCGGCGCGGGCGAGGCCTGCACGGGCATCGCCTGGGTCGTCATGGGCCGCCCGTGATTTGGGGCGGTGGCAGTGGATGGGGCGGTGGGGGTGGGGGCGGCGGATTCAGTTCGGGCGGCGGCGGCGACTTCGGCGGCGGCGGCGCGTCGGGAGGCTGGTGACCATGACGAGCACGACCTGCACCACGAACCGCTGGCTGCGCCTGCTGCGCCACCGCTGGCTCGACGAGTCGGACATTCGCCGTGCGCTCCGATCCGACGCGCTCGCACGGATCGAGCAACGCGTGGCCGACAGCGAGCGCCGCCACACGGGAGAAATCCGCGTGTGCGTCGAAGCGGGCCTGCCGCTGTCGTACCTCTGGCGCGGCGCCAGTGCCCGCGAGCGTGCCGTCGCGCTGTTCGGCAAGCTGCGGGTCTGGGACACGGAGGACAACAACGGCGTCCTCGTCTACCTGCTGCTGGCCGAGCACCGCATCGAGATCGTCGCCGACCGCGGGCTGAAGCGGCATGTGCCGCCCGCGCAGTGGACCTCGCTGGTATCGGGCATGGCGGCACAGTTCCGTGCAGGCCATTTCGAGGCCGGCCTCCTCGCAGCCATCGACACCGTGGACCACGTGCTCGTCGAGCACTTCCCCGCCACACCCGACCAGTTCAACCCCGACGAACTGCCGAACGCTCCCGTGTTGGGCTGAGCGCAGTGTCCGAGAGCCCCGTCCTTGACGGAATCGATCAGCCTATGTCCGGCAGACGACGGGGAATCCGAATGCCGAAGGCAAGCGTTTGCGAGGGTTTCCGGCCGATTCTCGGATCTGCGTCGCAGTTCCAAGAGGGGTGTCCTGGCGAAGGCGAGCATGTTCAAACGGGCCAATTTGGGTCGCATCCGGCGAGCTGAGCAGACGTCGAGCACGCGCCCGACGGGCGCTGCGTAAGGTACTCCCAATCGACGCCGTCGCGGTAACGCTGTGGCGAACTTCCGGGGTCGGGGTTGCGGTATGTGACGAACCCGACGTGGAACTGCAGATGCCTGTCGCCGAAGGAGACTTCGTCGACGCGGCGACACGGCTGAACATCGGCGATGGCGACGATTTCGCATCCCGCGGGCGCCAGGGGATGTCTGCCTGGCTCACCCATCCCATCCGGCGCATCCGCAGCCAGTTCGCCGCATGCGCGCCGAGGTGGAGCGGCTATAGCCATAGCGAAGCTGGTGCCAGCGCCAGCGCGCGCGACCCGCGGCCACGCGGCGTCTGCGCGCGGTCGTGGGCGTCATCACTCCTCGTGCGAGCCTGCCAGGAGGACAAAAAGCCCGCCGGGCATGCACCTGGCGGGCTTTCGAGTCAAGCGGACTGCCGTTACTTCTTCAGGAACTTGCGCAGCGCAGCGATCTGGGCGGCGTGTACCGCCAGCTCGCTTTGCGCACGAGCGATGTCGATGTCGTTCTTGGCATTGCGCAGCGCCTCCTCGGCGAGACGCTTGGCCTCGGCGGCCTTGGCCTCGTCTAGGTCCTTGCCGCGGATGGCGGTGTCGGCCAGCACGGTGACCGTGCCCGGCTGCACTTCCAAAATGCCGCCTGCCACGAACACGAACTCCTCCTCGCCCGTATCGGCGCGCTCGATGCGCACCGCACCCGGCTTGATGCGCGTGATGAGCGGCGTGTGGCGCGGCAGGATGCCGAGTTCGCCGTTCTCGCCCGGCAGCGCGACGAACTTGGCCTCGCCGGAAAAGATCTGCTCCTCGGCGGAGACAACGTCGACGTGGATGGTGGCCATGTCTTCTTCCTACTCAGTAAGAAAGGTCCAGGAAGCACGTGGCCGGCACCCGGGCCGCTTGCCGTGCGAAGCCGGTATTCCACCGACCCGCACGGCCGCGGCAGCCCGCCGCCGGCCTCGCCGCTTATTGGATCTTCTTGGCCTTCTCGAACGCTTCGTCGATGGTGCCGACCATGTAGAAGGCCTGCTCGGGCAAGTGGTCGCACTCGCCGTTGACGATCATCTTGAAGCCCCGGATCGTTTCCTTCAGCGGCACATACTTGCCGGCGGTGCCGGTGAACACCTCGGCCACGTGGAACGGCTGCGACAGGAAGCGCTGGATCTTGCGGGCACGGGCCACGGCCAGCTTGTCCTCGGGCGACAGCTCGTCCATGCCAAGAATCGCGATGATGTCGCGCAGTTCCTTGTAGCGCTGCAGCGTCGCTTGCACGGCACGGGTGGTGCTGTAGTGCTCCTCGCCCACCACGTTCGGATCGACCTGGCGGCTGGCAGAGTCCAGCGGGTCCACCGCGGGGTAGATACCCAGCGCCGCGATGTCACGCGACAGCACGACGGTGGCATCCAGGTGGGCGAACGTCGTGGCCGGCGACGGGTCGGTCAAGTCATCGGCGGGCACGTACACGGCTTGGATGGAGGTGATCGAGCCCACCTTCGTCGATGTGATGCGCTCCTGGAGGCGGCCCATCTCTTCGGCAAGCGTTGGCTGGTAGCCCACCGCGGACGGCATGCGGCCCAGCAGGGCAGACACTTCCGTGCCGGCCAGCGTGTAGCGGTAGATGTTGTCCACGAAGAACAGCACATCACGCCCCTCATCGCGGAACGACTCGGCGATAGTCAGGCCCGTCAGCGCCACGCGCAAGCGGTTGCCCGGCGGCTCGTTCATCTGACCGTAAACCATGGACACCTTGGACTGCGAGAGGTCCTCGTCCACAACAACCTTGGACTCCATCATCTCGTGATAGAAGTCGTTGCCCTCGCGGGTGCGCTCGCCCACGCCGGCGAACACGGACAAGCCCGAGTGCGCCTTGGCGATGTTGTTGATGAGCTCCATCATGTTGACGGTCTTCCCCACACCGGCGCCGCCGAACAGGCCGACCTTGCCGCCCTTGGCGAACGGACAGATCAGGTCGATGACCTTGATGCCCGTTTCGAGCAGTTCCTGCGAGGGGCTCAGCTCGTCGTAGGACGGTGCCTTGCGGTGAATGGCCGCAGTCAAGTCGGTGGCCACAGGGCCACGCTCGTCGATGGGGTTGCCCAGCACGTCCATGATGCGGCCCAGTGTCGCCTTGCCCACCGGCACCGTGATGGGGCGGCCGGTATTGGTGACCATCAGGCCGCGGCGCAGGCCGTCAGACGAGCCCAGCGCAATGGTGCGCACCACGCCGTCGCCCAGCTGCTGCTGCACTTCGAGCGTGAGGTTGCCGCCTTCGAGCTTGAGCGCGTCGTACACCCTGGGCATGTCGTCGCGCGGGAACTCCACGTCCACGACCGCGCCGATGCACTGCACGATCTTGCCTTGGCTTTGAGTGTTGGCCATGTCGATTCCTTGATTCAGTATTCCGTGCGGATCAGACTGCGGCCGCGCCGCTCACGATCTCGCTGAGTTCCTTGGTGATGGCCGCTTGGCGGGTCTTGTTGTAGACCAGCTTGAGCTCGGCGATCAGGTTGCCGGCGTTGTCGGTCGCGGCCTTCATTGCCACCATGCGGGCCGACTGCTCGGAGGCCATGTTCTCGGCCACCCCCTGGTACACCAGAGCTTCGATGTAGCGGGTCATCAGATCTTCGATGACAGTAGGCGCGTCGGGCTCGTAGAGATAGTCCCAGCCGTAGGCCTTCTTCTCCTCGGCGGTCTGGGTGAACCGTTCGCCCGACAGCGGCAGTAGCTGCTCCACCATCGGTTCCTGCTTCATCGTGTTGATGAACTTGGTGTAGCACAGGTACACCGCGTCCAGCTTGCCCTCGACGAAGGCATCGAGCATGACCTTGACCGGGCCGATCAGCTTGTCGAGCTGCGGCGCGTCACCCAGCTGCGTCGCATGCGACACCACCTGGGCGCCGATGCGGTTCATGAAGCCGAAGCCCTTGTTGCCGATCGCCACCACCTGCGCGGTCCCGCCCGCGGACTGGACCTCGCGAATCTTGTTGGTGACCGCGCGCAGGATGTTGGTGTTCAGGCCGCCGCACAGCCCCTTGTCGGTGGTCACCAGGATGAAGCCGACCGTCTTGGGCTGCGCCGTAACCCGCATGTAGGGCGAGTGGTACTCCGGGTTGGCCTGCGACAGGTTGGCCGTGATGTTGCGGATCTTGTCGCTGTACGGACGCGCGTGGCGCATCCGGTCTTGCGCCTTGCGCATCTTCGACGCGGCAACCATCTCCATGGCCTTGGTGATCTTCTTGGTGTTCTCCACCGATTTGATCTTGCCGCGTATTTCCTTGCCGACCGCCATGATCGGGGCTCCTTAGGCGAAGGACTTCTTGAACGCCTCGATCGCGCGCGTGAGCTCGCCTTCCGCGTCCTTGTCCATCGCCTTGTCGTTCTCCAGCTTCTGGAGCAGGGCGGCGTGGCTGGACTTCAGGTGCTGGTGCAAGCCATGCTCGAAGGCCAGCACCTTCTTCACATCGATGTCGTCCATGTAGCCCTTGTTGACCGCGAAGATCGAGGCGGCCATGAGGCTGATGGGCAGCGGCGAATACTGCGGCTGCTTGAGCAGTTCCGTCACGCGTGCGCCGCGGTCCAGCTGCTTGCGGGTGGCAGCGTCGAGGTCAGAGGCGAACTGCGCAAACGCCGCCAGCTCACGGTACTGCGCCAAGTCGGTACGGATACCGCCCGACAGACCCTTGATCAACTTGGTCTGAGCGGCCCCACCCACGCGCGACACCGAGATACCGGCGTTGATCGCGGGCCGGATGCCGGCATTGAACAGCGAGGTCTCGAGGAAGATCTGGCCGTCGGTGATGGAGATCACGTTGGTCGGCACGAAAGCCGACACGTCACCGGCTTGCGTCTCGATGATCGGCAGGGCGGTCAGGGAACCGGTCTTGCCCTTCACCTGACCCTTGGTGAACTTCTCGACGTAGTCGGCGTTCACGCGGGCCGCACGCTCCAGCAGACGCGAGTGCAGGTAGAACACGTCGCCCGGATAGGCTTCGCGACCCGGCGGACGGCGCAGCAGCAGCGAGATCTGGCGGTACGCGACGGCCTGCTTGGACAGATCGTCATAGATGATGAGCGCGTCCTGGCCGCGGTCGCGGAAGTACTCGCCCATCGTGCAGCCGGAATACGCGGACACGTATTGCATGGCGGCGGACTCGGAGGCCGAGGCGGCCACGACGATGGTGTACTCCATCGCGCCGTTCTGCTCGAGCGCGCGAACGATGTTCTTGATCGTGGACGCCTTTTGCCCGATGGCGACGTACACGCAGGTCATGTTCTGACCCTTCTGGTTGATGATCGTGTCGATCGCCACCGCTGACTTGCCGGTCTGGCGGTCGCCGATGATCAACTCCCGCTGGCCGCGGCCGACCGGCACCATGGAGTCGATGGACTTCAGGCCGGTCTGCACAGGTTGGCTCACCGACTGACGTGCGATCACGCCCGGTGCCACCTTCTCGATCACGTCGGTCAGCTTGGCGTTGATCGGGCCCTTGCCGTCGATCGGCTGGCCCAGGGCGTTGACCACGCGGCCGATCAGCTCGGGGCCGACCGGCACTTCCAGAATGCGGCCCGTGCACTTGACGGTGTCGCCTTCGGAGATGTGCTCGTACTCGCCCAGGATCACCGCGCCGACGGAGTCGCGCTCCAGGTTGAGCGCGAGGCCGAAGGTGGGCTGGCCGTCCGGGGTGGCGGAGAACTCCAGCATCTCGCCCGCCATCACTTCCGACAGGCCATGGACGCGGCAGATGCCGTCGGTTACGGACACCACGGTGCCCTGGTTGCGAATGTCCGCCGTGGCGCCGAGGCCCTCGATACGGCTCTTGATCAGTTCGGAAATTTCAGCGGGATTCAGTTGCATTGCTTTCTCCAGTCACGGGCCGGCAGCAGCCCGCCTTTGGAACGCTGGGTGTCACGCGGTCAGTGCCGCTCTCATTTGCTCGAGACGGGCCTTGACCGAGGTGTCCAGCACTTCGTCCCCGACCACCACGCGAATGCCGCCGATCAGCTGCGGCTCCACCACCACGTTGGCGTTGAGCTTGCGATTGAAGCGCCTCTCCAGGGAGCCAACCACATCGGCAAGCTGCGCGCCTTCGATGGGGAATGCGCTGAAGACGGTGGCATCGGACACGCCGCTTTGCTCATTGATCAAGGCACGATACTGCGCCGCGATCTCGGGCATGGCAGCCAGGCGGCCGTTGTCGATGACCGTGCGCAGCAGGTTCTGAACCGGCGACGACAGCTTCACCGACTTGAGCGTACCCGCGACGACCTCGTAGACAGCCTCAGGCTCGACTTTGGGGTTATCGGCAAACTGGCGCAGCTCCTGCAGGCTGGTGACCTGGGCGAGCGCGTCGAGCTGGTCAGCCAGCTCGCGCGGGGGGGTTGGACCCGCGGCCCTGAACAGGGCCTCGGCGTACGGGCGCGCAATGGTTGCTAGCTCGGCCATGGTTCTCTTACAGCTCGGTCTTCAGCCGGCCCAGCAGTTCGGCGTGCACGCCGGGGTTGACCTCGCGACGCAGGATCTGCTCGGCGGCACGGATCGCCAGGGCAGCCACGTCGTCGCGCAGTGCCTCGCGGGCACGAATGATCTCGTGCGCGGCCTCGGCCTTTGCGGCGGCAACGATCTTGGCGCCCTCCTCGCTCGCGCGGGCCTTGGCTTCCTCGATCAGCTGCTGCGCCAGACGCTCGGCGTCAGCCAGGCGCTGGCTGACGTCGTTGCGGGCAGCGGCGAGTTGCTCTTCCACGCGCTTGTGCGCGGCAGCCAGGTCAGCCTTGGCCTTGTCGGCGGCCGACAGCCCCTCGGCGATCTTCTGGGCACGCTCATCGAGCGCCCGCGTGACGGGCGGCCACACGAAGCGCATCGTGAACCACGCCAGGATGAAGAACACCGCGAGCTGGGCCAGGAGGGTTGCGTTGATGCTCACGGCAACACCTTTCTTGCAGCTAGGTTGGAGAGACGTTCGCGGATTACTGGAGCACGAACGGGTTGGCGAAGGCGAACATCATCGCGATACCCACGCCGATCAGGAACGCCGCATCGATCAGACCCGCCAGCAGGAACATCTTGGTCTGCAGCTCATTCATGAGCTCGGGCTGACGAGCCGCCGATTCAAGGTATTTGCTGCCCATGATGCCGATGCCGATGCAAGCACCGATGGCGCCCAGACCAATGATCAGACCGGCGGCGAGAGCAACAAGACCCAGAACGTTTTCCATGGATGACTCCTAGTTGGGGAAGAAAGGTGATGGTGAAAAGGAAAGCGGTGCCGTCAGTGCGACTCGTGCGCCTGGCCGACGTAGACCAGGGTCAGCATCATGAAGATGAAGGCCTGCAGGGTGACGATCAGGATGTGGAAGATCGCCCAGCCGGTGCCCGCGATCACATGGGCGATCCACAGCGACACGCCGGTCAGCGAGGAGAAGCCCACGGCACCCATCAGCGCGATGAGCATGAAGATGAGTTCGCCCGCATACATGTTGCCGAACAGACGCATGCCATGCGAGACGGTCTTGGCCACGAACTCGATGATCTGAAAGACGAAGTTGAACGGCCACAGAACCGGGTGAGCACCAAAAGGGGCGGACACCATCTCGTGCATCCAGCCGCCGAAGCCCTTGATCTTGACGTTGTAGTACAGGCACACCAGCAGCACGCCGATCGACATGCCGAGCGTGGCCGAAAGGTCAGCCGTGGGGACGACGCGTTGGTACGCGTGGTGCGGATCGCCACCCGCCGCGCCGTAGATCCACTCCCAGATGCGCGGCAGAAAATCCACTGGCAGGAAGTCCATGGAATTCATCAGCCAGATCCAGATGAATACGGTGAGCGCCAGCGGGCCGACGAACTTGCGCGACTGGGCGTTGTGCACGATGGACTTGGCCTGGTTGTCGACCATCTCGAGCACGATCTCGACGGCCGCCTGCAGACGGCCCGGCACACCAGAGGTGACGCGACGGGCCACAGTCAGCAGCACCCACAGGCCCACCACACCCACCAGCACCGACCAGAAGAGGGTGTCCAGGTTGAACACCGAGAAGTCGATGATGTCGGTCTGCTCGGCAGAGCGCAGATGCGTCAGGTGGTGCTGGATGTACTTGCCCGCGGTCAGAGCCTCGGTCGCATGTTCAGCTTGAGCTTCGGCAGCCATCTGGAATCAGTCTGTTTGTCGTTCAACCCGCTGGACGACGCCACCACAGCAGCGCCAGCCAACTCACCTTTACGGACACGATCATGGCGACCAGCAGCGCCGGCCAACTCAGATCGGGTACCACTCTTGGAGCGGCCACCAGCATGGCGACCGCCGCAGCAACTTTCACCATCTCCCAGAACATGAACCCGAACACAGCCGTGCCCGGGTTGGAACTGGTTCGCCTTGTCATTCCGCGCGCCAGCAGGGCGCTCGGAAGGACGATGGCGGCCGCACCGTACAGCGCCGACCAAGCCGTACCGCTGCGGCTCGTGATGGCCCACGCAAGGAAGGCACACACCACGCCAGCAACGGCTTGCGCCGCAACCACCCGCCAAGGCGACGTCAGCGGGTGCTTGGCCCTCCAGGCCCGTGCCTCATCGGGCGTTAGCGGCTTGAAAGGCGGCTCCTCCACCCCATCGTTCCCGCTGCCGCAATCTCGGGAATCATCCCAGGGTGGAATCACGGCAGGAGTCACGGTCGGTGTCGACAAAGCCGCGGGATTATATACGTGCAAACCCGGCCGCCCGGCCGCGCCTGATGCGACGTGTCTCGCCTGCTGCGGCCGCCGCAAATGTTCGCTCGAAGGGACAAGTACGACTTGCGGTGCAAGCGCCTCGGCATGGCGCAGATGCCAGACCTAGGCAGCACGGAGTGCCGGTCCCTCGGGGCAATGATCAGCGGCCGATGTTCACCGGCAGCCCAGGCACGTCCACGCGCACGGACAGCACGCAGCCGGCCCACGGCTGCTCGGCCAGTTCGGCTTGGGACCGGTTCTCGCGCGCAGTGGTGATGTACATCGTCTTCAGATCGAGATCACCGAAACAGGGCATGGTGGGGCAGCGCACGGGCAACCGCAGCTCACGCACGCACTCGCCCGTAGGCGCCAAACGCAGGAGGCGCTGTCCTTCGAACATCGCCACCCAGTAGCAGCCTTCAACATCGACCGCAGCGCCATCAGGGCGCCCGCCATAGGATGAAACGTCCTGCTTAAGCTCCTTGGCAGGGAAGCGGGCGAAGACACGACGACGGGACAAGGCGCCGGTAGCGGACTCGAAGTCGAAGGCGTAGACCGTGTGGGCTCGGGTGTCGCTCCAGTACATGGTGCGGCCATCAGGGCTCCACGCCAGGCCGTTGGATGTGGTCACGCCCTCGGCCTTGCGCTGAAAGCGGCCTCGCTCGTAGCAGTACAGCGCAGCCAGGGGCGGTTCGCGCGGCTCGTAGATGGTGCCGATCCAGAAGCGGCCCTGCGGGTCGCACTTGCCGTCGTTGAAACGCTCGCGTGCGCGGTCGTAGGGCGCAGCGGCCAGTAGGTTGCGCCGCCCGGTCGCCGGATCGAAGCACCACAGGCCGTCACGCATGGCGATCAGGAGTGCACCATCGAGTCGTGGCGCACAACTGCCGGGCTCGCAGTCGAAACGCCACTGTGTGATCGCGGCACCTGCAGGTTCCAATCGATTGAGCGTGCACCCCGCGATGTCGCACCAGTAGAGGCACTGCTCGCGAGGGTGCCAGAAGGGTGACTCCCCAAGTGCGCTGGGCGGCGACACCGCGACGCGCACGTCGGGGTCAGGCCCGGGGATCACAACACCGCCACGGCCAGCGTCATGGTGGCATCGAAACGCTCGCCGGGCCGGAGCGCGCGCAAGCCGTGGGCCGCCGGGTCGGCCATGTGGATGGCGTTGTTAACGTGACTCACAGGCTCGACACAGAACCAGCTCTCGTTCTGCGGCGTGTAGACGACCAGGTGGTCCAGCGAGGACCGAAGCTGTAACGAGAAGACTTCGTCGCGCAGACGCGCCGGCCCGCTCCAGCGATCGAACACGTTGTCGAATTCGAGGTGCGCGACATCAGCATCGATGCCGGGCTGCGCCACTTTGCGCACCGGCAGGCCGGTCGCATCGTTGTCCCAACGATCACCGCACTCGATGTGGAGGCGGCTGCGCAAGCGGCGCGGGAAGTATGGATGCCACCCGAGCCCGGCAGGCTGCACCTCGTCGCCGGTGTTCGTGATGCTGATCTGCGCATGGAGCGACTGCGGCGAGAGCGAGTAGAACTGGCGCGCCTCGAAGGCAAAGGGCCAGTGGTCATCGCTTTCATGCGCGAGCTGCAGTTCGATGTCGACGGCGCTGTGCGAGATCACCTGCCACGGGCGCATCCACCCCAGGCCGTGCAGTGAATGAAGGGGGTCGCCGAAATTCGGCAGTGTGGTGTGGTCGCGCCCTTTCCAGCGAAAACGCCGCAAGCCCAGCCGGTTGGAATACGGCACGAGCGGAAAGCAGCCCGAAAGGCGCGCATCAGCGAGCTGGCCCGGCGGCGTGGACCTCAGGATGGGTGTGTCGCGATGCCAGAAGCCAGCGACGCACCCCCCGAGGTCGGGACGCACGGCCAGGCGCAGCGCGCCGGCGTGCAGTTCGAAGACGGAGAGGCTCGCGATGGTCGTGTTCAAGGGCATGGCGTGCATCAGGGGGTGGGTTGCTCGGTTCCGGCGGACAGGGAATGCACATGCTCCGAACCCGGGGTGCGCAGCGCAGCGATGGCAGCTTGGGCGCCGCGGATCATGAAGCCAATGTCCGAGGACACGGCCACGAAGTCGAACCCCAGGGCGCGGTACTGCGCCACCGCCTCCGGGCTCGCGCCCAGCGTGCCGACGGGGCGACCCAGGGCCTTGCAGCGCTGTACCGCCTGGGCCATGAGCCGCATCACGGCCGGATGCGTCAGCTCGCCAATGTGGCCGAGGGCCGCCGAGAGGTCGCCGGGGCCCACGAAGAGCGCGTCCACACCCTCGACCTCGGCGATCTCGTCCACGCGCTCGACGGCCTGAGGCGTTTCGATTTGCGCAATGACGCCGATGTTCTGGTTGGCGCCGCGGAAGTAGTTCGACAAGGTACCGAAACGCGTGGCACGGCAGCCGGCGGCCATGCCGCGCACCCCGATCGGCGGATAGCGGGTGGCCGCCACCGCGCGGCGGGCCTCGTCCGCGCTTTGCACAAAGGGGAACATCACGGTCGCGGCGCCCGCATCCAGCACGCGCTTGACGACCACGGGCTCGTTCCAGGGCACGCGCACGACAGGCAACATCTTGGTGCCAGCCAGAGCCTGCAGGACCTGCACCACGCCGTGCACGTCCAGCGGCGCATGCTCCATGTCGACCAGGCCCCAGTCGAACCCGCACCAGCCGATCGCCTCGGCGACGAGCGGACTCGCGGAGGTGATCCAGGTACCGACGGGAGGATGTGCCCCCGAGGCCTTGAGCAACTGCCGGAAAGCGTTCATGCAATCACCTCCCTCCGGCAGACGCCGGGTCAGTACTGCGACGATGTAACCCCGAGCGTCGCTTTGAGGTAGTGCGCACCGGGAATGGGGTTGTAGTAGTAAGGCGGGATTTCCTCGAAACCGAGTGAGGCGTACAGCTCGCGCGCAGCC